>NZ_BAABMF010000002.1:0-572015 GCF_050402865.1 Clostridium sediminicola
TATAATCTTCACAAGCTTTAATCTTTAATGCTTTACTATACTTAAGTTTTCTTCCCATAAAAAAACACCTCCAAAGTAGATTTGTAATTTAATTAATTACAGTGTCTACCTTGGAAGTATCATATCAACTAGGCTTTTTCATAATAATCATAAATTGCAAAGTAATTTATAATAGTTTTAAGTTGTAACTTATCACTTGTCGCTGTTTTAGTTCGTTTTTTCTTTCAATAAAAAGCTTTCGTATCAACTAAAGGTATCCATAACTGCGTACTGTGAACTGTGCATTGAGCACTGAAATAAAATGTGAGTCCTTTTTCGCATTTTATTTCAACATAGGTAGTTTAATTAAAAACTCAGTAGAGTTTTCATCACTTTTAACTAATATTTTTCCATTCTGTTTTTGCACTAGCTCTTTAACAATATATAAACCGTAGCCATGTTCTTTACTTTCTTTGACCTTTTCAGTAAACCCTTTATCAAAAATCTTTTTCATTAAGTTTTCTTTTATCATTGGCCCATTATTTGAAATTGAAATATTTGATACATCATCTTCAATCCAGTGATAAATTGATATAACTTTATTATCATTTTGGTATTTCTTTAAAACCTCTAACGCATTATCCACAATATTACTAACAATTTTAACCAAATCATTGTCTTCAACTTGTACCTCTTCTAAAGAACAATCAAAATCAACTTCAAAATTGACTTTTTCATTATCAGCATATTTCTTCTTCATAGCTAATAGCCCATCCAAATAGTCGTTCCCCGTATCATAAAAGTAGTTTGGTGTAGTTGAATCATTTATGATACTTTTTAAATAGGATTTTATTTTATCATTACTATTAGGCTTGTTCATTACACTTATTGCATATACAGTATTAATAATATTTGCAAAGTCATGCTTTTGCTTTCTTATTACATCAATCATAGATTCTAAGTTTTCCAATTCTTTTTCTTTTTTTTCAAACTTATATTTCATCTTCATGTATTCAATGAAATTTTTGTATTGATAATACCCTAAAATTAAAAAGAATAAGAATATTGTATATACCGCGTAATTAAAATATTTAATGTTAATACCATACTTAGTCATAGCTTCAAAACTCATCATTACAAATCCAAAAGAAATTAATCCAAATATCCAATAGTTGAATATTACCCCTTTATCCTTTTCATATAATAAGTCTAGATTGATTTTTATAAACCTCATAATAGTCATCAAAATAATCAATTTAATACTAGCAGAAATTATTCCAACTGAATTATTTAGTAATGAGTTATTTATTATATCTATTATGTTTATACTTAAAAAATAAGCTATGAATGAATAAAAAATTTCTTCAAAAATAATAGTATATATTGTAAATAACGAAAAACTAAAAATCATCGTTTTTAAAGACCTTTTAGTAATAATTTTAAATAAAATAATATTGAATATAGTTATTATTATTGGATGAATTCCAAATGGCACGACTTTTTTAGTTAAAATTGCTACAATAACATAAGACAAACTAAGTAAAACGCTAGTTCTTTTATCATCTATTAAAATATTTTTCTTTATAATTACTGAAAAAATTAAAATCCAAATTAATGATTCTATTATTGCAATTATTATTTGAAAAAAATAATTTCCCAAGATATATCCCCCTTTTATCCTTAGCTATATTTTACTACAAAAACCATTTTTTTTATAGATATTTTTACCAAATTTTCTTAGTTTTCGACTAGATTCGATAAACATAAAATACTGAACTTAAAATATATCTAATACCTATTTACCCTGTTAACTCATTAGTCAATATATTTAGAGGATTTCACAAAAATTTCATCTATTTTTTTATATTTGAAATTTTTCTTAATATAGACATCATAATAAGTTGAATAGTATACTTAAAATAGTTAGTTTTCAAAATAAACTACATTATAAATATATTTCATTAGGAAAATTTTTGGGGAATAAAGGGAGGTTTGTTTATGAAAATAATCAACGAGGTTATTGGAAAAACTAAAGATGGAAATGAAATCAGAAAATACAGTATAGTAAATTCCAATAATTCTTATGTATCAATATTAAACTTAGGAGGAATAATATCTGAAATTTATGTACCTGATAAAGATGGAGCCATAGAAAATGTTGTTGTAAGCTTTGAAAATCCTGAAGATTATATAGCGAATCAACCATACTTTGGAGCTTTAATTGGAAGAGTTGGTGGTAGAATATCAAATGCTGAATTTTCTATTGAAGATAAAAAATATGTTTTAGCTAAGAATAACAATAATAGTAATCTTCACGGCGGACCAAAAGGTTTTGAAAAAATATTATGGTCTGTAAAAGAATTAAATGCAGAAGATTACTCTGCTCTTGAACTAACCCATCTTAGTCCAGATGGTGACCAGGGTTTTCCAGGCAATTTAAGTGTAAAAGTTACATATAAATTTAATAATAGTAATGATCTAGAAATATTCTATGAGGCAACAACAGATAAAGATACCATAGTGAATTTAACAAATCATAGTTATTTTAATTTATCTGGTAACCTAAAAAGCACTATATTAAATCATAAATTAAAAATTGATGCTGATAAGTTTGGAGTTATTACAAAAGATGTTTTACCCACTGGTGAAATGAGAGATGTGACAGATACTCCATTTGATTTTAAATTCGAAAAAAAAGTCGGCAGTGATATAAAATCAAATTATGAACAAATAGAAAATGGTGGCGGATATGACCATCCTTTTATACTTAATAAATCAAATAATCCTGTTGTAGTTTTATTAAACGAAGAAAATGGAAGAAAAATGGAGGTTACTACTGACCAAGCATCTGTAGTATTATATACTAGTAACTCTATGGGAAATAATCTAATACTTCAAAATAACATAAAATCATGTGATTATATCGGCTTATGTCTTGAAACTCAATACTATCCTGATGCAATAAATCAACAAAGTTTCCCTACAAAAATCTTATCTCCAGGAGAAAAATATACCGCGTGGACAAAATATAGTTTCTCATTAATATAATTTTAAAATAAAAGCTTTTCAATTAAGAAAAGCTTTTATTTTAACTCAACTGATTTTTGTTTTTTCATAGGACTTAATAGTGTTTGGATCGATCTTTTATGAACAAATACATATTTATTTTCATAAGCAATTGCATTAATTAAAGCAGAAGCTCCAAAATATATTACTCCAACCTGTGGATTCATTATTGTACAATCAAAAATACCTTGACCAAAAATCAATGCAATAACCGATGCCAACACAGGTACATATTTACAATTATTCTTATTTAAAAATCTCAATTCTTTAATTAAATAATAGTTCATTATAGTAAAAATCATAAGTCCTATTATTCCTAAAGAAGAAGCAAACGTTAAAATAATATTATGTCCATGTGGTTCATTCAATCCTTTATAAAAATAAGTACCAAGAAATCCCCATCCCATCATCGGCTTTAATTTAATCATTTCAAAAGTCTTTTTCCATATAAATCCTCTTTTGTTCAATGTAATATATAATACATCTCCTCTAGGAAAATAATTAGGAAATTTAAATATTAATATTAGTCCTATACATGATAATAAAGCTATTATGATAGCTTTTTTCTTGTTTTTACTTAAATATAGATAAATAACTATACCTATAGCAAGACCTAATATTCCACCTCTTGATCCAGTTAACACTAATACAATAGTAAATAAACATGCTGTAATTGCGTATAGAAATTTATTTTTATTTTTTTCATTAAAATAAAAATATAAACTTATCAAAATCATAACTCCATACCAAGTCCCTGCTATATTTTGATTTCCAAATGTACCTGTTATTCTAGGACTTATTCCTTTGGCTGCAAATTGATTTATACCAAATAACTTTCCCCACCAACTAGGTATATGTTGTATTTCAGTAATTCTTTCAATAAATCCCACTATAGCAGATCCAATTGATAAAAATAAAATATTTTTAAGCAATTTATTAATTTTTTCTTCTGAATAAAAGTTCTTTTCTAAAAAAATCCCAAATAAGAAAAGTAGTAAAAAAACAAAAGATACTCCTAAAGACAGTATACTTTTATTAATAATACTGGTTATTATAGACCAAATAAACATCAAAAGCATACCTTTATTCCATAAATTATTAAAGACTATTTTATTCTTTTTTATGGTTATATACGATGTTACCACTAAACTAACCACTGATAAATACGGAGAAAATACTATAAAAAACATTAATATTAGCATAATTTTTTATCTCCCTGTAAATATTATTTCACTTAACCTTTTTCATTATATACAAACCATAAGTAAACCTATTTAATTCATATAAAAATATTAGACGTGAAAAGTTATGACCTTGTATATATTTATAGTTGAAGCAATTATCTATATCAATTATACTTCAATAATTCATTATTTTATATTTAAATAATTTTTTTTACAATTCGTTCATATAAAATCTAAAAAAGCCAAAGAGTATATCCATGGCTTTTTAATAACTAAAATCAAAACTCATATATATTAGTATTCTCACATAAAGTAATTTTTAAAGATTTATCATTGAATTTTTTTTTATATGAACATAGAAAATCATTTAACTCACCATCAATTAACTCAATTTTAGTATTGCTTTGTATAATTACATTATTACTTTCTAATATAATTTTCAAATCATTTTTTTCATTCTTAATAAAATAAGTATTCATAAACTTTTTTTCCAGCTTGTTTTTATACTTTTCTTCGAATCTTAACTCATTTGCTATTTTTTCATAATCAAATTCTCCATTAGTAAATCCATATGCACTTGTATCAATACCTAAAGATTTCATTTGTTCATCTATGGAGCTCATATCAATACCATATTCCTTAGATATTTTTTCTAGAAAACTCTTTTGTATATTCAAAAATTTTTCTTGAGAAATATTATTTTCTTTAACGTAGTCCTGAATTTTCTGATTCATTTGCATTATATTTATTGTACCTTCAGCCATTTGATAATATAAAGAATACATATATTCCTCAAATTTCAAAACATCTTTATCTTTTGCTTTATTCTTTATTTCATTGAAATTGATAACATCACTCATATTTCCACCTCTATACTTTTTTAAATTATATTAAAAGTAATATTACTAACACTTATTAATATATAACCATTCTCATATAATTATGTCAAGAACAAAGATAAAAATTATAAAAAAACGGCTATAGCCGTTTCTCTAACTATTATTTTATTCACATAATTGTCTGTAAATATTTTTTATTTTCAAGCATAGTTTTATCATTTGGTCTATATTTTAAAGCTTTCTCATTATGAAAATAGGCCAATTGAATTTTTTTCATCTTTTCATAGCAAACACATAATTGTAAATGTGGAAGCCAAGTCCAACAAGGTTCAATAAAAAAGCCACTAGAATTTTCAGGTTTTTCAAGTTCTAAAGCAGTCTTATACCAATATGAAGCAAGTTCATATTTCTTTTCTTCTAAAAATAAACATCCTATTCTACAACATTGTTCAGCTCTAGGCTTACCATATTCAAATGATTTAAAACAATACTCTCTGGCTAATTCATAGTCACTTATAAAATAATAACAATCTGACAAATTACCACATGCCTTAATTTGATCTTCTACCCAAGCATCTTTAGTTAATAAAATTTTGTAATATTGTATGGCTCTTTCATAATCTAAATGCTCATAAAGTTCATTTGCATAATACAATATATCCCTCGTAGTGAATTTTTTATTGTTTTCTATCATACTCTTATAGATTTCAATATTTCTATTAAATGAATTTTTACTTTTTTTATGAATTATGTTTATATCACTATCGATTATTTTACCACAAACCGCAATATACTCATGAACAGCTCCTATCCATTTAAAATTTCTAGTTCTTTTCACTAACCTGTTTCTTTTATAACTTAAAGTTATATTACCATATTCGTCTTTTCCAACTATATATTTCATTGAAACAGCATCTATTGAAGAATCTAATTTTTCTTTCATTTTTTTTAATTTTATTATGTCCTCATCAAGTAGAATGTCATCAGCATCTAACCACATTATAAAATCTTTTGTTGCTTGGTCAAATGCAAAATTCCTAGCTTCAGAAAAATTATCAATCCATTTAAAATGATATAATTTAGCATTATATTTGCTAACTATATCTATAGTTTTATCCGTTGACCCTGTATCTACTATTACAATTTCATCTACAATATCTTTAATACATTCAAGACATCTACCTATAACTTTTTCTTCATCTTTCACTATCATACATAAACTTATTGTATTCATAGTACCTCCATTTTAATACTATATTGATTTCAACAATGGTAATTAAACTTAATTATAAGGTAGAAATCTGGATACGTAATTTCTACCTTATAACCTATACAAATTCAAACCATTGAATTTGTGTTAATACAACTGCATATTTATCATCAAGTATTAGTAGTGGGCCTATTTTATCAGTTACTATAGTTTTAGCTGCTCCTATAATACATCCACCTGCTCTTACTGCAATTTCATCATCAATATCAACCTCTGTAACTATACCTATTTCTTCTTGTATTTCGTATTTTAAGCTATCATGTTGTACCAAATAATTAATTTCTACATTTTCATCTGCAAAACTTTTACTACTTACTAATTCAAAATATGCTAACTGATCAATATTCACAAAAGTACCACCCCATAATTCTAGTACCCCATCATAAGTGCAAGAATGAACTTGACCTGTTATCTCTCCACCATCAACTGTATGAATTTTTAACTCATTTCCTGACAAAGAATCAAATATTAATTTAAATTGTTTTAAATGTTCAAAATCTAAAGTATCTCCTCCAGCTACATCAATTGAACCCGCTGTACCTGTACAACCTGTACCTGTACAACCCGCACCTGTACAACCAGTGCCTGTGGCACCAGAACATGTATACACAACCCCACTGCAACCAGTACTAGCATACTCCATGCCTGTACATCCTAATCCTGAGCACCCTGAACATCCTGAACTTGTACATCCGCCTGGGCCTCCTGTACCTGTACAGCCTGAACCTGTAGATCCTGTTCCAGTACACCCTGTGCCAGTACCCCCTGTACAAATAACTCCTCCACATGCTTGCACATAAAATAAAAGTATTAGTAATAATATTAATTTGTATGACCCATACAATAATTGAAGAGCTGCTATAGGATTTGTGTTTTCATCATTATAATCCTCAAACATATAATCATCCCTTTTTTATAATATTAATTTATAACAGTCTTAAAATATAGTTTTCTTCATTTATATAATATGTTGACTTCTTTAATTGTGTTTATAATTTGTGTAGGATAAATCTAATTTATAAATTCAATAAAAAAAAAGAGAGTTAATCTCTCTTTAGGATATATCTTATATTGGTTTTTTCAATTTTCTATTCTTTTTATACATCCATCTCAATTTCCAAATTGAATTTTCTCTTTTAATAAAGAAAAATCTTGATATATATTCCGTATCATCATATTTAATTTCTATTACACATTTATTCTCTGAAATCTTAATCTTTTCTATGCTCTTCATATGATTCTTTATTTTACAAATAATTCTACTATCTAATTCTTCCCCTTGTCTAAATACCTTCATAAAATATTGCTGTTTAGACGGCATTAAGTTTCTATGATTATTATCATAAAATTTATATGTAGTCAAGTAATCATTATTGTCTATTGAAAAAAGATAAAATTTTAATATAATTATTGGTTCTAGATTTTCTAATAACTTAGTTTCTTCAGTTTTTGAATATCTTTCATATAGCCTAATTTCGTTTTTCGTTAAATGTAATAAATCATGACTATATCTATACTTGTTTACAAATATAATTGTCCCTACGGAAAGAACTATTATAATAAATATTTTTATAATTTTATGTATTTGCATAACTAAACCTCTAAATTTTTATTTTCAATCCCCAAAATAAAAATAATTCTTCTTACAATATATAGACGTTTTAATATGCTGTTTTGTTTCAAATTTTAATAACTTTTTAAAAAATTTTTATTTGTTCATATATTTGTCTATCTAAATTCAAAAAAATCATATCTTCTTCATCGTAAGGTCGCATAATAGTATTTAATTCACTAATACTTACCTTTGTATCTAACCAATTTTTTTCTTTATTCTTTCTTAATATAACTGGCATTCTATTGTGAATATTTCGCATTTTTTCATTTGATTCCGTTGTTACAATTGAAAAAGCAGAAAATTCTTCATTATTCTCATTGATAAATCTGTTATAAATACCTGCTATAGAAAAAATCTCAATATCTTTCAAATAAATTTTGTGTTTTTGTTTTATATTATTAATTTTCTTCCATTCAAAAAAAGCATTCACTGGAATAATACACCTTCGATTTTGAAAAGATTCCTTGAATATTCCCTTTTCATTAATAGTTTCAGCTCTAGAATTTATCAAAACCTTTTTATTCCAAATTGGAAATCCCCATCTAAAAACATCAATATTGGTCTTATCTTCTTTATAAATGACTGGTACTGAATTAGTAGGAAATATTTCATTTTTATTAACTTCATTATTTACTTCTGCTGACAAATCACACTCTATTCCAAGATAATTATACCGATATACTATATCTCCTATATCACTATCCAGTAAAAATCTACCACACAATAATATTACCTCCTACCTTTAGTATTATTACTTATTTTGATTCACAACATTTATAAAAGACGAACTAAAATAGTGACAAGTTACAAGTTAATGAAAGAGATCGTTGAAGAATAACTTCTACTAATTTCATTCAAAAAATGCTTGAAGATTGCATATTTTTGAATAAAAAGTAGAACTAATCCTTAAGCCGACTCTTAGGATGATTCTCTTGCAGAAAATCTTTAACTAAGCCTTTGTTAGCTTCGCTAACTGGAATAAGGTGCTTTTGCTACGCAAAAGTAGTCATTTATCTTTTGTTCAATTAAAAGTTTTCGCTTGCGAAAGGTGTCCACAACTTGTCACTTATCACTTGTAACTTGTCACTATAAATTTCGAACTTATTCGTAATTTATTTCACTTGCGTCATTCTTTTCATCTTACTTAAAATAATACGATAAAATAAAAGATACCTCAAATCGAGATATCTTTATTTTATACCTTAATCAAATAATTTGGAATATTTAACTTATATCACTGCTTTTAATTTATTGTAATTTTTCCATTCCTATATTAATTTCTGACTTAAGGATTATAAAAACTACCATCCTCCAGATGATCCTCCTCCACCAGAAGATCCACCTCCAAAGCCACCGAATCCACCTCCAGAAGATCCACTACCGCCAGAACCGAAACCTCCAAAACCACCGTGTCCACCGTAACCACCAAAGCCACCAGGTCTTCTACCACCTCTATTTCTAGGAAAAATTAAAATTATTAATACAATAATTAAAAAAATAATTATAGATGTTATACCAAATTTATCTTCATCATAGTCTAGTTTATAATTTATTTTTATATTTTTATCTAATGTTACTCCATACTCTTTAGCTATATATTCAGCAAAAACTGAATACGAATTTTTTAATCCACTATTAAAATCACCATTCTTGAATTGTGGAATAGCCAAATCTTCCATAACTCTATTTGTTAAAATATCAGGAACTGCCCCTTCTAATCCTCTACCAACTTCCACTCTCCATTTATTGTCGTTTAAAGCTAATAAGATTAATAATCCATTATCTTTACCTTCTTGACCTATACCCCAT
This sequence comes from Clostridium sediminicola, assembly GCF_050402865.1. Lineage (NCBI taxonomy): Bacteria > Bacillati > Bacillota > Clostridia > Eubacteriales > Clostridiaceae > Clostridium > Clostridium sediminicola. The sequence goes on from NZ_BAABMF010000002.1 coordinate 9,763, forward strand.
TCTCTAAACAAACCATTTGCATAACTCTCAATATCTTGTCCTTCTAAACCATTAATAATAACAATAGTTTCTTGAGCTCCAGTTTTATCTTCAAGCTCTTTACCTACAGACATAACATATTCTTTAGTTTCAACATCTGTAAGATTACTATAATCATTAACATATTTGTACTGAGTGGGTTTAGGATATTGTAACTCTGCATTTATTTTTATTATAGAAGAACCAATAATATATAAAGATAGTAAAACAAATAAACTATTTCTTACCATTTTATTATTCTTTAGCATAAACACAACCCCTTATTTTTCTATTTTAAGCATATAAGATTGAACATGCCTTAACTAGAAAAATCAACCTTTGGTACTTCTTTAGCTCCTTCAGAAGCTTTGTAGTAATCCTTTTGTTCAAATCTAAAAATACCGGCAATTATTGAATCAGGAAATTTTCTTACTGTTGTATTATAAATTTCAACACCCGCATTATAATCTTGTCTAGCGATATTAATTCTATTCTCAGTTCCTTCTAAAGCGACTGTCAAATCCTTAAAATTTTGATTTGATTTTAAATCAGGATAGTTCTCAACTACTACTAATAGCCTTGATAATGCTGAAGAAAGTTCACTGTCAGCATTAGCTTTTTCTTTAACTGTTTGGGCTCCTCCTAATTTAGATCTAGCATTAGCAATCTCTGTAAAAATTTCTTTTTCCTGAGCTGCATATCCTTTTACTGTATTAACTAAATTAGGTACTAAATCGCTTCTTCTTTGAAGTTGAGTATCAATATTAGATTCAACTTTTTTTACATTTTGTTCTAAGCTCACCAATTTGTTATATGTACTAATCATACCAAAAATAGATATTACAATAACTATTAATATAACCACAACTACAGATAAAAATATTGATTTGTTTTTCATTTTTTTACTCATATTATTACCCCCTTTTTATAAATTGCGAAGAAAAACGCTTCGCAATTTATAGTGAAGAGTTAAGAGTTAAAAGTTAAGAGTTGTGGACACCTTTCGTAAGCGAAAGCTTTTAATTATATAAAAGATTAAATTACTTCCTTTTGCATTAGCAAAAGTTCCTTATTCCAGTTAGCATTGCTAACAAAGGCTTAGTTAAAGATTTTCTACAAGAAAATCAACCTTAACTTTTAACTCTTCACTTTTAACTCTTAACTCTTACTAATATAGTTCGTCTTTTATTTCTATTCCGAATTATTATTCCTATAATATTTTACTCATATATAAACTATTGTATTCTATATTATTGTTATAAATTACATTTTTCATACTAGTGTTTATAGTATTTATTTTATTAAAATTATTTTTTATTATATAGGTAATTATTGACTATAAACTGAATAAATATATCATAGGTGATGTTTATGAATAATACTACTATGCACTACGATAATTTAAATAATGAAGAATTATTAAAAACTTATAAGACTAATAATGATTTAAATGCAAGAGAAGAATTAATCGTAAGAAATCTTCCATTGGTAAAAAGATTAGCAAACAAGAGAATGAATTTTTCTAGTCTATCTTATGAAGATCTAGTACAGGAAGGAGTACTTGGATTAATCTATGGAATAGAAAAATATGATCCCAGCTTTGGAACTAAATTCTCTACCTATGTTTTTTACTGGATATTGGAGGTTATTGACAGATCAATCTATAATAAAGGCTCATTCATAAGGTTTCCTATGCACATGATCGAAAAAATGAATAAAATAAACAAATTAGAAAAAGAAAATTCTGAAAAACTTATCTACTCTGAAAAAGAGATTTGTGATAAAGTTGGTATATCTAAAAATGAATATAATGCAATAAAATATTATTATAGCTATTATAGAAATATTACCTCTTTAAACAAATATATAAACGATGCGAATTGTGAAAATGATAGCCAATTAATAGATTTTGTCTCAGAGAGTAATGACTTATACGATATCGACAAGAAGGAAAATGATTTTTCAAGTGTCGAAGAAAATATTATTAATAATGCTTTAAGAAATGAACTAATGCATTTGTTAACAACTTTAACTGAGAGAGAGGAAAAAATTTTAAGACTACGATATGGTTTAGATGATGACCATCCAAGAACACTTGAAGAGATAGGACAAATATTCAATCTTACTCGTGAAAGAATTCGTCAAATTGAGAGTAAGGCACTGAGAAAGTTAAAACATCCTATTAGGGCTAGAAGACTAAAAGACTTTGTATAAAAGATCATAAGCATATATACAATTTATTGTTAACAGTTTACGGTGTACAGTTTACAGTAAAGGAGGATTTTCTTACAGAAAATCTTTAACTAAGCCTTTATTAGCTTTGCTAACTGAGGCAAAGTACTTATACTAACACATAAGGAAAAACCTTAAATTTAGGCTTTTGCTTGCGAAAGCTTCCGATACTGTCTACTGAACGCTGAAAACTGTCAACTGTTAAAAGTTATATTCCTCCATCTATATTAATAACTTGAGCAGTTATATATGAAGATTCATCGCTGGCAAGAAAAACTGCTAATTTAGCAACTTCTTCTACTTTCCCAAATCTCATTATAGGAATCTCACTCGTTAATTCGTTTTTTTCATCATCATTCATCCAGCTATTCATTTCTGTATCAATAATCCCTGGTGAAATAGCATTAACTCTAATACCATTTGGAGCTAATTCCTTCCCTAGCGCTTTTGTAAAAGCATTTATGCCACCTTTTGATGCTGAATATATAACCTCGCATGAACCTCCTGTATTTCCCCACATAGAAGAAATATTAATTATTGAACCCTTTTTATTAAAAATCATTTTATTTACTGCATGTCTACTAATATTAAAAACACTCTTAAGATTAACATTTATTAAATCATCCCAATTTGATTCCTCCATATCTATAAATAATCCAACCTTAGATATTCCTGCATTATTAATAACAATATCAATTTTCCCAAACTTTTCTATAACTTTTTCTATTAGCAATTTAGCGAAATCATATTTGCTTACATCTCCCTTTATTGCAATTGCATAACCACCTATGCTTTTAATTTCTTCTAAAGTTTTCTCAGCTGCAGAATCGTTTTTAACATAATTTATTACAACAAAAGCTCCTTCTGTTGAAAATTCCTTTGCAATTGCACTTCCTATTCCTCTACTAGCCCCTGTTATAAGTGCTACTTTTCCCTTTAATTTCATAAATCCACCTCACGATTTTAATTAATTCTTAAGAATTCAAAATTAATAATTACTTAATGATACCTTCTTATTTACTACCTTGTAATTTACATCTAAAAAATAAAACTGTCAATAAAGAGTTTTTATTGTAAAGCTTAATTTATACTTGCCAAAATCTTAGGATTAAATTAAGGTTATTTAACAAAAAAAAAATTGCAGGCTAACCCTGCAATTTTTTTATTCTGGTACAGGTGCATCAACTGGACATACACTTGCACATGCTCCGCAATCAATGCAAGTATTAGGATCGATAACATAATTTTCGTCACCTTCACTTATTGCATTTACTGGGCATTCTGGTTCACAAGCGCCACATTTAATACATACATCCTTTATGATATAAGCCATAAGAAAACCTCCTATTTTAGATAAACAGTACGTAACTAAACTTATACATTAATATAAAACAAATTTTCGATGTTTTTCTAATGCACAAAATATTCGTCTCAATTGTTTATCATTTTATTATACATCACATAAGTATGATTAACATATTTTAAATATTATATACTAGGTTAAATATTTTTAAATTTTATCTAAAAAAATTAATAATTATTAATTAAAGATTTATCATATAATATAATTATTAATATTTTTAAATAAGTTTCTTGAATCTATAGAAAAATCATTTAATTAATTATAAAATATATGTTAATATATAGAATAAATCTAGGGAGGTAATAAAATGAAATTTGAATTGCCGAGTTATTCACATCCTGATTTCTCAGTTGAACCATTTATAACTTATCCAAATGTAACGCTAATATCAGTAGTTAAAAATGGTGTTGCACCTGAAAATTATCATGCAATGTCAATTTACCCTGAATATTTTAAGGTTGATGATAAATGGATATTGGCAAATGAGAGTAGAATGGATTGTGTTCCTGTATATAAAAATGATGGTACAATATCTGTGGTAGAGTTTAGAAATTTGAAGATTGGTGATAAAGTTGTAGTTGGTAGAACTGAAGATGGCTCAGAAGGTATCTACCTTCATTCTACAGGATTCTTAACTTCAAATGCAAATTCAGATGTTTTCGCATTCAGAGCTGGACGTTCAAGAGAAACAGCTTATTCTAGGGATTATGATAAACTATATGAATTGCTTAAATATGAAAAGGAACATGGTTATATAGTTTGGGTTTTAGGTCCTGCAGTAGTATTTGATTATGATTCACGAAAAGCTTTATCATCACTTATAGAAAATGGTTATGTCGATGCAGTTTTAGCTGGTAATGCAATGGCAACTCACGATCTTGAAGCAGGTCTCTTAGGAACTGCACTTGGCCAAGATATTTATTCACAAAAATCTATGCTTTTGGGTCACTATAATCATTTAGATTTATTAAACAAAGCAAGAGAGGCAGGTAGTTTAAATGATTTGATAGAAAATCATAACATAAAAGAAAGTGTTGTAAAATCTTGCATAGAAAATAATGTGCCGTTGGTTTTAGCTGGTTCTATCCGAGATGATGGTCCGCTGCCTCCAGTCTTTGCTAATGTCTATGATGCTCAAGATGAAATGCGTAAACATACTCGAAAAGCAACTACTTTAATTTGTCTTGCAACTACACTGCATACAATAGCCTCAGGAAACATGACACCTTCATATACTGTAAAGGAGGGTGCAGTCCGACCTGTATATATATACAGTATAGATATAGCGGAATTTGCCGTTAATAAGCTTAGAGACAGAGGAACATTAGAAGTAACTACTATGGTTACAAATGTACAGGATTTCTTAGTACATTTGAAAAATAACCTACTATAATCAATGCACAATTAAAGATCATTTTCTTGCAGAAAATCTTTGAATTAAGCCTTTATCTGCTTAGCAGATTGGAATAATGTATTTTACTGCCGCAAAAGAAATCATTAATTTTTAATTATTTTTTCGTCTTTTATATAATTAAAAGCTTTCGTGTAAACGAAATGTGTCTACAATTGTGAATCGTGAATTGTGCATTGAAAAAAGGGGGCATCCGGTTGATATCAAAATTTTTAGTAAGGCATTTTGTTAAAGATTATAAAAATATAGAAGATAATTCTGTAAGAGAATCTTATGGCTACCTAGGTGGTTTTGTAGGAATTATAACAAATTCTATTCTTTTTGCAGTAAAATTAGTTGTTGGATTGACTATTAATAGTATTGCGGTAACTGCAGATGCATTTAATAATCTTTCTGATACAGTATCTTCAATAATTACAATTGTAGGATTCAAATTAGCAGGTAAACCTGCTGATAAAGAACATCCTTTTGGTCACGGTAGAATTGAATATATTTCAGGACTTATAGTTAGCTTTATGGTTATGTATGTCGGTGTTGAATTTGTAAAATCATCTTTTGATAGAATAATTCATCCTTCTTCTGTTACTTTTAAATTAGTACCTTTTATCTTAATACTTGTGTCTATAGGAATTAAAATCTGGTTAAGTATTTTTAATAAATACATCGGTAAGTCTATTAATTCCTCTGCATTAGAAGCTTCATCACTAGATGCATTAAGCGATGTTATATCATCAAGTTGTGTAGCCTTATCATTATTGTTAAGTAAATGGATTTCTTTACCTATTGATGGGTATATAGGAATACTTGTATCTTTATTTATTTTGTATTCTGGTTATTCATTAGTTAGAGAAACAATTAACCCACTATTAGGTCAAGCACCTGACTCTGAGTTAATTCATAAAATTGAAGACGCAGTAATGAACAATAAATATATACTTGGAGTTCATGATTTAATCGTACATAACTATGGTCCTGGTAGAATGATGGCATCAATACATGCTGAAGTCCCTGCAGACGAAAATATTGTTGAAGTTCATGAAGTTATAGATCAAATTGAAAGAGATATTTCAAATGATTTGAATTTATTTATGGTTATCCACATTGATCCACTAAATTTGAATTGCAAAATCCTAAATAATACGAAAATTGAGATTTCTAAAATATTAGAAAAATTCTCGGAGATTAAATCTTTTCACGACTTTAGAATTGTAGGAGATGGAGAAATTCAAAACTTAATATTTGATATTGTTGTTGATAGTAGTAAAAAAGTAAAAGATGAAGAAGAGCTTATAAGAAGCATAAGATTTGAAGTAAAAAAACTTCATCCTTTATATGAAACTATAATTACAATTGACAGAGAATACACTTAAAGATAAAAAGCATATATATCTAGAAAGTTATTCCACTTCACTAAGAAATTCTAATTTATTTTCTTAAATATATACTAAAAAATTATAACTCGCTACCGCTCAAACAATAATTTTTCTTAACGTATATATTACGAAAATAAATAAGAATTTCTAAAGCTTGTTACAATAACTTTTACGCTATATATGCTTTTTCAAACCTATAAAAAATAGAATTTATAAATTCAATATCAAAAATCAAAATTTCCATTTTTAAATATTTGAATTTCTTTTCCATCAACAGTATAACCAATTATATCTAAATCTTCTGTTCCTATCATGAAATCCACATGTTCTATTGAATCATTTACTCCTTGATTTTGTAACTCTTCTCTGCTTAAATTTTCTCCATTTTTTATGCATACAGGATATGCTTCTCCTATAGCTAAATGGCATGAGGCATTTTCATCAAACAATGTATTGTAGAATAATATATTTGAATTTGATATTGGTGAATCATAAGGTACCAATGCTACTTCTCCAAGATATTTAGAACCTTCATCTGTTTCAATAAGACTTTTTAGCACCTCATAGCCTTCTTCTGCTTTGAAATCCACAATTTTTCCATCTTTAAATGTAAGTGAGAAATTTTCAATTAAATTGCCGTTGTAATTTAGCGGCTTGGAACTAACTACAATACCATTTACTCCATCTTTTTTCGGAAGAGTAAATACTTCTTCAGTAGGCATATTAGCAATAAACTCTAATCCTTCTGGTGTATAATCTGATCCACCAATCCATAAATGGTTTTCTGGAAGCTCAATTTTTAGATCAGTCCCCAAAGAATTTTTATATTGAAGGTATTTAAGCTTATTCGTATTTAAGAAATCCATACTTCTTTTTAACATATTTTTGTGCACTTCCCATGCAGCAACAGGATCTTCATGATTAACTCTCACAGTTTTAAATATAGCATCCCATAGTTTTTCAATTGCTTCTTCTTCTGTACTTTCAGGGAATACTTTTTTTGCCCAAGCTGAAGTTGGTATTGATGCAACACACCAAACATTTCTATTAGCCATAAGTCTTTCTCTATATTCTTTTATAGCTGCACTAGTAACTTTTCGAACTTTTGACATTCTTTCAGGATCAACCTCTTTCATAAGCTCAGGATCTGAAGCTGAAATACTCAAAAATGCTGCTCCTATTCTAGCATGATGCAAATAAAAATCTCTTTGCCAATCTGGAAATTCATCAAAGATTTCTTCTGGACCATTCATAAATCTAATCTTTGAAGATAATTCATCCTTCCAATTCATTACTACATCTCTTGCCCCTTCTCTATAAGCAATTTCAGCAACGTTTCTGGCAAAAGATGCACATTCTATAGGTGCACTTATTACAAGAGTTTGACCTTTTTGAATATTGATCCCTGTTTTTACTAATAAACGTGCATATTTTTCTAAATAATTTTTAATCATCTCATTACTTCCTTTCAATTACCATTAATTGCAATTAGCTTTTATAACCGCTAAGTCATGCAGTGCTCTTGTAGACATTACATACTTCAATTTATTTTCTTCTAAAGTATTTTCTCCAATATCATTCACAATAATAACTCCATCAAACTCTAATCCTTTTGCAAAATAAGATGGCATTATTACTGTTCCTTTTTTATACATAACTTCTTCGCTATTAATAAAGTTAATTTTAGTCGATTTTTTTATTTCCTTTGCTAATGATTCAGCTTTCAATAAACTGTCTGTTATAACAGCAATACTTTCGTGTCCTTTTTCTTTGTATTCGTTGAATAATTCTTTTATTTTCAAAAGTATTTCATTTTCTCTCAAATTATATTCTTTAACCTCTGATCCATTTCTTACTAAAGGAACTATTTTTGTATCATGAATATATTTATTAGCATATTCCATAATTTCTTTCGTAGATCTATAACTTTTGTCCAGTTTGAACTCTTCTACATCGTCCATTACAGACCCTAATTTCGTCATAGCAATTTCACCTTGATATGGCAAAATCCTCTGATTTTTATCTCCAACTATTGTAAATCCATTAGCTTTTGTCAACTCTTTTATTACAATAAATTGTAGCAAACTATAGTCTTGTGCTTCATCAATTACAACATGTTTTATTTCATTTGACAGAGTAAGTCCTTCTAATTTTATCTTAAGATAAAGTATTGGTGCTAAGTCATCAATAGTCATTTCGTTCTCATTATTAAACTTTTTGTATAATTTTAACAAAGTTTCGTTATCCAACCAACTTAAACTCTCTTTTGCCACCATAACGCTTCTAACTACATCTCTTATCAGTAATCTTCTTTTAAAAATTAAATTGTTCTCATGAAAATTTTTCTCATCATCAGATAGTTTTTCTAAAGATGATTTATACCAATCTTCTATATTTCTTACTCTATTATCTCTTTCATCTCTTATTTTTGAATATAGAATTCTTTTAATTTTTTTACTTCTTCTAAATAAAGGCATTGATTTATAATACTGAAATAATTCCTTAATTGATTCTTTAAGCACAATAACTTTATCTTTAAAGATTAAATCTTCAAGATCAAAATAACTATTTTCTAAATTATTTATTAAACTGTTTAATCTATCAATATAAGCTTCTGAGGTTTTAAATTTAAGAGTATTAATAAATTCTGTATCTCTATTAATAATTTTTTCCATATAATCCTTAATAGATAAAAAGTCTCTATAATCCATATCTAATGTTTGAATAGCAAAATCAAAGAATGTTTTTTGATTTACTCCTATTTCTCCTAAGCTTGGAAGTACACTGGATATATACTCCATAAATATTGTATTAGGACCTAAAATCATTACCTTATCTCCAAGAATTTTTCTATAGTTATAAAGAAGATATGCAATTCTATGTAAAGCTATAGTTGTTTTACCACTCCCAGCTACTCCATCAACTACTATTGCTTTCTTTCTATCTTCACGTATTATATTATCCTGCTCAGCCTGAATAGACATAATAATATCTTTAAGTTTTTCACCTGAGTTCTTTGACAATACCATCTGAAGAATATCGTCTTTTACTTCAACAGATGAATCAAACATTCCTTTTAGCTTTTCACCTTTTATTATAAACTGCCTCTTATGAATTATATCAGCATTTATTTTTCCCATTGGAGCTTCATATTGTGCTTCCCCCAACTTGCCAGCATAAAATAACGATGCTATAGGTGCTCTCCAATCAACAACTACCGGTTCATACGAATCTTCTGTTGTCATTCCAAATCTGCCAATATAAATATCATCAATATCTTGAAACTCTTCCTCTTTAAAAGAAACCTTTCCGAAATAAGGAGATTCTTGAAGTACTGTGAGTTCTTTTAATTTTCTATCAATAATTCTAAAAGTTTCTTCATTAATATATCTTTCATGATCAAAATACTCAATAAGCTTATCTTCATCATCTCTATATTCATCAATTGCATTCTGTCTTTCTTTCATTATAGTATCAGTTATTGCTTTTCTCTTCTGGACTAAATCTAATATTTCTTTTTTAATAAGTCTTACTGTGCTATTAGCTCTATCTTCTTCAATTTCAAATTGTAATTGCTTTTGAAACTCTTCTTCTATGTCTTTTTGGAAGTGATTATTATTCATTTCGTATCAACTCCTAACTATTATGTTCACCAATTAATTTCATAAACTCTTCACCTGTTAGTGTTTCTTTTTCTATAAGTGTTTCTGAAATTATCCTAAGTAAGGTTAAATTATCTGAAAGTATTTTTCTTGCTTTTTCATGTGATTCTTTAATTATATTTAAGGTTTCCTGATCTATTAAAGCTGCTGTATTGGCGCTGCAGTTTTGCACAGGTCTTCCGTCTAAATATCTGCTTGACATAGATTCTAAAGCCATCATATCAAATTTTTCATTCATTCCATACATTGTCACCATATTTCTTGCGGTTTGAGTTGCTTTTTCAATATCATTTGATGCTCCAGTTGAAATAGAATTAAACTCAACTTCTTCTGCAGACCTACCACCAAGTAATACAGCTATTTTATCCAACATTTCTTCTTTTGATACTAAATATTTTTCTTCCTCTGGCAACTGCATTGTATACCCTAAAGCACCCATAGTCCTCGGTACAATTGTGATTTTGTGTACAGGGTCAGTATTCTTCAATAAAGCAGCTACTAAAGCATGACCTACTTCATGAAAAGCAACTATTCTCTTTTCGTTACTTGACATGATTCTATCTTTTTTCTCTTTACCAGCAATTATTATTTCCACTGCTTCTTGTAAGTCTTCTTGAACAACTTCTGTTCGGTCTTTTTTTACTGCTAGTAATGCTGCCTCATTCACTATATTAGCCAAATCAGCTCCAACAGCTCCAGGGGTTCCCTTGGCTATGTCCATCAAATCAACTGATTCATTCATAATTACTTCTTTTGAATGAACTTCTAAAATTGCTTTTCTTCCACCCAAATCTGGCCTATCAACTATAATTCTTCTATCAAATCTACCTGGCCTTAATAATGCTTTGTCTAACACTTCTGGTCTATTAGTAGCTGCTAGAATAACTACTCCTTTTGAAGAATCAAAGCCATCCATTTCAGCTAATAATTGATTTAATGTTTGTTCTCTTTCATCATTTCCTCCAGAACCAACTACACTATCTCTACTTTTACCAATGGCATCTATTTCATCTATAAATACAATACAAGGTGCCTTTTCTTCAGCTTGTTTGAATAAATCTCTGACTCTAGCAGCTCCCATTCCGACAAACATTTCTACAAAATTTGAACCAGATAGAGAGAAAAATGGAACTTTAGCCTCTCCAGCAACTGCCTTCGCAAGTAAAGTTTTACCTGTTCCCGGAGGCCCAACTAAAAGAGCTCCTTTAGGTAATTTCGCTCCGATTTTTATATACTTTTCTGGATTATGTAAAAAATCAACTATTTCAACTAATGATTCTTTAGCTTCTTCTTGTCCAGCTACATCATTAAAAGTCTTGCCAGTCTCATTTTCAGCATATATTTTAGCATTATTCTTACCGAAACTCATAACACCACTGCCCATACGCTTATCTAAACTTCCAAACAAAATTCTCCCAATAATAATAAATATAATTATTGGTAAAAGCCACTCTAAAGCAAAACTTTGTAGTGGTCCCTCCAAACTAACAGGACTATCGTATTTTATATCAGCTGCTTCTAATTCTTGGATTAATTGTGTGTCATACTTTTCTCTATATGTATATAGCACTTTTTCATTAGTGTTATACTCTTTTTTCAATTCGATAAGTATTTGGTTATCAGATAATTCCACTTCTGATATTTTATCTTCAACAATCATCTTTTTAAAATCACTGTAAGCTATATGTTCAGTTTTAAATTTTTTAATAACAGAATTTAAAACCAATAGTATAATCATAACTGCAGTCATATAGTAAATTAAATATTTTGTCTTCTTTTTGTTAAACATTTTTTCCTCCTAAAAGTTTACCTATTATATTTCTTGCCATCCTTTTATATCTTTTATACCTAATCCTGGAGAATTACTTGCACAAATCAAATTCCCATCAAATGTAACTCCACCTTCGATAGGGTCTTCTTCATAAGATAGAAGCATATCTAAATCTGTTTTAGTAATATTTTTTTTAGCTAGTGCAAAACTAGACGCAGCCGTTACTCCTATTTTACTTTCAACCATACAACCCATCATACATTCAATTCCAGCCATTTCTGCTAAATTTAGAATTTTAATTGCATTATGAAATCCACCACACTTCATAAGTTTTACATTGATACAATTAGCTGCTCTTTTTTCAATAATATTTAACGCATCATTTATATTATGAACAGATTCATCAGCTAAAATAGGTATCATTACTCTATCTGTGACAAATTTTAATCCATCTAAATCCCATGCCTTCACAGGTTGTTCTATTAATTCAATATTTAGATTCAAATCTTCAAATTTATTTATTATTTTGACCGCTTCTTTAGGAGTCCATCCTTGATTGGCATCAACTATAAGTTTAGTATCCTTTCGTACCGCTTGCCTTATAGATTTAACTCTTTTTAAATCTGTGATTGGATCAGTACCAACTTTTATTTTTAAATATTGGAATCCATTTCTTATGGCTTCTAATGAATCCTTTACCATATCTTCAATAGAACCCACACTTATGGTTATACCTGTTGTAATATTAGGTTTATTACCACCAAAATATTTATACAAAGGCAAATTATATTTTTTACCGAATAAATCATACACAGCCATATCAATAGCTGCTTTTGCACTGCAATTATCTGTTATACCATTATCAATTATACTCATAATATCTTCCAGATTATCAATATCTTGTCCCATCAAATTAGGCGTTATAAGTTTTATCGCTGCTATTATAGATTCTTCAGTGTCTCCAGTTACGTGTGGAGTTGGGGCAGCGCTTCCAATGCCAATTTCATCAGTATCAGTAATAATTTTAATTACTATCTCGCTTACTTCACTAACTGTTGAAACTATTGACTTAAATGATTTCTTTAAAGGAATATTTATCTTACCGATTCTTATATCCGTTATTTTCACATTTAACACCTTCTTTATTATAATTATAAAATTTAACTTAAACTCTTTATACAATTAATACAGTCTAAAATTTAAAATACACTGTATTAATTTCACAAAAGACTAAAAAACGTCAGTATTCTGACGTTTATTTACTAGTGATTTACAGCTTCTTCCCCAATTTTGAATTCACCAAATCTTTTAAAAGGAAATAATATAAATCTTGCTTTTCCTTTAATTTTGTTAGCATCTATAAATGGATTTTCCCAATATCTGCTATCTTTTGAATTTGCTCTATTGTCTCCTAAAAACAAATACTTCCCTTCTGGTACCGCAAAATATCCAGGTTTATTTTGAGGATTAACTATGTATGGCTCATCTATTATTTCACCATTCACAAAAACTGTACCAGAATCATCGATTTGTATTTCATCACCTGGTAGCCCTATCAATCTTTTAATTAACGTTTCTTTAAGTTCATCAGATTCAAATACTACAATATCTCCTCTGTCCAAATTCGATGGATTATAAACTCTTGTTACAATAATTCTGTCACCAGGTTTAATAGTTGGATACATTGAACTTGTTGGTACTGATACTTGAAAGAAAATAAATGCGTTTATAAAAAAAGCTAAAGCTACAGCAAGCACAACAGGAATTATCCAATCCTTCACGAAACTATCTAATTTCATAAAAATCTCCCCTTGCTATAGATAAACAACTTAAACTGTAAATTTATACAAAGCTAAAGATATTAAACATCTATTATTCTACCAATGAATAAATTAAGTTAGCACAATGTTTATCTAGAAATAGTCATATATACATTTTAACACAAGTTTTTTTTTATTAAAGGAGAAATTTTGATTTACGTTTAATGTTAAAAAAATATTTATATATTAAATATAATACTAAACATATAAATCTCTCTTATTATAAAAAACATAAGTAATACCAATAAACATAACTATTATGGTTGCTGATAATACTACAAAAAAACGATCAAAGCCATATCCAAACATCAAATCTGCAGCTTTAAAATACTTAAAAGGTGTAAAATACTTTAACTTATCTAATTTATCATTCATATCAATTGCCACCGATATCAAAAATGTAATCAGCATTATTCCCGTTGCTGCTGATGCTGCTGTTTTTGGTCTTCTACTTATTGCTGCCATAGTAGATCCAATGGCTAAGAAAATCAACTGTAGAATAAACATTGCAACCATTAGTAACACTATTTCTTTATTAATTGATTCTCCTTTATTATGTATACCTACAAAAATAATAGATGATATCAATGTACTAATATTAAATATTATAACATTAACCAATGCTGCCAATAGTTTAGCTGTTATTATTTTATTCCTATTAGAAGGTTTTACCAATAAAAATTCTACTGTTTTATCTCGTTCCTCTTTGGAAATAATATTTGCGCCCAACATTGCTGCATGAGTTGTTCCCATTAGTAAAAAATAAAGAAAAAACATCCCATAATATCCACTAACTTCTGTAAGATTTAGTGTCCCTAACCCAAAAACTGCCTTCATTCCTTTAGGTAATTGATTCATCATTTCATTTATAGCATCTCCTGATTCGGCAAGCCCTGCATATTTAACCATTCCCATTGCAACCAGAAGAAAAACACTAACACACCATATAATAAGAGCTTTTCTATTTGCCTTCATTTCTCTCAAGAATATATTCATAAAAATGATAACCTCCTATCGATTTCACTAAACACCTGCAATATCTTTTTTAGCATATAGTATGTAACTTGCTACAATTGAAACTACTATAATAGCAACACTAACTATAATAAATGAAACTTCGTATGTACCATTTGCAATTATATATGATGAATCAAAATATCCAAATGGAGTTATATATTTTATTTTCACATCATCAATTGAAGAAGCAACCCAATTAATGATATAAAGGGCAAAAACCACTCCAAGAGAAATTGATAATACTGATTTAATTCTTTTCATTACTACAGAGATAATTACTCCTAAAGCTATAAAAATTAATTGAACAAATAGAAGTGTTAATGAAATCAGTATAAATGCTTTCATACTAAAATCATCCGTCTTAACTGCTTGCGCCATCAATATAGCCGCTATAGAATATATTACATCTGTAATAAGCACACTAGTTATTGCTGCCAAAAGCTTTGATGTTACTATTTGTTGTCGTGTAACTGGCTTTGACAAAAGAAAATCTGCAGTTTTTTCTCTAGACTCAGCAGATAAAATAGAAAGCCCTATGTTCATAGCCTGAATAGCACCACAAAGAATAATATAATTAAATATCATCCCATAAAATCCTAACAATGTAGAAAGATCAAGTGAAGAAAATCCTAATGCTTTCCTTATTTCTTCTGGAAAACCTTCCATTATTTTTTGTATTTGAACAGTGTCAGATGAAAATGTAGGGAACATAGCCATAAACAATATAATTATTGCTAACAAAGAAATCGTCCATATAATTGTAGATTTTTTATAATATTTAAATTCATGTAAATACATATTCATAACAAATTAATCCTCCTTTGAGTAATAGTGCATAAAGATTTCTTCTAGTGAAGGATCCTCAACCCAAAGGTTTGCAACTTTTAAAGAAGAAAGTTTAGTAATAACATTATTAATATCTCCCTTGAATAAGAAACTTATTGTACTATCTTTTGCATTTAGATTATTAATTCCCTCTATGTGGAAAGACTTAATATCAAAATCTGATTTAACTTCAAATTTAAATTTTTTATAGTTGCTTTCCTTTAACGTCTTAATATTTTCAACTTTAATAATCTTTCCTTCTTTGATAATTGCTACACGATCACATAGTTTCTGAACTTCCGTAAGAATATGTGAAGAGAACAACACTGTAGCGCCTTTTTTATTTTCTTCTAAAATCAAATCAAAGAATTTTTGTTGCATCAATGGATCTAATCCACTAGTTGGCTCATCTAAGATAATAAGCTTAGGTTCATGTAATAGACCTTGAACTATACCAACTTTTTTCTTGTTACCAAAAGATAAATCATCAACTTTTTTATTTAAATCAAGTTCCATTATTTTAGCTAAATCTTTTATTCTTCTATCACATTTTTTTTTGTAAAAGCTAGCAGAATATTTCAATACATCAATTACTTTCATATTATCATAGTAAAAAACCTCAGATGGTAAATATCCAATCTCATTCTTTATCTCTGGTCCAAATTCAACGATATCCTTCCCAAATATTGTTGCGCTTCCGCTTGATGGATAAATTAATGTCAATAGTGTTCTTATTGTTGTAGATTTTCCAGCTCCATTAGGTCCAATAAAACCAAATATTTCTCCTTCTTCTACATTAAAACTAACATCAACAATCCCTCTTGCTTTTCCATAATACTTTGTAAGTTTTTTGATTTCAATAATATTACCCATTTCACTACCTCCCATTATTTCAAAATTATTTACAAAAACTTTTCCCGAAAAATATTATTACATTGACTAATTATTCCAATATTATAGCAACCTTTGTAACCAATGTAGTCAACTCAAGTTCACAATACCCTAAATTTATTCATTAGTTTAATTATTTAAATTTTATATGGTATAATAGCCTTGATATTTTAACTTAATTGGAGGTGGCCTTATGAACTTTTACTTTTCATTAATATCTAAAGAAGGCATTATATCAATAGTATTTACAATTATAATTTCCCTTATGTTAAAATCTTTATTGAAAAATAAGGGATTAGAAAATACATTTAACATCAAAAGCATTTTTATTATTACGTTAGGAAGTATTTTATACGGAATTATTTCGCTTATAGGATTACCTGTAAGTCCAAATACCTATTTTAGAATATCTATTGCTCTATTAACTATTATAGGAACTTTATTTGGTCCTCTAATAGGATTTTTGGTTGGAGTTATTGGACATGTTATAAATGACCTTATTGTATGGGGTTCTGTCTGGTGGAGTTGGGTTTTCATATCTGGAATTCTGGGACTTTTTGCTGGCTTAATCAATTTATGTCCAGACTTTAATATAAAATCTGGTCATATAAAGAGTACCCACATTATTAAAATGTATCTACTTTCTGTTATTTCAATTCTTGTAGCAGGTTTTATTGCTTTCTTAGGAGATATAATGCTTTATAACTTACCAGCATCCATTGTATGGATAGAAATAATTATAGTAAGCATATCCAATTTTATAGTAATTGCTTTACTAGGAGTACCTTTGATTTTACTTATAACAAAAGGATATAAAGATAAACCTAATTTATAAACATCAGAGTTATTCTTTATATCCCAAAACATATTAATTATTATCTTTTTCTACTACTTTATCTTATTTTCCCTATTGTAATTGTTCAGTCTCTACCTCATCACTACTGTTTTCTAATTGTCCTTGAGACTGTTGTTCTATAGGCTGTTCTAATACTGGTTCTTGTTCAATTGGTTCCCCTAATTGTACTTCTGTTTCAACCGCATTCTCTTCTTTTTGCAAAACTTCTTTCTCTTTTAAAGCCTCTGCTTGTGCATTAGCAATTTCCTCTAATTCATTTACTTCATTATAATATTTTGCAACATAACTTTTATATCTGCTGTAACTTACATTAGATTTGTTATAGGCAATATCTTCAAATATAAAATTATTCAATACCTTAGCATTTTGATTTATATCATTAATTAAAAGCCAACCCTTTTCTGGATGCGTTAGTCCTGCACTAAGCTCATTAACTGGAATCTGTAATTTTTCAACATCATAATTATTGATTTTATAGATAGTATAAGCTAAGTTTAATGCATCTCCAAGAGGTACATTTGTATTTATATAAGGTAACATTTCAGCTGCAATCTTAGGAAATTTTAGTACAGAAGTATCAAGAACTTTATTCAACAAAAGAGACACTACTTCTCTTTGCCTTTCTGTTCTACCATAACCTGCACCTTTAATATGCCTCATTCTAGCATATCCTAAAACTTGCTCTCCCGTTAAATGCTGTACTCCCTCTTTTTCAAGATAAACAGAATCTTTATTACCTATTCCCCCTATACAGTTATTTAAATCTTCTAGCATATAATCTTTAACATCTATATCTAATCCACCTATTATATCTACAAGTTGTATAAATGCGCTAAAATCGATAATTGCATATTTTTCTAACTTAACTTTATAATTCTGCTCGATAGTTTTCATTAATAATGGAGCTTCCCCATAATAAAAAGAACTATTAATTTTTTGTTCCCCATGCTTTGGTATAGGAAGATAAGTATCTCTCATAATAGACGAAAGTTTTAATTTTTTATGTATGGAATCTATTGTTAATATCATTATTGTATCAGCCCGACTATTTTTTTGGGGATCACGAGCATCAATACCTATGAGTAAAACATTAGTTATACCATCAACTTCAGCGTATTCAGGATCTGGCTCCCTTTCCATTTTTATTATTCCTAGATATTCATCTGGCGCTTTTTGTTGAGGTATTTGTTCTGATTCTTCAACATAACTCTTCTTTTGATATAAATCAGCAAACTTATATAAAACTCCAGCTATAGATGCAATAATTATAATAACTCCCATTATAATTATTTTTATCCACTTATCTTTTAATTTGTTTTTCTTTTTAACTTCTTCATCCTGTATCATTTTTCTTTTGCCTCCAAATACAAAGTTAAATATACATTAATTATATACTAAATTCTACTAATTAAAAATGAAAAATAAAATTCTACTCCATTATTTATATTCTTTACACCATAGTCTGATTCATGCATGTCTAAAATGTTTTTTACTATTGTAAGGCCTAACCCACTTCCACCTAAAGTTCGATTTCGCGATTTTTCTGCTCTATAAAATCTATACCAAATTTTATCTAAATCTTCGTCAATAATTTTAGTCCCATAATTTTTTATAAATATATATAAATTATTTTTCCTTAATTCTGAAGTTATTTTGATTTTCTCACCATTTGGTGAATACCTAATTCCATTACTTACAAGATTAATCATAACTTGCTCAATTTTATTTATATCGCCCATTACTTTTATATCTTCTATATCTAGTTCAAAACTCATACTTTTATTTCTAATTTGCTTTTCAAATTTACTCATCAATATTTGAATAAACGGCCTAATTTGAATTTCGCTTAAATTTAATTCATAGCTACCTGTTTCAAGTTTAGATAGTTCTATTGTTTCAAGTACTAATCCATTAAGTTTATCAATTTCTTCTAATATTGAATTTATATAATACTCTGGTTCTTTTTCATAAACACCGTCACTTATAATTTCTAAAAATCCCGACATAATAGCAAGAGGTGTTTTAAATTCATGAGATAAACTGGTTAATAAATTTCTCATCCTTTCTTCATTCTCTGCTCTTTTAATTGCTTCTTTTGCCAATTGATCATTTGATGATTCTAATTTCTCAATAGTTGTTGATAAATTATTTGAAATATTGTTTAAACTATCAGATAAAATACTTAATTCATCATTTGTACTTATATCTGTTCTCTTAGTAAAATCAAGTTGTGATATACTCTTAGCTGAGTCAATAAGGTTTATTAATGGATTTGTAATCCACTTTGAGTAAAAATATACCAGTGCTAAAACTAATATTAATTGAAATATAAAAATATAATAATAATATCCATTTAATATTTGAAACGCATCATGTATATTTTCAAGAGTAAATAGTGAGTATGCATAGGTAGAAATACCATCTAATCCTTCTAATTCTTTTGATAGTACAACAATTAATAACCCTGAATATTCTTCAGTAAATATATATATGCCTTTTTCAAAAGCTTTTTTAAAATTTACCGGATCTTCTTCTTTTTCAATCCAATGCGCTTTTAGTTCATTTAATAGTTTTTGCTGCTGATTACTTAAAACCCCTTGATCTCTAACAACAAAATTTCTATCTATTACTTCACCACTAATTTCAATAATGGAATTAGAATTTTTATTATATAATTCCTCCCAAGTTACATATCCTTCATCATTTGCAAATGACACATCTGATGTTTTTATTTCTAAAGGTTCCACAAAGTTAGTACCCTTAATATTCATACCTATAAATTCTATCTTTTCACCATCATATATTTTCTTATTTGGATTCCTAAATTCCCCTTCCTCATCAATAAGGAAATCTATAATAACTTTGTGTTTTTTCCCTTCATTATCTCTTATTGTAATATAATTAAATTCTTTAAAAAAAGCATCATTTAGGATTTCCTCATCTTCATTCCAAATAAGGATAGAAGCATCATTTTTATTTTGAAAATCAAGCGTTCTTTGATTTAGTTTAGAATGTTTCCATTCATCATAACTGTAATCTTCACAGAACTGATTAAAGTTTTTTTGAATCTTAGAAATTTTCATATTTGCATATATATCTTCAAGAAAAAAATTCTGTATCACTAGTTGGATTACCATAACTAAAACAAACATACACACAATAGTTGAAAATATTTTTTTTACAATGCTATTAAACATTATTATTTACCTCAAATTTATATCCAATAGATATTACTGTTTCAATATAGACAGCATAATTTTCTAATTTATTTCGTAACTTTTTTATATGATTATCAACTACTCTAGTTTCTCCCTCAAAGTCATATCCCCATACCTTTTGTAAAATTTGTTCTCTCGATAATGCAATTCCTTTATTAATTAAAAGATATTTGAGTAATTCAAATTCTTTTGGCGCAAGTTTTATTCTTTTCTCATTTACAAAAACCTCTCTGCCATCTAAATCTATTTTTAATTCGTCATATATAAAAACTTTATTATTAATTTCTTCACTAATTCTTTCTAATATCCTTTTTACTTTTGCTATTAAAATCTTTACTTTAAAAGGTTTTGTGACATAATCATCCGCACCTAGTTCATACCCTTTTATATGGTTCATTTCTTCTTCTATAGCTGTTAAAATTATAATTGGTACCTTTGACTTTTCTCTAATCATTTTACAAACCTCAAAGCCATTTAGTTTAGGCATCATCACATCAAGTATTATCAAATCAATTTTATTTTTTTTAAATTCTTCTACAGCTACTTCACCGTTATAAGCTTCAATAACTTTATATCCTTCTTTTCTTATGTATAAACTAATAAATTCCCGCATTTTACTTTCATCTTCAACAACTAATATGCTTTTTCCCATAACATCACTCCATAGAAAACGAATTTTAATAATTCTAATTCTATCATTATTTCTTTCGTTTTTAAAAGTAAATTTTACTTTTAAAACCTCTAACTATTTTGCGATGTCTTTATATTTTTATCTAAAATTTTTTATCATGCTTATTTTATATTTTTAAATATCTTAGTATTATAATACCTTCCGTAAAACTGTATGCAATAGTAAAATCAAAATAATTTTCACTGTAAAACCCGAAATTCTAATGAATAAAATTCCGGGTTTTTAACTGCATATTTTGAACTTTTTTTATGTTTTTCAAGATACATATTATATAATAATTCTTTTTTAGGTATTTGTGTCATAATTAAGTCATTTATTCAAAAATTCATATCATAAACTAATAAAACACTAGTAAAATCAAAGATTTTCACGACATAATCGTACTACCGTCTCCACATGTGTCGTCATCGGAAACATGTCCACTGGCTGCACTTCTACTACTTGATATCCATATCCAATAAGTATTTTCAAATCCCTGGCAAGAGTAGCTGGGTCACATGAAACATATACTATTTTATCTGGTTTCATATGGCCTATTGCCTCTAATAGTTTTACATCACAACCTTTTCTAGGAGGATCAACTACAACAACTTCCGCAAAATTTCCTTCTTCTATCATTTTAGGTATAACATCTTCAGATTTCCCTACAATAAATTCAGCATTATGTATATTATTTCTATCTGCATTAATTTTAGCATTTTCTATTGCTTGAGGAATTATTTCAACACCATAAACTTTTTTTGCCTTTTGAGATAAAAATAATGATATACTTCCTGTTCCACAATACGCATCGAAAACTACTTCATTTCCTTGCAAATCAGTATATTCTAGAGTTTTATTATAAAGCTTTTCTGTTTGTATAGGATTTACTTGAAAAAAGGATAATGGCGAAATAACAAATTTATACTCACCAATAAAATCACTTATATGACCTTCTCCCCACAAAATAATGCACTTGTCTCCCATTATCTTATTTGTCTTTACTGAATTAATATTTTGGATTATACTAACTACGCCTTCTAATTTTCCAATAATCTCTTCTACTAATTCATTAATATGAGGTATTTTTTCTTCTTTAGTTATTATAACTACCATATAGTCACCAGTAACAAAGCCTTTTCTAAGCATAATATGTCTTATTAATCCTTTATTCGTTGTCTCATCATAAGCTTTTATATTATTTTTTTTCATCCATTGTTTGAGTATCTCTGTGAGCTCATCTGCTTTTTCATCTTGTATATGACAAGTACTCATATCTACTATTCTATGACTTCTATTTTCATAGAATCCTATATTGATATCACCTTTATCTTCACCAACAGGAAGTTGAACCTTATTTCTATATCTATAAGGATTTTCCATACCAATAGTTGGATGAATAATTATATTATGAAGTGGAATCTTACCAAGTCGTGTCAAACAATCTTCTACTCTATCTTTTTTTAGTTCTAACTGTGCTTCATAAGATAAATGTTGTAGATTGCACCCACCACATTGAGAGTAAATGTTACATACAGGTTCTACTCTATCTTCACTTTTTTCAATTATCTCTATCAATTTACCATAAGCCATATTCTTCTTTACCTTAACGCAGATTATCTTTATCTTTTCTCCTTTTATAGCTCCACTTATAAATATAGGAAATTTATCTATTTTGGCAATGCCCTCTCCTTCTGAACCGTATGCAATTATATCAACTATATACTCTTTGTTTTTTTCCACTGGTATGTTTCTTTTCATATTTATCTCCTATCTTGTAGCTAATCAATGTAAAACTTATAATTTACACCTTAGCATTGTTTCTATATTTCTATGTATAGATATCATTATATCAAACCTATTAATATTTAAAAATAGATATATTACTAATCTATAAAGTAATGTATCTATATCATAGAAAAAGGGCGCATAATTTGCGTCCTTTTATAATTATCTAAATTTAAATTCTAATCTTATTCTTTTCTAAAAGTCTCACACTGAGTACCATCACTGCTTTTTGCTCCTGAACCATTTATTGTAATGTCAGTAGCTGAACAAATTCTGTTAGTATTATAAATGCATTGTTCAGCACTACATCCAACCTCAGGTGTCATCTTGATATCATCTTTACTAAATATTTGTTTAAACTCTCCGGTTACATTCATATTTCCTAAACTTGAAAATGCATTTTTTACACCTTTTGGTGAAAAAGTATCACATTGTGTTTCATCAGATGCATTTGATGTAATTCCTCCAACATGCACTCTTCTTGCTGAACACAAATTACTTATATTATGAACACATTCTGTAGCTCCACAAGTTAATTTTGTAGTCATGACCACTCCTCCTTTTTTTTATTTTTTGATAAATAAAATTTTTTATACAAAAAAAAACCCCTTAACGGGGTAAAAGGATAGAAAAAGTTGCAGTATGTCTATCTTAATTATACCTTATTTTTCAATAAATATACATTTTTTCTAAATTGTAATAAAAAATTAACAAAAAGAATAACTAAAATAAGTAATAAAAAGTATCCCATTAAGAGATACTTTTTTGCAATTATTTATTTTACGCTTGCTCTTCCACTGTATACAACACTTCTATCAGGATCAAGTGTTATATATGTTCCAGTTTTTATTATCTTAGTAGCATCGTCCGCTCCACATATTAAAGGAATATCCTTTGCTAGACATTCTATAGCAACATGGGAAGTTAATCCACCTGTTTCAGCTACTATTCCTGAAACTTTGTCAACAAGATTTAATAATTCTTTATCTAGGTTTTTAACTATTAATATATCTTTGTCTTCAATTAAATCTTCAGCTTCTCTAATATTTGTAATAACTTTTGCTGTTCCGTATCCAGGTCCATTTCCAGCCCCTTTACCTTTAACAAGTACATCTCCAACTATATGTACTTTTAACATATTAGTTGTTCCAGAGTATTGAACTGGTATACCTGCTGCCACAACAACCAAATCACCATTTTTTACTATGCCCGCTTCAACAGCTTTATCAACAGATTCACTAATCAAAGCATCTGTAGAGTATACCATTTTAGCAAGTAAAGGATATACGCCCCAGTTTAAAGCTAAGCTTCTTGCTACTCTCTCACTTGGTGTAACCGCTATTACAGGAGCTTGTGGTCTATATTTAGATACCATTCTTGCTGTATTACCTGTTTGAGTAGCTGTTACAACAGCAGCAGCGTTTAATTCTTGTGCAGTTGTACATGTTGCAAAACTAATTGCACTTGATACATTAGCTTGAAATTCTACTACTTTTCTCTTTAATACTGATTTGTAGTCTATTCTTTTTTCAGCTGTTTTAGCAATATTAGACATTGTTTCTGCAGCTACAATTGGATATTTACCATTAGCTGTTTCTCCACTAAGCATTATTGCATCTGTTCCATCTAAAATAGCATTTGCTATATCTGAAGCTTCTGCCCTTGTTGGTCTTGGGTTTCTCATCATAGAATCCAACATTTGAGTAGCAGTAATAACAAATTTTCCTGCTTGATTACATTTTTTAATAATTTCTTTTTGCACTAAAGGTACTTGGTCTAGTGGTATTTCAACACCCATATCTCCTCTAGCTACCATTATTCCATCTGAGTATTTGATAATTTTATCAATATTATCAACACCCTCTTGGTTCTCTATCTTAGAAATAACTTTAATATCAGGTGCTCCATTTTGTTCTAATATTTTTTTAATTGCAATAACGTCAGATGCTTTTCTTATAAATGATGCTGCAATCATATCAAACCCGTTCTTACATGCAAAGATTAAATCTCCTTTGTCTTTTTCAGTTAGGGCAGGTAGATTAGTCGAAATACCTGGTAGATTTACACCTTTTCTGCTTCCAACAACACCAGTATTTGCAACTTTACATAAAACATTTGTACCTTCTACT
Organism: Clostridium sediminicola; assembly: GCF_050402865.1. NCBI lineage: Bacteria > Bacillati > Bacillota > Clostridia > Eubacteriales > Clostridiaceae > Clostridium > Clostridium sediminicola. The sequence continues at coordinate 34,807 of NZ_BAABMF010000002.1, forward strand.
TTTACTACCGTTAATCCTACTAAACCATCATCAATTAAAATTGTGCTACCTTCTTTTACATCCTTATATAATTCTCTATACGAAACACTACATCTAGTGATATCTCCTTCAATGTCTTCACCACAAACAACAGTAAACTCATTGCCTTCTTCTAAAGTAACTTTACCTTCACTGAACACCCCTGTCCTTATTTCAGGTCCTTTAGTATCAAGCACTAGAGCAATTTGTTTTTTATTCTTCTTTGCAAGTTCTCTAATTAATTCTACTCTTCCTAAATGTTCTGCGTGATCACCATGTGAAAAATTTAATCTTGCGGCATTCATACCAACTTCCATCAATTTTGATAATACTTCTTCTGATTCTGAAGTAGGTCCAATAGTAAAAATCATTTTAGTTTTTTGCATAGTCTCTCTCCTTAACCTATAGATAAACAAAAGTACTTTTTATAAATTTGTTCATCTGATTTTATTTATTAATAATAGCTGCTAAATTAAACAGTTCTTCATCAAAATCTTGTTTTTTTGATAAAGCTTCTTCTATATCTTCATCAAAAACTTTTTCATCTTTGATTCCAACTACTCTTGAAGATTTACCATCAATTAAAACTTGAACTGCTTTAGCACCCAGTCTTGAAGCTAATATAGTATCATTTGCTGTAGGACTACCACCTCTTTGAATATGACCCAAGATTGTAGCTCTAGTATCTATTCCAGTTACTTCTTGAACAGTTTTCGCTAATTCATCGGCTCCTCCTACACCTTCAGCTAAAATAACTAAGTTATGTTTTTTACCTTGTAATTTACCCTGTAGTATAGTTCTACAGAGTTCATCAATATTAAAATCTTTCTCTGGAACAATAATACTTTCTGCTCCGCCAGCTATTCCTGCATGAAGAGCCAAATCACCACAATTTCTTCCCATTACTTCAATTATACTTACTCTTTCATGAGAAGAGGATGTATCTCTTAATTTTTTAATTGAATCCAATATAGTATTTAATGCAGTATCGAACCCAATAGTAAAATCTGTATAAGCTAAATCATTATCAATAGTTCCAGGAATTCCAACGGTTTTAATGCCTAGTTTAGAAAGTAATCTTGCTCCTTGAAATGATCCATCTCCACCAATAACAACCAATCCATCAATACCAAAAGCTCTTAAAATATTAGCCGCTTTTTTTCTACCTTCTTCTGTTCTAAATTCTTGACATCTAGCAGTTCTTAAAATAGTTCCGCCTCTTTGAATTATATCGCTTACGTTACTTTTTTGCAGATCAAAAATTTCACCATTTATTAACCCACTATAACCTCTTTGAACACCCATTACCTTTAAACCTTTGCTTAAAGCATATCTAACAACCGCTCTAATAGCAGCATTCATTCCTGGTGCATCTCCACCAGATGTTAAAACAGCAATTGATCTCATCGTAATTCCTCCTATGACCACCGGGTCATTATTTGTCCCATTGATATTATACTACACTCAATCTATTATAAATTCATTTTGCCTATGGGAACATAAACCCTGTTTACTAAATAAATTATATGCATCTTTCTTCTCACTAATAATTTTATAAGAAATCAAAAAAATATTCAATATAAATGTCTAAATTTATTGATAATTAAACAAATGAATACCTATACATTTTTTTTTTGTTAAAACAAACAAATTTTATTGTATTTTTTTTGATTTTTATACATTGATTAACTGCTTTGTTTTTTGACTATTTATACAATTTTTCTATATATTTCATTTTAGAAAGAAGGTTTTTCAGTTGTAAAATATCTACCAAAAGAAAAACCTCTTAGATTACTTATTTATTTTATTAAACTATCTTAACATTATTTTGTCCAAATCTCTGAATAAGATAAGTTAAAAGTTCATCTTTTCCATTTACCCATAACTCTCTAGAAAGCATAAATTTACCATTTTCTTTTGTACATATATATACTGGTATATTTCCTTTATTTTTTTCTAATATTAATTTTAACTCGTCTTTAATTTTCTTAACTTCCCTATTATGATTAATTAATATGTAAAGTTTTTTAGTAGAAATTTTTTGAATATTTTCTACTGTATCACATATTACTTTAGGTTGCTCATCTTCTCTTATTGTAACTCTTCCTTTAAGAAGAACTATACCATCCTCTTGAATAAGATTTTTGTACTTATCCAAAATTTTAGGGAATACAATTACTTCAACAGATCCATATAAATCTTCTACACTAATAAATGCCATCATATTATTATTTCTTGTAATTTTTTTTGTTACAGTACTAATGATTCCTCCAATAATAACTCTATCGCCATCTTGAACTTTCGCATTATCCTGAATAGCTTCTTCAAGGATATCATCTTCCAGTGATCCTTCCTCAGTAATATCAGAAAGTTTTATTGATGTTGATTTTCTTAGAGTTTCTTTGTATTCTTCTAATGGGTGTCCTGATAAATACAATCCTGTCATCTCTTTTTCCATTGAAAGAAGATTTCTTTTATCAAACTCTTGTAAGTCAGGATATTTTATCTTTATTTCCTCAAACTGTTCTTCGTTTGTTGCAAAAAGACTCATTTGCCCATCAATATTTTTTTTCTTTTGATTCGCAATAGAATCTAGCATTAATTCAAACACAGCTAATAATTTGGAACGGTATATATTCATGCAATCATATGCTCCAGCTCTAATTAAGCTTTCAATAACTCTTTTATTTATACAATTTGTATCTATTTTGCTACAAAAGTCTTCGAATGATTTAAATTTTCCTTTTTTATCTCTTACTTCACAAATATTATCTATTATATTTTCTCCAACATTCTTAATTGCAGTTAATCCAAATTGAATTTTATCCTCTTTAACAGTAAATTTTGAATAGCTTTCATTGATATTTGGAGGAATAATTTCAATTCCCATGTCTTTAGCTGCTCTTGTATAAACAGCTACTTTATCACTATTTCCCTTAATACTATTTAGCATTGCTGCCATAAACTCATGAGGATAATAACAAACACAGTATGCCGTATAGTATCCTACAACAGCATATGCTGCAGCATGAGACTTATTGAATGCATAGGAAGCAAAATCCATCATAGAATCATATATTTTATTAGCTGCCTCAATACTTATACCATTTCTTACACAACCTTTTAGAGTTATATTTCCTTCATCATCCTCAATTCCATATATGAAATTTTTTCTTTCCTCTTCCATAACTTTATGTTTCTTTTTAGACATGGCACGTCTTACTAAATCGCTTCGACCCATTGAATAACCTGCTAAATCTCTAACTATCTGCATAACTTGTTCTTGATAAACCATACATCCATAAGTAACATCTAGAATATTTTTCAACTGTGGTGCTGCATATTGTATATCTTCTGGATTGTGTTTATTTTTTATATATCTAGGTATTTCCGCCATAGGACCTGGTCTATATAAACTTATTCCAGCTATAATATCCTCAAGACTCTCAGGTTTTAAATCCTTCATAAAACTAGTCATTCCTGCTGATTCTAACTGAAATACCCCAACAGTTTTTCCCTTACCAATCATTTCGTATACTTTTTTATCATTAAAATCAATATTATCTAAATCTAAAGTAATCCCTTTATTTTCTTTTACTAATTGGATAGTATCTCTTAACACAGTTAATGTTCTTAATCCCAAAAAATCCATTTTTAAGAGACCTAATTCTTCAAGCTCTGTCATGGTAAATTGAGTTACTATAGATTCTTCGTTTTTCAGTAAAGGTACATAATTGACAAGAGGTTTTGATGCAATAACAACTCCTGCTGCATGTGTTGATGTATGTCTAGGTAATCCTTCTAATGTTTTAGCAATATCAATAAGTTTAGCTACTCTTTCGTCATCGTCGTAGTTATCTTGTAATTCTGAATTCATATCTAATGCTTTATCTATTGTAATTCCTAAAACTGTAGGAATCATCTTTGCAATTTTATCTACTTCAACATAAGAATAATTCATTGCTCTTCCAACATCTCTTATACATGCTCTAGCAGCCATAGTTCCAAAAGTAACTATTTGAGCAACATTTTGCTCTCCATATTTTTTCACAACATAATCAATTACATCTCCACGCCTCTCATAGCAAAAATCACTATCTATATCAGGCATAGAAACACGCTCTGGATTTAAAAATCTTTCAAAAATTAAATTATATTTTATAGGGTCAATTTTAGTTATTCCAAGGGTAAATGCTACTAATGAGCCAGCAGCACTTCCTCTTCCTGGTCCAGTCATTATATTATTCTCTACACAATAATCCATAAAATCCCAAACTATAAGAAAATAATCCACATAACCCATTTCATTTATTATTCTAAGTTCATATTGTAATCTTTCATCTAATTCTTCTGTTATTTCTTTATATCTTTCTCTTAAACCTTTATAACAAAGTTCCTTTAAATATTCATAGTGGCTAGTACCTTCACTTAAAGGGTAATTAGGAAGCTTAGATACATGGAATTCGTAATCAAAATTACATTCTTGTGCTATTTTAGCTGTATTATCTATTGCTTCCGGAGCATATGAAAAAAGTTCTCTCATTTCCTTTTCAGATTTCAAGTAAAATTCATCTGAAGGAAAAGACATTCTGTCTTTATCATCTAAAGTTTTACCAGTCTGTATACATAATAGAACTTCATGAGCCTTAGAATCTTCCCTATTTATATAATGGACATCATTTGTAGCTACCATTGGAATATCTAATTCTTTTGATAGTTTTACTATCTGATCGTTGACTTTTAATTGTTCCGGTATTTTATGATACTGTAATTCAAGATAAAAACCTTCTTTAAATATTTCTTTGTATTTAATAGCCATTTCTTTTGCTTTCTGGCCTTGATTATGATTCAATAACCATTGAACTTCCCCTGCTAGACACGCACTAAGTGCAATAAGCCCTTCACTATGATTTTTTAAAAAGTCAAGGTCTACCCTAGGTTTATAATAAAATCCATCTTCTGAAGCTTTAGAAACTATCTTCATAAGATTTTCATAACCTTTTTGATTTTTAACCAAAAGTACTAAATGGTGTGTCTTATTTTCTTTATCATTTCGTTTAATATACATTGACTTTGATGCAATATATACTTCACACCCAATAATTGGTTTTATGCCATTTTCTTTTGCTCTTTTATAAAATTCAACACATCCATACATAGCCCCATGATCAGTAATTGCTAAACTTTTCATACCTAAATCTTTAGCTTTTTTGATTATTTTACTTATTTTACCTGAACCATCTAATAAACTGAATTCTGTATGAACATGTAGGTGTACAAAATTATTTTCTTTATCCATGGAATCACCTTTTCTAGTTTACATTTGTATTAAACTTATCAGTGCTTCTTAAGTTCTTCTGCAATTTTCTCAATTCTTCTAAGTCTATGATTAATGCCCGATTTACCTACTGGTGGATTTAACATCTGACCTAACTCTTTTAGAGACTCATTTGGAAATTTAACTCTTAGTTCAGCTACTTCTCTTAAGTTTTGAGGTAACCTTTCAAGACCAGCCTCTCTCTCAATTAATTTAATACTTTCAATTTGTCTTACAGCTGCATTTACTGTTTTACTCAAATTAGCTGTTTCACAATTAACTAATCTATTAACATTATTTCTCATTTCTTTCATTATTCTAACATTTTCAAGCTGTAAAAGAGAGTTATGAGCTCCTATAATATTTAAAACATCAACTATTTGCTCTCCTTCTTTTAGGTAAATAACGAAGCTACTTTTTCTTTTAATTACTTTAGAATTTAATCCATAAGTATTTATTAAATTCTTCAATTCATCAGCATACTCTTCGTTGTGTGTTACAAATTCTAAATGATATGTTTTTTCTGGATTGCTAATACTTCCCCCACCTAAGAACACACCTCTAATATAACTTCTTTTCCAAGTTTCTTCATGAACTATCCTATCAGGTATCGAATAGTCAAGCATAAATAATTCTTCTGATTGTGAAAGCACACCCACTTCTTTTAGCAGATTTCTAACTCCCATTTCTTCTGTTATCATAACCAAATATATATTATTCTTCTTTAAAGAATTGCTCTTTTTAACCATTAATCTAGAATGAAGATCAAAGTGTTCTTTTAAAAGCTTAAAAACTAATCTAGCAATAGCCGGATTTTCTGTTGAAGTTCTAAAATTAATTTTTCTATCACCTGATAATCCAAGAGTTCCGCTAACCTTCATTATTCCAGCTAATAACGCTTTTGCTTCTTCTTTACTATATTCACTATATCTACATATCTCATTTTTAACTTTTGATGAAAATGACATTATTCACTACTCCTTACTATAAAGATTCCAACGTAAACTTAATAGTTAAACTGGAATCTCAATAAAAAATAAACATTACTAGTTAATTCTTATTTCCTGTACAATCTTTTACAAATACAGTTTTCTTTTTTAATTAAATTCATTATAATATTAGCCAATTTTATAGGCTCATGTCTTACATAATCAGGTGATATTGAAATAATATCACCATAAACTAATTTCAAATTATATGATTGCTCAATATTTTCTCTATAATATACTGGTATTGATTGCTTTTGGAGATATTTTTCCTTTATCCCTTTACTTATAGTTGAATTATTAACTATAACATAGTCTATAATTTTTTTTGAACTATGCTTATAAATTGCTTCTAGATGATCTTCTAAAAGATATTCATCTGTCTCACCCGGTTGAGTCATCACATTAGATACATATATTTTCATAGCTTTTGAAGAAATTAGTTTTTCAGTAATTTCCTTAACTAATAAATTAGGTATTATACTTGTATATAAACTCCCAGGCCCAATTATAACAGCATCCGCTTCCCCTATAGCTAATAAAGCCTCATTAAGTGCCTTAGCATTTTCAGGTATAATTTTAAGTTCATGTATAGGGCTTTTTTGCTGAATAACTTGTTTTGGAATTATAGATTCTCCTGTAATAATATTACCATTTTTCAATGTAGCTTTCAAAACCATATCTTCTAAAGTTACTGGTAAAACCTTACCTGTAACAGCTAGTACATCACCCATCTTACGTACAGCTTCTTCAAAGCTGCCTGATATACCATCCATAGCAGCCAAAAAAAGATTACCAAAACTTTGATTTTCCAATCTTCCTTCTTTGAATCTATATTGCAAAAGTTCCTTCATCAAAGGTTCAGTCTCTGCTAAAGCTAATATACAGTTTCTAATATCTCCAGGAGGTAAAATACCCAAATCTTCTCTTAGATCACCAGAGCCGCCTCCATCATCGCCAACTGTAACAATAGCTGTTAAATTAGCGGTATGTTTTTTTAGACCCCTTAACATCGTAGAAAGCCCTGTTCCTCCTCCAATTACAACAATCTTTGGTCCTTTTAAAAGAATTCTTTTCTCCTGAGTATAACTATTTATTTTTTTTGAATTAGTAGAAAAGTTGCATGTTTCTCCACTAATAAAATTTATATAAGAATTTATTATTTGCTTTATAGCATAATAAACTATTACGCTACCTAGTAATATAAATAATATACTTATAGCAACATTATGAATGTAACTATCATTATTATGGATAATATCTGCTGAACCAAAAATAATAAAAAACAAACCTAATATCCCTATACAAATCCATCGTTTGATCTTTATCCCTGACCAAACATTTCTATTCCAAATCATAGTTTTTTTCCGCCTTTATTAACATCCTCCTGAATATCTCTATGATCAATATTAACATTATAACCTTCTGATTTCATAATGTTATGAATTTCATTAGCTATCGTTACAGATCTATGCCTTCCTCCAGTACATCCTATTGAAACAATCAGTTGTCTTTTTCCTTCTTTTAAATAATTGGGCACCAAAAATTCTAGCATATCAGTTAATTTCTTAATAAACTCTTGAGTTACTTCAAATTTAAGCACATAGTCTTTCACTGGCTGATCATTACCCGAATAAGGTTTTAAACTAGGAATATAAAAAGGATTTGGTAAAAATCTAACATCATACAATAAATCTGAGTCCACAGGTATTCCATATTTAAACCCAAATGACAATATAGTAATTATTAATTGATTCTCAACTTGTGCTTCATCAGAATAAATTCTATTAATTTTTTCTCTTAATTGTCTCAGAGTTAATGAGGATGTATCTATTACATGATTTGCTCTATATTTAACTTCATCTAACTTTTCTCTTTCAAGTTCTATTCCTGTTAGTACTCTACCTTCAGGCGCTAAAGGGTGCTTTCTTCTAGATTCTTTATATCTCTTAATTAAAACTTCATCCTTTGCTTCTAAAAATAATATTTCATATGGATACTTATTATTTTGAAGATACTTTAGATTTTCGAATAGAGCATCAAAAAATTCTCCTCCTCTGATATCTATAACTAATGCAATCTTATTTATTTTCCCATCAGTTTGATAGCAAGCTTCCGCAAATTTTGATATTAATGTTGGAGGTAGATTATCTATACAAAAATATCCCAAATCTTCTAAACTTCTTATTGCTCCCGTCTTTCCTGCTCCTGATAATCCCGTAACTATAACAAATCGCATAAATGCCCTCCTAAAAAAATAGTTTCTCCAATATATTATATGATATATTTAATAACATTAATAGTTCTTTTGACAAACTATCACTATTACAAAGAAAGAAAAAAGCACCTAACTCTAGGTACTTTTTATCGTTTCTTCGCCCATAATTCTAACTTCTGTTTTTAACTCTACACCATAATTATCTTTTACTGTTTTTTGAACAAACTTTATTAATTTCAAGATATCTTCAGCAGTAGCATTACCTTTATTAATGATAAATCCTGAATGTTTTACTGAAACTTTTGCATCTCCAATAGTTTTACCTTTTAGCCCACTATCTTGTATTAATTTACCTGCAAAATAACCTTCTGGTCTTTTAAAAGTACTTCCTGCTGAAGCATACTCTAAAGGCTGTTTAGTAACTCTCCTATTTATTAAATCATCTATTTTTTCTTTTATTTCATTATATTCGCCTTTTTCAAAAACAAAAGTAGCTTCCAATACAGTATATCCGCATTTTAATATTTTACTATTTCTATATCCTAAGTCCATTTCATCCTTTAATAAATTCTTTATTCTTCCATGGTTATCAATAACTACAGCACTTTGGATAATTTGAGATATTTCACCATCATAAGCTCCTGCATTCATAGCAACAGCTCCTCCCACTGTACCTGGAATACCGCAAGCAAACTCAAATCCTTTTAATTCAGCTTTTAAAGCTGCAATACTAACATGTGTCAATAATGCGCCGCTTTGCACTACGATAGTTTCACCTTTTACTTCCATATTATTTAGTTGGGTCAATTTTATTACAACCCCTCTAATACCACCGTCTCTAACTAACAAATTAGACCCATTTCCCATAATAAAATATGGTATATTATATTCTTGACACAATTCAATAACTTTAAGTATTTGTTCTTTTTTTTCTGGCAATACAAGACAATCTGCTGGCCCACCAACTTTGAATGAAGTATGATATTTCATAGGTTCATTAATTTTTATATCTTTTTCTCTAAAAATTTCTTTTAAATCTTTCAGAAAATATTCATTCAGTACCATGTATCTTCTCCTTAATTATTGATTTTAATAAAGTTTAAGGTCTTCTAATTTGCCTTTATTTTTTAGATACTCTATAATTTTAACTTCATCAGTATTAATTATGAGTTCTTGTGGCATATCAACTTCTTGCATCAAGTTATCAACCTCATTAAACTTACCAATATTTAAACTGAAATGTGCATCAGTATTAAGTATAACCTTATTTTCATATTTTTTACATAATTTAGCTATTTTTTTACAGTTTTCCCAACTACCTTTTCTAGTAACAAATGAACTATTATTAAATTCAATTAAAATATTATTTTCTTTTGCCTTTTTTACAATCTCTTCTTCCCAAATTGGGTATGTTGGATTTCCAATATGACCCAGTATATCAACACGTTTATTCTCCATTGCTTGCAATAATGCTTGAGTATTCTTATCTTTTGTATTTGGTTCAAAACATAAATTATGAAGAGAAGCGATTAATATATCAACCGTTTTCTGATATTCTTCTGGTAAATCCAAACTCCCTTCAATATCTATTATATTTGCTTCACACCCATAGAGCATTGTGACACCAAATAAATTCCTAGGTAATATCTTATAATTACCATAATGCCATGGATGAGGAGCATCATGCATCATTGGTCCATGTTCAGTAGTCCCCAATACTTTTAATCCAATTTCTGAAGCCTGTTTTGCGTTTTCTGTTAAAGTACTATATGCATGCCCTCCAGCTAAAGTGTGAGTATGCACATCAATAAAATATTTCATAAAATCACCTCATTTATTTATTTTTATGAAAAAAGTCCAAAATGCTTTTGGCAGCAATACCATTTATTGATTTTGTATCAATAAGTTCTTCATAGGATGCTTCTTTAATATTTTCTATACTACCAAATTTCCTCAACAGCTCTTTCCGCCTAGAATTACCAATATTAGGTATATCTTCTAAAACAGAATGAAGTACTCTTTTATCTCTTAGGCTTCTATGATATGTAATAGCAAATCTATGAACTTCATCTTGAACTCTAGTTATAAACTTAAACACTTCTCTATTAGATTTCATTTCAATTTCTATATTATTATACACTAAAGCTCTTGTTTTGTGTTTATCGTCTTTTATCATACCGCAAACTGGAATAGATATATTAAGAGATTTTAATACATCTAATGCAACATTTACTTGACCCTTTCCACCATCCATTAAGATTAAATCAGGAAAAGAACAAAATTTACCTCTTGATAAATCTAACTTACTTTCCTTTATTGCTTCAGTTTCTGCAAGCCCTCTTTTAAATCGCCTTGTTAAAATTTCCTCCATACTTTTATAGTCATCTGCTCCCTTTACATTCTTTATCTTAAATCTTCTATAGTCACTTTTTTTAGGTTTACCACCTTCAAACACAATCATTGTACCAACTGAATCTACTCCTTGTATATTGGAAATATCATAAGCTTCAATTCTATCGGGTAAATTATCTAATTTAAGAATTTCAGATAATTTTAAAATTATAGATTCAGCTTGTTGCTTTTCTTTCATCAGTTTTAATTTAAAATTATTGAAAGTATTCTTTGCATTTATTTTCACTAAATTTAAAAGTTTTTTCTTTTCGCCTATTTGAGGTACTTTAATTAAAACTTTAGAGCCTCTCTTACTTGTTAACCAACTTTGAAGCAATTCTATATCTCCAACAAATGGTACATAAACTGTTTTAGGTATAAATGCAGTTCCTCCATAAAACCCCTTGATAAAGTTAGAAATAATCTCTTCATCACACGACTCCAATGCATTTTCAATTATAAAATACTCATTCCCTATTATTTTACCTTCCCTTACAAAAAATATCTGTGCACAAGCCGTATTCCCTTCACTGTGTATGTTAATAAAATCTTCATTTTCAAAATTACTTAGAATTATCTTTTGTCTTTCTCTTATTTTTTCAATTGCAGAAATTTTATCTCTCAAATCCGCTGCCTTTTCAAAATCCAAATTTTCTGCAGCTTCATTCATTTTATTTTGCAGCTCTCTAACTAAATTGTTATCTTTACCTGTAAGTAAATCAATTATATCTTTTATTATAAGTAAATATTCATCTTTTGAAATTTTTTTTGCACAAGGCGCTTTACATAAATTTATATGGTAATTTAAACATGGACGTATTTCAATGCTATCTTTTTTTATTACTTTTCTGCATGTTCTTACAGGAAATATTTTTTTTATCAATTCTAAAGTTTCATAAACTGCACCAGAACTAGGATATGGTCCAAAATATTTTGCTCCATCCTTAACCCTTATTCGAGTCATATAAACTCTAGGAAAATCTTCATTTGTTGTAATTTTTATAAATGGATAATGTTTGTCATCTTTTAATAGTATATTATACCTGGGTCTATATTTTTTTATCAAATTACACTCTAAAATAAGAGCCTCGATTTCAGAATCTGTGATAATATATTCAAATTCAGAAATATTTCTAACCATTGCACGAACTTTTTCACCAGCATTTTTCACATTCCTAAAGTATTGACTAACTCTATTTTTTAGAACTTTAGCTTTACCAACATAAATAATTTCACCTTTTGAATTCTTCATTAGATATACTCCAGGTTTATTTGGTAAATTTTTTATTTGATATTCAAAATCGAACAAATAATCACCACCCTTTTATCAGTGCACAATTCACAGTGCACTGTCAACTAATAGATAAACTCACGCAGTGGTTTATCTTTATATTATCCTCGGCAAAGTATAAATCAAATATATAAGACATAGAATTGATATAATATCTTCAATAAAGTCACCCACTTTAGTATTCATTTTAATAGTCAGTGGAAACTTAATTTTTTTCTTTACAACTGGATAAAATAACGGCACTCCACTTATTGTAAACATATCTCCAATCAAGTGCATACCATATCCAATACTTATATATTCAACTATATTATCAAAATTAAAAACAAACTCTATATATCCAGCTAGTATGGTAAAAACAATCATAGAAAACAAACTATGCGTAAGTCCATTTCTATGAGTTGAAAAAGCTATTAAAATTAATCCTATTACTATAACCCTTAAAATTGGTTTTCCCCCACTTATTAAATCATACCATAAAATAATAATAGCAAATGATAAATAAACTGTCCTTTTTGTTTTTTTATTTCTAACAGGGAGAATGTATTTATTGAATAAGCTCTTTGGGTGATCTATGTCAGGAAGCAATGATGCAAAGATAACAATCAAAAAACCTAAATAACTAAACCCCCCTAATTCACCACAAAGAGAAACATATGCTGCTGTGCCTAAACTAACGTGAGTCTTTCCCTTCATAATTTCTCCTTAGTATTCCATTCTATATATCTTCATCTAAAGTTGAAACATGTCTAACTTTGTAAAACCTTCTTGATATTACATTATATCATAAAAGGAACGTACGTTCATCTGTTTTATATAAACTAAAGTCAAAAAAACATATATAGCTACAAAGGTATATAATACTAAGAAATTCTGATTATCCTACCTTTTAGCTCTATATGTTTTTCAATACACTATTTGATATAAATTTATCGAATTATTTTACTGCGATACTGATTATGTCCTTTGCAATTTTTGCTGCTGTACCTCCACCGGTACCTCCGTTCTCAACTATTACAGCTATTGCTACTTGTGGATTTTCCATAGGTGCAAATCCTACAAACCAAGCATGTGTTTTATCTGAATTATTCATGTATTCAGATGTTCCCGTTTTACCACAAACAGTTATATTGCTAACTTGTGCATTTTTCCCCGTACCTTTATCTACAACTTGTCGCATATATTCCTTTACTATTTCTGCATCCTCTAATGAAACTACCTGTTCTAAAGTACTACTACTAAATTTCTTTATTGTTTCTCCATTATCATCAATTATCTCTGATATAATATATGGATTTTTCATTAAACCATTATTTGCTACAGTAGACGCTACTAATGCCATTTGAAAAGGTGTTACTAATACTTTGCCTTGCCCTATTGCACTTTGAGCAATTTCTCCTACCATATTATTTTTTAGTGATGGAAATTCACTTTTCTTAATGCTTAAAACATCAGTAGGTATTTCTTTATTAAAGTATAAATGCTCAGCTGTCGACTTCAATTTACTATTACCTAGTTCTATACCCAAATCAGCAAAAATTACATTAGATGAAATAGCAAAAGCTTCAGATAAATTAATATTTCCGTGAGCTTTATCATTATAATTACTTATTGATTCTTTATCATTAAACACCAGAACTCCTTTGTCTTCAAAAACCCTACTTTGAACATCATTTATATTTTCTAGTGCTGATATAGCTGTTATTATCTTAAATGTTGAACCTGGTGGGTAAAGTCCTGAAAGCGCCAAGTTAAAAAGAGGATTATCCTTATCATTTGATATTTCACTCCATTTTTGACTAAGCAACATAGGATTATAGGATGGTTTTGAAACAATTGATATAATTTCTCCAGTTTGAGGATTTAATACAACAATAGCTCCTTTATTATTTCCTAATGCATCATATGCCTTTTGCTGAACATTATAGTCTAATGTAGTCATTACATTATATCCTTTTTTATCGTCTAAACCACTGAATAAGCTTTTTATATTTGAGGGTTCTTCCCCTATCAAATATTTGTCTAAACTTTTTTCAAGACCAGTTAATCCACATTTTGGTTGTACATACCCAATTACATGTGCAAATAATTCTTCGTAGGGATAATTTCTAATAAAATTCCCCTCAGAATCAACTTTAGTTTCAGCCAACACATTATTATTTTTATCAAAAATGCTTCCTCTTACTACTTCATTTCTTTTAGCCCAAAGTCTTCTATTGTAAACACTTTGTTTAATTTCAGTGGCTTTAAAAATGTCAAAGTAAATAATGTAAGTAATTAAGCATATAAAACAAACCAAGAAAAAAACAACTACTCTTTTAACATTATTTGATATATCTTTCATTAAAACATCTCCAATTTATTTACCTGTTTTCCTCAGATATTTTCTGAAGTATCCCAAGAGCAAAGAAAACAGTGATCATTGAACTTCCACCATAACTTACTAGAGGTAATGTTATCCCAGTTAAAGGAATCACATTAATAACACCACCTATAATAACTAAAACCTGTGAAGCAATCATTGAACTATACCCAACAGCTAATAGTCTAGTGAAATTATCCTCTGTGTGAATAGCAAATCTTATACATCTATAAAATAGTAAAAAATATATAATTATAATGGCTATTCCCATTAAAATACCCATTTCTTCACAAATCATAGTAAATATAAAATCAGTAGTATTTACAGGTACAAATCTAGGATATCCATGTCCCAATCCAGTTCCAAATAATCCTCCAGAAGCAATGGAAATCATAGATTGAACAATTTGGTAACTTTCATCTGTTGCATATTTCCAAGGTTCTTGCCATATCATGACCCTTACCCTAACATGGGCAAACAATTTATAACTTATAGTTGATCCTAGTAAGAATAATCCACAGCAAGTAAGTACATATTTTAACTTAGATGTGGATATATAAAGCATTGTTAAAGATATTCCAAAAAATATTAAAGCTGAACCTAAGTCTCTCTGTAAAACCATAAATCCAAGAGATACCATAACAATAATTGCAGGTTCAATAAGATTTTTCCATTCTTTATAATCTTTTAAGGCAGATGACAAATAGGCGACTAAAAATATTTTTCCAAACTCCGAAGGTTGAAAACTAATCTGAGGAGTTACATATTCACTTGACATTCCTAACTTACTAAGCAAAGGATTCAGAAATGGTATACTACCTATATCAAACCCTCTGATAATTATCCAGTTGGTTGCCCCATGTTTAGAAGTTCCAAAGAAAAAGCTCATAGACATAAATATTAAAGTAAGTAACATAAATAAATACTTTAACTCTGCATACTTTCTCAATTTAGGTAATAAAACAACGGTTATAATAAATACAGTTTCTCCTACCATAAACCAAACAAGCTGTTTAATAGCCGTAATTGAGCTTATTCTATAAATCATAACTATACCAATAATTGATAATACCGATGCATAAACAAGTATATATTTATCTCCATAAGGATAGAATTTTCTTATTATAAAATACGTATACCCAATAATAAAACATATTACTATACAAAATATTATAGCCTTATAATCTAAAGGCCATTTCAAAAAACTTAAATTAATAAAAAATAAAATACTCAAAATATAAGTATATTTAAGTAATTTTTTATCTTCAATTGATTTTCTCATAATTAGACCTCATGAATTCTTTTTTATAGTTTTATCATCCTATTATCTTGAAGACATTTTCTCCTATTTGTATTATGTCTCCAATTTCTAAGTACATTTCCCCCTCAATTACTTCATCATTAATTATAACTCCATTAGTACTTCCTAAATCTTTAATTACATATTCATTTTTTTCAAAATAAATTTTTGCATGCTTTTTCGAAACATATTGATCGTAAAGTATCAAAGTGTTTTTATCCCCTCTACCAATAGTTAAATTATCTCTTACAGGTATAATAGTACCCACTTTTAAAGGGGATTTTTTGCTGGAGATTTGAAGAACCTCCATTGCAACATCATATCCCCTTATTTCATCATCATTACTAGGTATTCTTTCTTCTTTCATATCTTTATACATTATTTTTAACGAAAAATATATTATTAGATATATCAAAAATATGAAAATAAATCTAAATATATAGCTCATTTTGCTTATCAAAGGCATATTGACACCCTCTTCTTCTAAAACTTTTGTGATTATACATAAATCACTTCAACGATAAATTAAGTCTATGCATGATTTATCTTCATTATACCATATTCTTCAAATAAAATCCTGTATAAGAATTATCATTTTTTGCAACTTTCTCAGGTGTACCTGTACAAACTATAGTACCGCCTCTATCCCCGCCTTCTGGCCCTAAATCAACAATATTGTCACAACATTTTATTACATCTAAGTTATGCTCAATAACCAAAACCGTACTACCACTATCTACAAGTCTTTGAAGTATAGAAATCAGTCTGTTTACATCGTCTATGTGGAGTCCTGTTGTTGGTTCATCTAATATATAAAATGTTTTTCCAGTATTTCTTTTTGAAAGTTCCGTTGCAAGTTTTATTCTTTGTGCTTCTCCTCCTGATAATTGCGTTGATGGCTGCCCTAATTTTATATACCCCAATCCTACATCCATCAAAGTTTGAAGTTTATTTTTTGCCCTTGGTATATTCTCAAAAAACTCCACTGCTTCTTCTACAGTCATATCTAACACTTCACTTATATTTTTCCCTTTATAATTTACTTCTAATGTTTCTCTATTGTATCTTTTACCTTTACATACTTCACAAGGAACATAAACATCTGATAAAAACTGCATTTCTATTTTTATTATTCCATCTCCAGAACAAGCTTCACATCTTCCTCCTTTTACATTAAAACTAAATCTCCCTGGCTTATATCCCCTCATTCTTGATTCTGGCGTATTAGAAAATAGTTCTCTTATCACATCAAAAAGTCCCGTATAAGTGGCAGGATTAGACCTAGGTGTCCTTCCAATAGGACTTTGATCAATATTAATAATCTTATCAATATTTTCCCATCCTAAAATTTCTTTGTGTTTTCCAGGGATATATTTTGACTTATTTATTTTTCTATTAAGCCCTTTATATAGTATTTCGTTTACAAGAGTACTTTTTCCTGAACCAGATACTCCTGTTACACAATTAAATACTCCAAGAGGAAAATCCACATTAACATTCTTAAGATTGTTTTGTTTTGCTCCCACTATTCTAATCTTTCCCCCATTACCTTTTCTCCTAGTACTAGGAAGTTTAATATTTTTTTCTCCACTCAAATATTGACCAGTTATAGATTCTTTAGTGTTAACAATTGTGTTTATATCTCCTGCAGCAATAATTTCTCCACCATGTTCTCCTGCTCTTGGTCCTATATCAACAATAAATTCAGCAGCTTTAATTGTGTCTTCATCATGTTCTACAACAATTAATGAATTTCCTAAATCTTTTAAATGTTTTAGAGTTGAAATAAGTCTGTCATTGTCTCTTTGATGTAATCCAATACTAGGTTCATCTAATATGTATAATACTCCCACTAAACTTGATCCAATCTGGGTCGCAAGCCTTATCCTTTGTGCTTCACCACCAGATAATGTACCTGCCATTCTGCCTAAATTTAAGTAATCCAACCCAACATTTATTAAGAAAGACAGTCTATTATTGATTTCTTTTACTATTTGATTTGCAATAATAGCATCTTTTTCTGATAATTGTAAGTTTTTTATAAATTTCAATTCATCTTTTATTGATAAATTGCAAAATTCATTAATATTCATTCCACCAACATGTACTGCTAGAGCGCTTGGATTCAATCTTGCACCATCACACTTTGGACATGGTGTATTACTCATAAATTGCTCAATTTGCCTCTTTATATAATCAGAATTTGTTTCTAGATATCGTCTCTTTAAATTATTAATTACTCCTTCAAATTTATGCATGTATACGCCTTGTTTATCTTCTTTTTGATAAGCTACTCTTAACTTTTCTATTTTATATCCATACAGAATCACGTCTAATATTTCTCTAGATAAATCTTTTATAGGAGTATTTAAATCAAATTTTAGTTTTTTAGAAAGTGCATCAAAAATAGAATATGTCCATGATTCAGTCTTTAACGCTCCTTCCCCAAAAGAAAGTATAGCGCCTCCTAATATACTTTTACTCTTATCTGGGATTATTAAATCTTCATCTATCTCCATTAATGTTCCTATACCATCACACTTATCACATCTTCCAAAAGGTGAGTTGAATGAAAATAATCTAGGAGCTAATTCTCCAATGCTAATTCCACAATCAATACATGCAAAGTTTTCACTAAACAATATGTCTTCACCATCTATTACATTAATTATCGCAAGTCCTTCTGCCAAATTCAGAGCTGCTTCTAATGATTCACTAAGCCTTCCCCTAATACCTTCTTTTACAATCAATCTATCAATAACAACTTCTATATTGTGTTTTTTATTTTTTTCTAGCTTAACCTCATCTTCTTGTAGATCATATATTTCGCCATCAATCCTAGCTCTTATATACCCATTCTTTTTTGTATTTTCTAATAGTTTTACATGCTGCCCTTTTTTGCCTCTCACTATTGGTGCTAGAATTTGAATTTTACTTCTTTGTGGTAAATTCATTACTCGATCAATCATTTGATCAATAGTTTGTTGAGATATTTCTTTGCCACATTTAGGACAATGTGGCACTCCAATTTTTGCGTACATAAGCCTTAAATAATCATAGATTTCTGTCACAGTTCCTACTGTAGATCTAGGATTTCTGCTAGTAGTCTTCTGATCTATAGAAATCGCGGGCGATAAGCCTTCAATATACTCTACATCTGGTTTATCCATTTGACCCAAAAATTGTCTAGCATATGCTGAAAGAGATTCTACATACCTTCTCTGTCCTTCTGCATACAATGTATCAAAAGCAAGGGATGATTTCCCTGAACCCGATAATCCTGTAAAAACTATAAATTTATTTCTAGGTATTTCTAAATCTACATTTTTTAAATTATGAACTTTTGCTCCTTTAATAATAATTTTGTCCTTCAAAGTTTTTCTCCTCTCTTTTTTTCAGTGCACAGTGCACAATTCACAGTTATTGATACTTTCGCAAGCGAAAGTTTTAAATCATTATGAATTATTTATCTGCTTTCTCTTTTAGTTCTGCAATTCTATCTCTTAATTTAGCTGCTTTTTCAAAATTTAAATCTTTTGCTGCTTTCTTCATTTCAACTTGAAGTTTTTCTATTAATTCATGTATATTTTCTGAATCCATTTTATTAATATCTTTATTCACTTCGTAATCTTCTCCTTCTTCAGCAACTACTGTTGTTTGAAGAATTCCACGAATATCTTTTATAACCGTTTTTGGAACTATATCATTTTTTTCATTGTATTCCATTTGAATTTCTCTTCTTCTATTAGTTTCTTTAATTGCTTTATCCATAGCTTTAGTAACTTTATCAGCATACATTATAACCTTACTTTCAGAGTTTCTTGCCGCTCTCCCTATGGTTTGAATAAGAGAAGTTTCAGATCTCAAAAATCCTTCTTTATCCGCATCTAAAATAGCAACTAATGCTACTTCTGGTATATCTAAACCCTCTCTCAGTAAATTTATTCCCACCAAAACATCAAATTTACCTTGCCTTAAATCTCTTATTATTTCCGTTCTTTGAATTGTTTTTATTTCTGAATGTAAATATCTAGTTTTCACACCCATTTCTTTAAGATATTCTGTTAAATCTTCTGACATTTTCTTCGTTAGGGTTGTTATTAACACTCTAAAACCCTTATTTATTACATCTTGAATGCTAGAATATAAGTCATCAATTTGCCCTTCAATAGGCTTAACTATAATTTCTGGATCTAACAATCCTGTTGGACGAATTATCTGTTCAGCTACATTTGTAGAATGCTCAAATTCGTATTGAGAAGGAGTAGCAGAAACAAATAAAACCTGATTAAGTTTTTTTTCAAATTCCTCAAATTTTAAAGGTCTATTGTCATAGGCACAAGGTAGTCTAAAACCATACTGTACTAAGTTATCTTTTCTAGACCTATCACCACCATACATAGCTTTTACCTGAGGTAATGTAACATGACTTTCATCTATAAAAAAAAGAAAATCATCAGGGAAATAGTCCATTAATGTTTTTGGAGGTGTTCCTGGAGCTCTACCATCTAAAATTCTTGAATAATTTTCAATACCGCTACAATACCCTACTTCTCTAATCATTTCAATATCAAAGTTGGTTCTTTGTTTAAGCCTCTGAGCTTCTAATAATTTTTCTTCTGACATCAACACTTTCAATCTGTTCTCTAAATCACATTCTATTTGCTTTATAGCTCTATCTAGCTTATCTTTTGATGTTGCAAAGTGAGAAGCCGGAAAAATCATAGCATGCTTTCTATGACAAATAGTATTTCCTGTTAAGGCATCAAATTCTCTTATCCTATCAATTTCATCACCAAAAAATTCGACTCTAATAGCTATATTTGAAGATGATGCTGGAAATATATCTAAAGTATCTCCCTTTGCTCTAAAAGTCCCCCTAACAAAGTTTATTTCATTTCTTTCGTATTGAATGTCAACAAGTTGCCTCATTATTTCATCTCTTTCTTTTACCATTCCTTGGCGAAGAGAAACTCTTAATTTTTTATATTCTTCTGGATTTCCTAATCCATAAATACATGATACAGATGCAACTACAATAACATCTCTTCTTTCAAATAATGCTGAAGTAGCTGAGTGTCTTAACTTATCAATTTCTTCATTTATAGAAGCATCTTTTTCAATAAACGTATCCGTTTGAGGCACATATGCCTCGGGTTGATAATAATCATAATAAGATACAAAATACTCAACACAGTTATCCGGAAAGAACTCTTTGAACTCAGAACACAATTGTGCCGCCAAAGTTTTATTATGAGCTAATATTAGCGTAGGTTTCTGAACTTCTTGTATAATATTTGCCATAGTAAATGTCTTACCAGACCCTGTAACTCCAAGTAAAGTTTGAAATTTATCAGCTTTATTTAAACTATTTACAATACTTGTAATTGCTGCAGGCTGATCACCAGTCGGTTTAAAGTTCGATTGTAAATTAAAAATTCCCATTTAACCATCTCCCGTGAACGTTTGTTCGATTATTTCAATTTTATACCTTAATTTTTTTTTTGTCAACTATAATATTTATATAAAAAATGAAGATTTCCAAGGAAATCTTCTAATCTTTTTTCTTTTTAATTTTATCAATAATATTATCTATAGAAAAATCATCTGATCTAATCATTTTACTTTCTTTTGGGATAGTTACAGGTACTAATACCAATCCTAACCCCATAATATCATTGCCCTTTGAAAATCGCACTTCTTCTAATTTACCTGTAGCTCTTTTGATTTTTAAAAGTATAGAATTTGATGTTTCTTTCAATGTTTCAAAAATATCATCTTCTTTAATAATTTTTTTATCATTAATCTTTATCAACTTATCTCCACTTTTAATTCCCATGCTATATGCAGGTGAATTTGGTGCTACTTCTAAAACCATGATACCATCTTCACCAGAAACATACTTAGGTTTATCTTTTAACTCAATATACTTCTGTAAGTAGTTCATGCCTTCAATAGCAGTTGGTGCGAATAAAACAGCTGCTATTTTGAAAAATATATTTAGACTGCCTAATCTAGATAAAACAAATAGTAAAATACTATAAACCATCATTAAAGTTCCAGTAATTAATGTTTTTTCATTTTTTGTCTTAGTAAAAGTTACAGTATTAAAAGTAAGCATCCCAAATATAGGTAATATTGTTAACATGATCTCTTTTAGTAAGATTGATGGGTTTGTGATGTTCAAAAAAGGCCTCCACTTATTTATGACTATTAATTCTTCAAAGGAATAGCTATTTGAATTTGTAAAAATAATAATAGCTAAAGGCAGTATCCAACATCTTTTTAATGCAAATCCTCCAATAATATTATCGTTTCTTTTCGAAAAAATTGGAATAGCCCCTCTACTTCCATCAACCATCGTTAATATTCCTTGTATAAAATAAATCACAGCTGTCATAGTCATCAACGATATCACATCTATAGTAAGAAACTCAAAACCTCTTATATCAACATTATACATACCACTCATAATCTCAACTAAAATACTTATAAACCCTAAAACTGCAGATGTATATACCAACTTCATATATTTAGAATTAAAACTTATTGAAAGCAATGACAGTAGAAATATAATATCTATAAAAGAATTTTCACTAAATCCAACTCCTAAATAAGCAAGGATTATACTACATAGTATTCCTCCAAAGATTCCAAGTACTATTTCAGAAAGAGTTAATTCCAAAGGAGTATTTACTTTCTCACCAATAATTAATTTCTGCATCATTGTTATTTTTTTATTCTTTCTATAAAAAATTATTCCAATAACCAAAAGCATAAATATATATGGTGGTGTTACTACTGCTTTTGATACTCCTTGTAAAGTTTCTAAAATAATACCCATTAAAGTTTTCTCCTCTCAATACTATTTAACCTTTTGTTTAACTTCCTCAATTGCTTTGTTCAATTGTGGATCCTTACTTCTATCATATACTTTTTCTTTCAATTCATCTGGGTAAATAACTTCTATGTCAGGAGAAATACCTACTTTATGTATGTTTTCTCCATCTGGTGTATAATATTTAGATGTAGTAACTTTTAATGCTGTTCCATCACCAAATCCATACATAGATCTATCCAATACAGTCTGAACTATACCCTTACCAAAAGATTTTTCACCTATTAGTGTTCCCAATTTATAGTCTCTTATAGCTCCAGATAAAATTTCTGATGCACTAGCACTACCTCCATCAATTAGAAGCACCAATGGTAATCCTATTGCTACTCCACCTTCTGAATTCTCTACCTCTTTATTATTATATTTATCAATAGTAGATACAATTAAATCTCCTTTATTAATAAAGTTAGATGCTACCTTAACACATTCAGTCAACCATCCACCTGGATTTCCTCTTATATCTAAAATCAAACCTTTCATACCTTGGCTCATCAGTTCTTTTAACTTTGCTTCAAATTCCTTAGATGTTTCATTCTCAAAAACGCTAATTCTTATCAACCCAATACTATCCTCTAGCATTTCACCCGATACAGTCTTAATTTTTATTGAATCTCTTACAATATTAGCTGTATATAATCCAGTAGATTTTCTTTCTAAAGTAACCTCTACACTAGTTCCTTGCTCTCCTCGCATTAAAGAAACTGCTTTATCCAGTTCATTTCCAGTGACTGAAGTTCCTGCAACTTTTTCAATAGTATCTCCAGCCAACAATCCAGCTTTACTTGCTGGAGAATCTTCAAATACTGTTATAATTACAATTTTTTCATCTTTTACACCTACTTGAATACCGATACCTTGATATTTGCCTTCAGTGCTTTCTGCAAATGATTGGTAATCTTTTTCATCCATATAAACAGTATAAGGATCATTCAAAGAAGATGTCATACCTTTGATTGCGCCATTTACTAAGTCATCTTTAATAATTTCACCATCATAAAACCTTTCTATATTTTGCTTTACAATAAACAATTTCTTAAATTGTGAAATTTCATCATATGTACTTTTGCTAATTACCACAGAATCTCCTAATGGAAACTTAGATGCAACCAAATATGTAATCATATTACTTAATATAATTATTAAAACAACAATCGCAATCCAACTAATCCTATTAATTTTCTTATTGTTATGATTTTCATTTTTATTAATATTCATTTTTTCACCTCGGTAATAGAGATTCCTATTCAATCCTATATTTATATGCCTAACCTCTTTAATGAATCAAAAGTTAAAGAAATACAAATCAGGTTTGCCATTAATTCCCTATATTATCATTCTTTAAATATTACGTTTATTATAAAGCTTTTATACCAAATAATAAAGAGTAAAGGTTGGAAATTGTAATCAATTTCCAACCTAATATTTTTTATACTTTTAAAAATTTTCTCAAAGAAAGCATACTTCCTAATATTCCTATAACACAACCACCTAGAACAAACCCTATGGTAAGTTGAAATAAAATAGTGTTAGGAGCAATAATATTTCCACCTCTAACTACACCTGACAATTTATTAAACACAGCAAAATAAATATTATTTAACAATAAAACTGATATTAATGATCCAAGTAATCCTATTATTAGTCCTTCAATAACAAAAGGCCATCTAATAAAAGCATCTGTTGCTCCAACATATTTCATAATACCAATTTCTTTTCTTCTAGAAAATACAGCTAATTTAATGGTGTTCATTATTAAAAATAATGAAACGGGAACTAATATTATTATTATTAAAATTCCAACCCATTTAATTCCATTTGTAAAGGAAGTAATTTGGTTTACTAAATCCACATCATCTTCTATTTGCTTTATTCCTGCCATATCTTTTATATCTCCAGCAATTAATTCAATAGATTCTGGCTTATCAACCTTAATAACATAAGATTCTGGCAAAGGATTACTTTCATCAAATCCTTGAACTAATTCTTTGTTTTCTTCACCAAGTTGCTCTTTAAATTCTTCTAAAGCTTCCTCTTTAGTAACAAAAGCTACCTCTTTTACATGTTCATTTAATTTAAGTTTTTTTTCTATTTCCATTTTTTCAGAAACAGAAGCATCTTCATTCAGAAATACCTGTAATTCAATTTTAGATTCTATATCTTTTACTAGACCACTAGCATTTACCATAACTAATAACAATACACCAAACAAAAATAGTGTTAGTGTAACAGTTATAACAGAAGCAATACTCAAAGTTTTATTTCTAACTAAACTCTTAAAGGCACTAGAAAAAAAATGTTTTATAGAACTAATCTTCATAACCGTATCTTCCTCTCTGTTCATCTCTAACTATTGTACCACTTTCAATAGCAATTACTCTTTTTTTCATAGTGTCTACTATATTTTTATCATGAGTAGCCATAATTATTGTTGTTCCCGCTCTATTAATATCTTGAAGAACCTGCATTATTTCAATTGAAGTGTCAGGATCAAGATTACCTGTTGGTTCATCCGCTATTACCATTGTAGGATTATTAACTATAGCTCTTGCAATAGCTACTCTTTGTTGTTCTCCTCCTGATAACTCATTTGGAAAACATTTGCTCTTATTTGTTAGTCCAACCATAGATAACACTAGCGGAACCCTTTTCTTTATATCTTTCCTATTAGCTTCAACAACTCTCATAGCAAATTCAACATTTTCTTGAACATTAAGTGAAGAAATCAATCTAAAATCTTGAAAAACCATACCTATTCTTCTTCTATAATAAGGTGTTTGGTTATGTTTTAGCATAGTCAAATCAGTACCATTAACAATAATTTTACCTTTAGTTGGGTCAATTTCTTTTAATAACAATTTAATAAATGTAGATTTTCCTGCTCCACTAGGTCCTACTAAAAAAACAAATTCTCCTCTTTCAATTTCCAAGCTAACATTTTTTAATGCAAAAACATTATTATCGTAAACCTTAGAAGTCCTTTGGAATAATATCATATTGGTTTCTCCTTATCTAAAAATATGTAACTTATTATATTTAAACATACTTTATCTCTATAATTTTTATTGCATTCTTAAGTAATATTATATCATAATAAGATTTATTTTTTAGATTTAATTCAGTAATTATAACAAATTTCATAGAAAATTTTCAAATTATTCAAATTTTCTTAAGACGAAGACCAATATTTTCTAAACAACTATTAAATATTATTCTTCAATAATATTCTTAAACCCTTCTCCAAGAACCTCATGAGCTTCACTAACTATAACAAAAGCATTTTTATCAACAGATTTCATGAAATTTCTTAACTTTATAAATTCTTTTCTACCTAAAACTGTGTATAAAATATCTCCTTTTTTTCCACTAAACGCACCTTTACCTTCAAAAATAGTGCACCCTCTATCTAATTCCTTGATAATATATTCAATAACTAAATCTTGTTTACCACTTATTATAAAAATCGATTTACATGTATTTAACCCTTCAATAACCTTATCTACTATAACACCATTTAATACAACTGCTAAGATTGCATACATACCTATTTCTGCATTAAAAATTATCACACTGGACAATGCAACAATAAAATCAACTATCAATAAAGCTTTACCAATATCTAAATGAAAAAATTTATTTAATATCTTGGCCAATATGTCTGTTCCACCGGTTGACGCATTTTGATTAAATACTAACCCTAATCCTATACCCGAAAGAAAAGTTCCAAAGATAGTAGCTAACAGTAAGTCGTTTGTTATAGCATAGTTTTGTGGAAAAAATCTATCCATAACATACAATGCTCCTGATAAAGACAATGTAGCATATATAGTTTTTCCTCCAAATTTTCCTCCTATGAATATAAATGCAATTATAAACAATATAACATTTAAAAATAACATAATAATTGCAACTGAAACCTGTGGAATAAAATAATTTATTAAGATTGCTATACCTGTAACTCCACCACCAGCAATTTTATTAGGAGCTATGAAGAATTTTATACCAAACGCTGTGATTAAATATCCTATAGTAATCCAAAAATACTCTTTAAATTTATTTTTCATTAACATCACCTACCTATAGGGTTGCTAAGTCGAAGTTAACATCCCAATTTTGTATAGCAAAAAGGAAGGAGTATAAAATCCCCCTTCCTAATCAGCAGTTATGCACTACTTCTTTTCAATTATTTTAATTGCATACCTTTTTTAACGGCTGAAACTATGTCTTCAGCTGTTAA
Organism: Clostridium sediminicola; assembly: GCF_050402865.1. Classification (NCBI taxonomy): domain Bacteria; kingdom Bacillati; phylum Bacillota; class Clostridia; order Eubacteriales; family Clostridiaceae; genus Clostridium; species Clostridium sediminicola. The sequence continues at coordinate 61,822 of NZ_BAABMF010000002.1, forward strand.
CCCATATGCTTTTAATAGTTCATTTGGTTTTCCACTTTCACCAAAAGTATCTTTGATACCCACTCTGACTACTGGTGTTGGATTATTTTCACTTAAAACCTCTGCAACCGCAGAACCTAATCCACCTATAATACTATGTTCTTCAGCAGTAATAGCTAAACCTGTTTCTCTTGCAGCATTAACAATCGCATCTACATCTATTGGTTTAATAGTATGTATATTAACTACTTTAACTTTTATTCCTTCTTCAGCTAATAAATTATATGCTTCAAGTGCAGCATCTACCATTATTCCAGTAGCAAAAATTACTGCATCTTTTCCTTCTCTTAAAGTTACAGCTTTACCTATTTCAAAAGAATAATCATCTCTATCATTAATTACAGGAACAGCAGATCTACCAAGTCTTACATATACAGGTCCATTAAAATCAACTATTGCTCTAATAGCAGCTGAAGCTTCTACTGCATCACTAGGACTAATAACAGTCATATTTGGAATGCTTCTCATAAGTGATACGTCTTCAACAGATTGATGTGAAGCACCATCTTCTCCAACAGTAATACCTGCATGAGTAGCGCATATTTTTACATTTAATTTTGGATAACAAATTGTATTTCTAATTTGTTCAAAAGCTCTTCCAGAAGCAAACATAGCAAAAGTACTTGCAAAAGGGATTTTTCCACAAGATGCTAATCCACCGGCTACTGCCATCATGTTACCTTCAGCAATACCCATGTTAATATGTCTTTCAGGACAAACCTCTTTAGCTCCAGCAGTTTTTGTTGATTTAGATAAATCAGCATCTAAAACAACTATATTTTCATTCTCAACAATTAACTCAGCTAATGTTTTTCCATATGCTTCTCTTGTAGCGATGTTTTTTGACATTATTCTTCACCTCTAATCTCTTTTAATGCAATCTCGCATTGTTCTTTACTAGGTGCAGCACCATGCCATCCAGCTTGATTTTCCATAAATGATACACCTTTACCTTTAACAGTCTTACATATAACTGCAGTGGGCTTATCAGTAACAGACTTAGCTTCTTCTATAGCACTTAGAATTGCTTCATAATCGTGTCCATCTATAGATATCACATGCCAATTAAACGCTTCGAATTTTTTATCTATAGGATTTGGATTCATAACTTTTTCACATGGTCCATCAATTTGTAATCCATTGAAATCAACAAAAGCAGTTAGGTTATTTAATTTATAATGTCCTGCTGACATTGCCGCTTCCCATACTTGACCTTCTTCTAATTCTCCATCTCCAAGTAATGTATATACTCTATAATCTTTTTTATCTAACTTTCCAGCTAAAGCCATACCTACTGCTGTAGATATTCCTTGACCAAGTGATCCAGTAGACATATCTACTCCAGGTACATAATTCATGTTTGGATGCCCTTGAAGCATTGAACCAAATTTTCTAAGTCCCATTAATTCTTCAACAGGGAAAAATCCTCTTCTAGCCAAAGTACTATATAGTACTGGAGCTGCGTGTCCTTTTGAAAGAACAAATCTATCTCTATTGCTATTCTTTGCATTTTCAGGGTCTACATTCATTTCATTAAAATATAAAACAGTCATTATTTCAACAGCAGATAGTGAACCACCTGGGTGACCAGATGCCGATTCAGTTAACATTTTTACAATATCCGTTCTGATATCTTTTGCAATTTCTTGCATTTGAAGGATATCTTTTTTCATCAAAAACCCCTCCTAAATAATAAAAACTAGTTAATACTTAATTGTTTTAATTCAATTTACACTCAAACATTATTATACCAACAAATATTTAAATGTACAGTAGTTTATTTCATTAATATATAGTATCTTTCAATGTAAACCTTTTTAATCAAAAATTTAGTCAAATGTTCTGAAAAATTTGTAAAAATTTATATTTGTATATATAAAAGAAAAATATTTTACTTTGTTTTATAAGGATTATAATAGTTATAAGTTATTTGCTACCAAAACCCTTCAGAAACATATCAATTTACTAAAAAAAGGTTTTCGCATAGCGAAAACCTCTTATAGTCCAACACTTATTAAAAGTGCTTCATCCACATTTCTCATATCTTTTTCAGACATATGTCCAATTTTTTCTTTTAAGCGTCTTTTGTCCAGAGTCCTTATTTGCTCCAGCAACACAACTGAATCTTTATTCAGACCATACTCTTCAGATGAAATTTCCACATGAGTTGGAAGTTTCGCTTTATTAATCTGAGAAGTAATTGCTGCAATTATAACAGTAGGACTGTATTTGTTGCCAATATCATTTTGGATAATAAGTACAGGTCTTATACCTCCCTGCTCTGAGCCAACAACAGGACTTAAATCAGCATAAAATATATCTCCTCTTTTTACCATTATAGTAGTCATTAGGCCTATCACTCTCCGCAAGCTCAGCTTCATATTGATTTAATTGAGACATTTCTTCTGCGAAGCCCATTTCGCAAATATCAAGATTTATTTCTGCCATCTCTAAATATCCATTTTTCCAATCTTCAGTTTCTATAGTCTTTTTTTTATCTTCTATATATACTATTAGTTTATGTCTAATATATTTACAGTTTTTTTTGTTATTTTTATTAAAGTCTTTAGCCAGGCATTCAGGCAATGTTAACTTGAACCTCTTTGAATTTGACATACAAATATAATACCTCCTAATAAGTAAAAAACAAATTATACAAAATAATTATATCTTAAATTTTGTCTAATTGTCAAAGAAAACGTCATAAACACTGGTTAAAGCAAACTATAAATTGCGAAATACCTGCACATATTACCTTTTGTTCATAAATTAAACATAATTTCTTACTTTGACAACCATATCATCTTTTATGTATACCCTCGGAACTCTCCTACTTATCATACAAACCACTTCATAATTTATTGTACCAATAGCCTCCGCAATATCATCTGCATCGAATTTTTTATCTCCATTATTTCCAATAAGTATTACTTCATTTCCCACTTTTACATCTTCTATATCAGTAACATCTATCATACATTGGTCCATACAAATTTTACCTATAACCGGAGCAAAGCACCCATTTACAATAACTTTAGCTTTACCGTTTAAAGCTCTTGTATAACCATCAGCATAACCCACCGGCAATGTTGCAATAACACTTTCTCTAGTAGTTATAAAGTCCCTTCCATACCCTACTGAATATCCTTTTGATAGATTCTTTATGTGAACTATATTAGTTTTAAGCTGCATAACTGGTTTTAAGTTTAATTTTTTTATGTTCACTTCCCTTGAAGGATAATACCCATATAGTATAATTCCAGGTCTAATAGCATCATAATGAAAATCTGGCAAATCCATAGCTGCTGCACTATTCCCTATATGCTTTTTTTCAAATTTAATTCCTAAGCTCACAAGCTCATTACAAAAATCATTAAACTTTTCAGCTTGATTATATGTATAAGATTTATCGTTTTCGTCTGCTGTCGAAAAATGAGAAAATACTCCTTCTATCTTTATATTTGGTAATTTACTTATTTTATATACATCTTCTATACTTTTTCTGTCAGGCAAAAAACCTATTCTTCCCATGCCTGTATCTACGCAAATATGAATTTTTGCAGTTTTATAATTATTTGAAGCTTCTTTTGAAATCAACTCAGCATATTCATAAGTAAATACAGTTTGCTCAACATCATATTTTAAAAGCTCATTTATATGTGCCGGTGATGTAAATCCTAATATTAGAATAGGTGCTTCTACTCCTGCTTTTCTTAACTCTATAGCTTCACTAATAACTGCAACAGCACAACTATTAGCACCATTTCTTAATAACTCAGGTACTATATCTATTGCTCCATGGCCGTATGCATCAGCTTTTACTACAGCCATTATTTCATTACTTTTGCAAATCTTCCTAATATGTTTTATATTATGCACTAAATTATCTAAATTTATTTCTTCCCACACTGGTCTAATATGTTTAAACATAACTACCCCTCCATCTAATGAAAATGAATATGAGGTTATTTATTCTATTTTAAATCTTTCTTCACCAATTTCTTCAGTTGTAGTAAAGTTCTTATAAATAAATTGTATCTTCTCACTATCATTAAAATCATATATCACTGTTTTTATTGGTATAGCATTTTCAGCATCAACATACATAACTGCTCTATTTAAATTTCTATTGCTTCCAGGAATATTTAAATAGATCAACATAATATTTCTTCCATTTTCATTTTCAAATACACATTTAACCTCTTCATCAGTATAAAGCAAACCAATATATTCTTCAATAAAACTTAATTTAAAAACCGAGTCAAAATTCTTAGAAGTTAAATAAAAAGTACCACTGTTCAAATCATTTATTTGAATATCGTTGCCTTTAAATATTAAAACTCTCTCATCATTAATATCTAATCTATGTCCATATTTTCTATTGTAATATTGCATACAATCATATACTATTTCCTGTTTAGAATTTTTATTATGTATTTCTATATTACAACTATATGATTCAATCTCTTTTAACTGTTTTATTATATCTTCAGTTTTAATTTCTTTTTTCCCGCACCCTGTAATAATCAAGATTATAAAAACACATGAAAACAATAGCATTAGTCCTTTTTTAGTCATAGTTTCCTCCTATTTATTGACTGTACATAACTAATACTATTCCTTCGTTTGTAATAATATTCCTAATAAATAAAAGTACGTAAGGAGTTACGCACTTTTATTAAAAATGAAAAGTATCCATTTCTGAACACTGTTACTCGTCAACTAGATCGCAGTTTATTTCAACAATCTTTCTTATTTAATTGTAGTTCCTTCATAGCATAAGGCAATTCATTCAAAACATGCTCTGCATTCACTCTAAACATACTTTTTGAAAGTTTCTCTCCACAATAACCATGAATATACGCTCCTATATAAGTTGCTTCTAGACTTCCAATACCTTGAGCCATTAAAGCGGCTATTATTCCAGTCAAACAATCTCCCATTCCACCAGTAGCCATAGAACTATTTCCAGTGGGATTAACATAAACTTTATCGCCATCTGTAATAATGGTATTGTATCCTTTTAATAATAAAACAATTTTATATTTTTCAGCAAACTCTTTAGCAATATTTATTCTATCTGAATTTATTTGCTCTATTGTTTTACCAGATATTCTAGAAAATTCACCAGGATGAGGTGTCAAAACTATATCTGATTTTCTCTTAAACAATATAGACACATTATTATTTAGAACATTAATTCCATCAGCATCTAAAACTAATGGTACTTTAGAGTTAGAAATCAAATCATATATTACCTCTTTTGTCTTCTCTGTATTTCCCATGCCAGGTCCTGCAGCAATAGCATCATACTTCTCCATACTCTCTCTAAATTTAATTTTATTTTCTAATTCTACAGTCATTGCTTCTACAAGCTTTGAACTTAAAATATTTCGAACCGCTTTAGGACAAGTAAGAGTTACCAATCCTGCTCCTATTCTAACAGCTGCTTGTGTCGCAATATAAGCAGCTCCAACAAACCCTTCTGACCCAGCAATAATATTTACCTTCCCAAAGTTTCCTTTATGTAAATACTTCGTTCCGTAAATCAATATTTTATTTATATCTTCTATATCAGTCATGTATTCATTTTCTTGAAATTTATCAACAACAAATTCTGGTATACCAATATCCTCAACTATAACTTTTCCAGTATAACAATCAGTACCATAATTTATAAATCCTCTTTTTAACATTTGAAAAGTAACCGTCTTATTAGCATTTATTGCAATTCCCATGACTTTACCTGTATCACTATTAATTCCACTAGGCATATCTATTGAAATAGTATATTTACTATTAATATTTATGATTGAAATAGCTGAATTATAAATACCTTCTACATTTCTTTTAATCCCTGTACCAAAAATACTATCTATAGTCACTTCACATCTATTTATTGCTTCTCTTAATAAATAGATATCCTCCATATTGTTTACTACATTAATTTTAATTTTAAGATTCTTAATTATTTCATAATTGATTTTGCAGTCCTTACTCATTTTTGTAATATCTCCGATAATAAAGACCTCTACTTTTTTACCTTTTGTGTAAAGATGTCTTGCGACTACTAATCCATCTCCACCATTATTACCTACTCCACATACTATTACAAAACGGTTATACACCTTCAAATCAATATTATCAATCACTTTATTAGCAGCATTCTCCATCAATATTATACCTGGAATTCCCAACTTCTCAATACAATATTTATCTATTTCTCTTATTTTACAAGACTTTAGAATCTTCATCCACATCTACCTCCAAAAGCGCATAGGCAATTGCATTTTCTTTACTATGAGATATACTTATATGCATCTTATAATTTGGATACTTTTTTAATATTTTCTTACACTTACCTTTTAAAACTGCAATAGGTTTACCTAATGCATTCCTATCTATTTCAATATCTTTTATATCAAAACCTCTTATCCCAGTTCCTAATGCTTTTGAAATAGCTTCTTTTGCCGCAAATCTTCCTGCTATATACTCAGGTCGCATTTTTCTAAGTTTAAAATACTCAATTTCATTTTCAGTAAATATCTTATTAATAAAGTTGGGATTTCTTTCTATAGATTTATTTATCCTATCTATTTCAATAATATCTACTCCAATACCCGCTATCATAGTTACCCCCTATTAGATTGATATTTTATAATTTTATAATTATATAATACACCTAAGAGAGAAATTTGTATAATTATTATAAATTGCGAACAAGTTCCAAATTTATAGTGACAAGTTACAAGTGATAAGTTGTGGATACCTTTCGCAAGCGAAAGTTTTTAATTAAATAAAAAATAAAAAAATTCCTTTTGCGTAGCAAAAGCTCATTGCTCCATCATCAAAGATGATAACGGCTTAGTTAAAGATTTTCTGCAAGAGAATTATCCTAAGAGTCGGCTTAAGGATTAGTTCTACTTTTCTTTCAAAAATATGAAATCTTCAAATAAGAGTTTTTATTACGAAACTTTATTTATACATGTACAAAATCTCAAGTATTTATGAGTTTTGGACTTGTATAAATAATTAGTTGAATTGAAAACTCTATATGTTTTTTGAAAGAATTTAGTTGAAGTTATTCTTCAACGATCTCTTTCTTTAACTTGTCACTGATTTAGTTCACATTTTATTTCCAATACGAAAAAAATAAAAGGAGGTTTCCCTCCTTAATAAGCTGAAATATTATTCGCCATTTCATCAAAATCACTTATGTAATCATCAATAGTCTCAGAAACTATATCAACTAAATGTATAGGTGAAGCGCTTCCCTTATATAATGATTTTAAAATATTTTGAACTTTATGTCTATGAGGACTAATATTATCTATTCTCTCTCTCTCTACATTCACTAAAGTATCTTTTTCAAAATCCTGCCTTTCTACTTCGATACCATAAGATTGAATGGTTGACATACAATTATCACCAAGACAAATCTTCCCTTTAATAATTCTATAGTAATAGTCGTAGCTCCTATTGTCCAAACTTTCTCTTTTCATCATATTATCTACAATTACCATATCAATCCCTCCACATATCAAAAACAATTATATTTAAATGATAACATCTAGATTCTCAGAATTTTGTCATATTATAATATACCTTTTATATTTTCATACAAAAGATTATGACAAATATCTCTGCAAATCTCCATCTAATATTCTATTAATTTCCATTACAGTCTAATAGAGGGCTTAATAACATAAATATCGATTAATTTTTGTCGAACAAATAAGAATAATAAAGTATTTTTAATTGTCTATTACAGAGCTAGATAGCTTTTTTAAATAACTTTCTTCAAGTTTTAAATGCTTTGTTATATCATAAAGTATCATAAAAATTAATATTATAATTGTCTTATCATCATTTTTATATTTTTCTATGCCAAAATATTCATTGTAATATTTCATAGTCTGGGCTTTATATTTTATCCATTCAAATATTTCTTCCATAGTTTTATATAATATGAAATAAGATATTTTCACAAAATCTTCTTTCCCTTTAGCAGTACTACTTGAAACTTTTTTTACTAAAGTATCTAAATTATCAATTTTATAATATTTACATAATTCCACTTGATAAATATTTGAAATGTAATTACCTATTAAGTATTCATCTATTACAGCAATTTCTCCATTTGTGTTAAACAATATACTCAATTCAATATCAGCATTACCTTCATTTCCAATTTCCTTTATTAAATTTTTCATTCTAAAATTAAAATCACTAGTATATTTTGCATCTAAAATAATCAATCCAAGTTCTTTTGAACTAACAGCAGCAACAAAATCTCTAAAACTTTTAATTTTTTCTTTATTGCTTTCACTCATATTTCCACCCCTTTTACTGCACTAATAAAATTTACCAAATCTTTATACATAAGACAACATAATTGCCTTTTATACAAAAAGCCTCATAATATATATATAACAAGTTTTCTAAAAATTATTCAATTCACAATAAAAAAAACTCAAATCAATCTGATTTGAGTTTGGGATAAGGGATTTTTGAAAATAATCTATTTATTTTCATCCTTATTATACAATTTTAAACCACAAAAAAACTATTTATACACTGAAAAGACAAAATCAATGCATAGAGTGCTTTTATATACCCATTATTAGCTTAAATTTATTTATATTACTTCTACTAACAGGTATCTCATCATCTATACCCTCTAGCTTTATCATATAAGTATTATTAAACCAAGGAGTTATTTCTCTTATCTTATCCAAATTTATTATAAACGATCTATGACTTCTAAAAAAATGATTTTCAGGCAACTTTTTATGAAATTCAGAAATGTTACAATTTATACTATATCTATTTCCCATAGTATAAATCAGTGTATTTCTATCATATACTTCACAATAGCATATATCATCTATATTTATAACACACATTTTATTATCTTTCCAAAGAGTAATTTTATCACTTTTATATTTTGAGTCGTCCATTTCTTCTAATCTTTTTAAAGTACCTACAATTCTTTCTTCTGAATAAGGTTTTAAAATATAATCAAACGCTTTAACTTCAAAGGCTTCAATTGCATGTTCCTTGTACGCAGTTATATATACAATATGAATTTTTTTATCGAGACTACTAATAATTTTTCCAAAAGTCATTCCATCAATTGCAGGCATGTTTATATCTAAAAAAACTATATCCGGTTTGTTTTTCTCTACAAAAGTAAGTGCTTTAACAGAATCATCAAATTCATCTAGAATTTCTATAGAACTAAAATTATTTATAAAATACTTTAACTCTTCTCTAGCTGGAAATTCATCATCTACTACTATACAATTCATATTCTATTTATCACCCCTTCTACATACATGAAAGCTTATTCTTGTGCCTTTTTTAACTTTTTCAAAATTTAAACTATCCCCATATAAAATCTTTAACCTATTATAAACATTGCTTAATCCTATATTATTTTCCTTCATTTTTCCTGCATAAACCTTTTCAATAATTTCTTCAGGAATTCCAACTCCATCATCTTCAATAATAATTTTAAGATTATCCTTATTTATTTTTTTTATTATAAGTATTACATAACCCTTATCGCCTCTTTGTAGCAAACCATGTTTCACTGAATTTTCCACTAATGGTTGTATTATTAAGCTAGGGATCTTTATATCAATATTTTCATCTACTTTACATATAAAATTTAATTTTTCTCCAAATCTAGCTTTCTCTATTTCAATATAAGCATTCACTTGATCAATTTCTTTATAAATATCAACTAATTCATCCCCTACATCAAGATTATATCTTAAATAAGAAGACAAGTTTATAATTAATTCTCTTGCTTTATTTGGGTTAATTCTAACAAAAGACGTAATCGTATTCAATGCATTAAACAAGAAATGAGGATTTATTTGAGTTTGGAGCGCTTTAATTTCCGCCTTATTAGCCATTTCTTTTAATTTTCCCACTTTACTTATCTGTAGCTGCGTAGAAATAATTTGAGAAAGCCCGTTCACCAAACTTCTATCTCTAAAAGAAATTACACCACTTTTACTATAGTACAATTTTAGTGCACCAATAACTTCATTTCCCTCTTTTAAAGGAGAAATAATACCTGACTTAATTGGACATTTATCATTTGGGCAATTAACATCACGAGAATCAGTAATTACTAAAAGTTCTCCACTTTTTATTGCTTTAGCTGTAGCACTAGTCAATATCTTTTGTCCTTTAAAATGATGATCTTCTCCTATACCCACATGTGCTAAAATATAATTTTTATCGGTTATTGATACTGCATCAGCACCTACGGAGTCTTTAATTATTTTGCATACCATAGAATATGATTGAGAATTTATTTCTCTAAAATATGGCATAGTTTTATTTGCAATTTCTAGTGCCAATTGAGCTTGTTTTGCTGCAATTGTTTCCTTTTCTTTAAATATTCCTTGAATTAGTATAATAACAATCCAGATACCAATAGCATTAGTGAATCCCATTGGGAAATATATACTTTTAACAATAGAAACTGCTTGTTCAAATGGTTTTGAAATTACTAATATCAATATCATTTCCATACTCTCCATTAGAATACCAGCAATTAACCCAAAAAACCATTTTTTGCTATCATCAGCATATTTGTATATTATACCAGAAAAAATCCCCGCTGTTATTGTGGTAATAGAACAAGGAACTGAAGTTATACCTGCAGGATTAATTATAAACCTATGAATACCTGCAATTAATCCTGCTACAGTTCCCACAAAAGGTCCGCAAAGAATTCCTCCTGACATAACTCCAATAATCCTGTTGTTAGCAATAGCTCCATTTACCTCTGTACCAATATATGTTCCTACAACACCAAAACCTCCAAAAATTAAAGAAAGAATTATTAGATCAGTTTTTTTAAAAGTATCCCTTTGAATAATTTTTTTGAAACTGTTAATCCTGGAAATAATAAAGACTATAAGTATAACATAGCCTAAATTATTTATAAGAGTTTTAAGTAATTCAACCATAATTGACACTCCATTTCTTTAGCACTTAATAACCAAAAAACGATGGAAGTAATATAGAAATCACTGTAATTACTGTAGCAGAAATTAGGCCACCGATAACTGCACATATAACAGACTTCTTAAAATCTAATTCTAGAAATGCTGCTACTGCTGTACCTGTCCAGACTCCTGTAGTTGGTAGTGGTATGGCTATAAATGTGATTAATCCAATTTCTTTGTATTTCTCCATTTTATCAGAATTTTTATCTAATTTTTTTTGAATAAAATTACTAAAACTATCAAAAGCTTTATATCTTTGCATCCATTCGAATATTCTATTAAACAAAAGCAATATAAATGGAACAGGAAGCATACTACCTACAAAACAAACTAAAAATACTGTCATAGGGTGAATACTATAAACAATTACCCCAATTGGTATTGACCCTCTCTGCTCAATTAATGGAACTGCAGATAGAAAAAATATTTTCAGAAGATTCCCCATTAAAACAACTCCTTCTTAAGTTTACCTAATTAAAAAATATTTACATTAAATATGTAGTTCACAATTGAAATAAAAGACAAAGTAAATCAGTGACAAGTTAATGATGATTTTCTTGCAGAAAATCTTTAACTTAACCTTTATCATCTTAGATGGTTGAATAATGTGCTTTTACTAACGCAAAAGTAATCTTTTTGTCTTTTCTCTAATTAAAAGCTTTCGTTTACGAAAGGTATCCACAACTTGTCACTATAAATTTCGAACTTGTTTCGCAATTTATAATCAATACATATAGCTACATACCCTATAATATTATCATTTTACAGATGAATAGTTAAGTGTTTTAATGAATTTTTAATCTTTGTAGTTTTTTCTATAAAAAATATTTAATAATTATAATAAAATACAATAGCAAATTTTTTATTTTTGATTTATCATATAAAGTATAGTAATAATAAATAATAGGTCAGTTCTGCTGACCTTAAAAAATACAGTTTTGCGCAAACGTTTGTACAATAAATTTGTTAGGGGGTTATTTAATGAATCAATATTTAAAACTAGATCCATGGAATATTATAGAAGAAGGTTTTAACCCTGAAAATCATGAAATATCAGAAAGTATTTTCAGTATAGGCAATGGTTATATGGGACAACGTGCTAACTTTGAAGAAGTATATTCCGGTAAATCGCTTCAAGGTAGTTATATAGCTGGAGTTTATTATCCTGATAAAACAAGAGTAGGTTGGTGGAAAAATGGTTATCCTGAATATTTTGCCAAAGTATTAAATTCCACAAACTGGATTGGCATAAATATATTAATTGATAATGAAACTCTTGACCTATCAAAATGTGAGGTAAGTAATTTTAAAAGAATTCTAAACATGAAAGAAGGCTATTTAAAACGAGAATTCATTGCCAAGTTACCTTCTGGTCGAGAAATTTCTGTAGAATCTATACGTTTTATAAGTATGAAAAGAGCTAGTATTGGAACTATAAAGTATTCAATCAAAGCATTAAATTTTGATGGTAAAATAAAAATCACTCCATATCTTGATGGAGATATAATGAACAAAGATTCAAACTATGATGAAAAATTTTGGAATGTTATATCTCAATCAGTTGAAAATGAATCAGGACATGTAAGGATGAAAACAAAGAAATTAGACTTTGAAATCTGTTCATATATGCAAATTTCACTTTTTAAAAATGGTTCAATGATAAAATTCGATTCAGATAAATACAAAAAAGAAAAGTTCATTAGCACAGAAATTTGTACAAACATCAGAAAAAATGATGAAGTAACTCTATATAAATATGTATCAACAACTTCTTCAAGATATTACAATTCAGAAAATCTTGTAGATATTACAAAAAAAGAATCTTTAGAAGCTAAAAATACTGGTTTTGAAACTTTGTTAATGGAGCAAAGGAATGCTTGGTCTGAAAAATGGAAAGAAAGCGACATTGTTATAAACGGTGATATAGCAGCTCAACAAGCTATAAGATTTAATATTTTTCAATTAAATCAGACTTATAATGGAGAAGATTCAAGATTAAATATAGGTCCTAAAGGATTTACAGGAGAAAAATATGGCGGAAGTACTTATTGGGATACAGAAGCATATTGTTTACCATTCTACTTAAGTACATCTGAAGAACATGTTTCTAAAAATTTACTTCTTTATAGGTACAACCAGTTAGGAAAAGCTATTGAAAATGCCGAAAAATTAGGTTTTAATAATGGAGCTGCACTTTATCCAATGGTAACTATGAACGGTGAAGAATGTCACAATGAATGGGAAATAACTTTTGAAGAAATTCATAGAAATGGTGCTATAGCATATGCAATTTTTAATTATGTAAATTATACTGGAGATAAATCTTACCTTGCAGATTACGGATTAGAGGTTTTAATTGCTATATCGCGCTTCTGGGCTCAAAGGGTAAACTTCTCTAAGGCTAAGAATAAATATGTAATTCTAGGAGTTACCGGTCCAAATGAGTACGAAAACAATGTTAATAATAACTGGTACACAAATAGAATGGCATCTTGGACGTTGGAATATACTACAGATGTTATTAACTTTGTAAAAGATAATTATAAGGATAAATACTCTTCTATGTTAGAAAAAATCAATTTTAATGAAAGTGAAACTGATAACTGGAATGATATCATCAAAAATATGTATTATCCTTATGATGAAGAGCTAGGTATATTTTTACAACAAGATAATTATCTTGATAAAGAACAAATAATGGTTAAAGATTTAGATCCAAAAAATCTACCTATTAATCAAAATTGGTCATGGGATAGAATACTAAGATCTTGTTTCATAAAGCAAGCAGACGTTCTTCAAGGCTTGTATACCTTAGAAGATAGTTATAGTATTGAAACTATTGAAAATAACTTTAGCTTCTACGAACCAAGAACAGTTCATGAATCTTCATTATCACCATGTATTCATACAATCCTGGCTGCAAAAATCGGAAAATATGAAAAAGCTTATGAAATGTACTTGCGAACTTCAAGACTTGATCTTGATAATTATAATAATGATACTGAAGACGGTTGTCACACAACTAGTATGGCAGGAACTTGGATGGCTGTAGTTCAAGGTTTTGGTGGATTTAGAGTTAAAAATAGCAAAGTTGTTTTAAATCCATTTATACCATCACATTGGGATTCGTACTCATTTAAAATAATGTTTAGAGATGTATTATTAAATATATCAGTAACTAATAAAGATGTAATTGTTTCAAATGAAAAAGAAAGCTCTGTAGAGTTATCAATTTATGAAAAAGCATATTCTTTAAATGGTAAATCTCAACTCATTGTAAAAAGATAAGAAACTAAACTAGTGCACAGTCCACAGTAATGATAAAAGGAATCACTCCTTATCATCTAAGATGATGGAGTGATTCCTTTTGCTTGATAAAAATGTTTTTGACACTTTCACTTCAATATAAAAACTTTGGTTTTAACGAAAGCTTTCCTTTACTGTGCACTGTATACTGTGCATTTTGAAACAAGTTGCTTTACCCAATTCCTCCATAAAAAGCTCCAAGAATTAAAATTCCTATGGCAACTAGTACAAAAACATACTTTGCTAATGGTTCAAACCATTTCCCAATTGACTTGGCAGCACCTATGTTTATCTCTTTTCTTGCTTTATCTACACCATATATCCAATAAAATACTATTGCCGCTATTATAACTCCAAGTGGTGATAAGTATATAGTTATAAAGTCTGAAAAAGCACCGAATTTATCCATACTTAAGTCCAAAGGTATCCCTAAAATAAACCCTACTATTGAAACTATCAACACACTTTTTATTCTCGACCATTTCAATTCGTGCATCATTGCTTCAACTGGTACTTCAAGCATATTTATTGCTGAAGAAACAGCTGCAAATAAAACACTTAAGAAAAATAATATTCCAAAAATATATCCTCCAGGCATCATTTTGAAAATTGAAGGAACTGTTATAAATAATAACGCCGGTCCCGCTGATGGATCTAATCCAAATGAAAATGCCGCTGGAATAATAATAAACGCTGCAAGTAAGGCTGATATACTATCAAATATCACAGTATTTATAGCTGATGAAGGGATATCTACATCTTTATCAATGTAACTTCCGTATACCACCATAGAACTTCCTGTAAGCGATACTGTGAAAAATGCTTGTCCCAAAGCCATAACCCATGTAATAGGTTTAGCTAAATAGGACCATTTTGGTACCAATAAATATTCTACTCCTTTCATTGCTCCAGGCAATGTCAACGACCTTATCATAAGTAAAATAAAAATTATAAAAAGAGCAGGCATTATAATCTTATTTACTTTTTCTATACCTTTTGATATTCCTAATAAAACAATAATTATAATTACTATTATAGCTAACGCATGCCATATTATTGTATATGGAGTTCCAACAAAAGTATTAAAATAATTGGGAATGTCCACATTATTAAATGAACCCATTATTGATGCATAAACATATCTAATAATCCAACCTACAACAATTGTATAAAAAATAAAAATCCCTGCGAGTCCTATTGTAGGAATACTTGATATTAAATTACTAAAAGGTAACTTTCTTTCATTAAGTATTTCTTTTATACCACTAAATGACCCCTTTCTCATTGACCTACCTAACGCAAATTCGCCCATTAACCCAACAGTTCCTAAAACAAATACAAATAGGAAATATGGTACGAGGAATGCCGCACCACCATACTGACCAAGTCTCCATGAAAACATCCATATGTTTCCTAGTCCTATGGCAGAACCGATACAAGACAACACAAAACCTAATTTTCCTGAAAATTTTTCTCTTTTTTCCATAATATAACATCCCCCTTAAAAATGAAATTAAAAAAGCTGCATAGACATAAATCTATGCAGCCTCTACTAATACATATATAGCAACTATCATAGACACAAACCCTATAAATAAGAATAGTATTTGCAGGGTTTGCACCTATAATAATAAATATTACATCTACAAACCCTCTCTAAAATAGTTACTAAAGGCATATATTAAGTTTTCAATATTATTTCTTTTTAATAATCTCATAAATAATGCCTCCCTAGAATAATTTCGTATTATTTTAACATAAAACTACCTAAAATTCAAACTATCATCAACCTTATCTAAATTAAATTTGGTATTATATTAAATGTCATCAGGTATAAATCCTTTAAACTGTGAGTTAAACAGCTTTTCGTAAATCCCTTTTAATTTGATCAATTCATCATGTGAGCCACTTTCCTCAATTCCCTTATCCGTTAACACTATTATTTCATTAGCATTCTTTACTGTAGATAATCTATGAGCGACTACAATTGTTGTTCTTCCTTGAGATAATTCTTCCAACGACCTTTGAATAATTAATTCAGTGGCATTATCTAAAGCCGATGTTGCTTCATCTAAAATTAATATTGGAGGATTTTTCAAGAAAACCCTAGCTATAGAAATTCTTTGTTTTTGTCCACCAGACAGCTTAATTCCTCTTTCACCAACAAAAGTATTATATCCATCTTTCTGTTTCATTATAAAATCGTGAATATTAGCTTTTTTAGCAGCATAAATAACTTCTTCATCTGATGAACCAGGTTTTCCATATAAAATATTTTCTTTAATAGTTCCTGTAAACAAAAATACTTCTTGTTGAACTAGACCAATATTCCTTCTTAAAGATTTTAGTGTAGCATCCTTTATTTCTATTCCATCAATATATATTTCACCTTCAGTTATTTCATAAAACCTTGGTATTAAATGACATAAAGTAGTCTTTCCTCCACCACTAGGTCCAACAATTGCAATAGTTTTTCCATTTGGTATGCTTAAATTTATATTTGATAATACTGAACTTTTATCATCATATTTAAATGATACATTATTGAACTTTATATTACCTTTTACATATCCTAACTCAACTGCATTTTCTTTATCCACTATATCGGACTTAATCTCCATTAACTCAGTAAATCTTTCAAAACCAGCCATACCCGATTGGTATTGTTCAACAAAAGTTGTTAATCTTCTAATTGGCTGCATAAAGATAGTTATGTATAATAGATATGCAACTAAATCTCCAGACTCTATAATTCCTTTATAGAAGAATATACCCCCTGCTACAAGAACTACTATATTTAAAAAATTTATAAAAAACCTCATTCCTGAAAAAAATTCGGCCATATATTTAAAGGCTGCTTCTCTACTTATTCTGAACTTATTATTACCTTCATCAAATTTATCCATTTCATACTGTTCATTTGTAAAAGATTTTGAAACTCTAATACCAGATATACTGTTCTCTAATTGAGAATTTACATCAGCAATTTTTCTTCTTACATCTTTAAACGCTTTTCCCATTTTTACTCTTTTAGAGATAGTAAACCAAATCAAAAAAGGAATAAAAGCAAATACTATTATCGTTAATGGTATGTTTATTGTGCTTAAGGCAATAAATGACCCTAAAATCACTACTATAGAAATAAATAAATCTTCTGGACCATGATGAGCCAATTCTGAAATTTCCGTTAAATCATTAACTATTCTAGACATTATAATTCCTGTCTTATTGTCATCAAAGTAACTAAAAGGAAGTTCTTGCAAATGTGAAAAAATATCCTTTCTCATTTCATACTGCATTCGTACGCCTAATACATGTCCCCAATAATCCATCACATAGTTACATGTAAGCTTAATTATATAAACCACTAATAACAATGCAGCTAAAATAAATAACATCTTTAATTGTTTGTTTGGTATAACTTTATTAATAATTTCTCTAGTTATCATAGGATAAAATAAATCTGCCGCTGCAACTAAAAAGGCACATATAAAATCTATAATAAACAATTTTTTTTGTGATTTATAGTATTTAGAAAATTTTTTTATCATTCCTTCTCCTCCAATCTTTTGGATATTCCTGGTTGCATTGGCATATTATATACCGATTTTAGTAAAAAGTCAATCGATTTTTCAAATTTTATTTTATTTTTTCTTAACCTTTCATTAATTTTGTGTTATTATGTTTAGGTATTAAAATCTCGAGTTATGTTTATAATTACAAAGGATGGAATATTAAACAAACTATAATTTAATTAATGACATTTATTACCATTTATTATATAATGATTATAAACTTTGAAAGGAAGGTATATTAAAAATGGAAAGTTTTAAGATTCAAAATTTCACTACTATTAAAAATAAAGAAAAAGTGAAAGAAAAAGAAAACAACGCAAACAACATAAATAATAAGGTTAAATTTGTTGCATTAAATATGCTATTTTTTACAACTATAGTCTTATTAAGTTCAAAAGGAAACTTAAAGGAAAGTTTATCTGAAATAAACGAACCTGCTATAGCTGCCGAAAGTTCAAACGAACTTACTCCCTCTACTAGTAAATTAGATTCAATCAGTATAGTGCCCAGTAACTTATCTGATGCTTCAGATAATAACTTAAACCTTTTATCAACTGTATTAGTACCTCAAAATAAAGAAATAACAATCCAAGTAAAACAAAATTCTTTTGTTAAATACAATACTTTACCAACAAAATTTAGGTATAAGAATATAAACGAAAGTAGCTTAAGAAGCTATTTAAGGAAAAGAAAATCAATTCTAGCTGAAGAGCCATACTTCTCTACAATCATAGATGTAGCTGCAAGCTACGACCTAAACCCTCTTCTTTTATTTGCAATCACGGGGCAAGAACAAAGTTTTGTTCCTACGACTTCAAAAAGTCATTCTAAAATTGCAAATAACCCTTTTAATGTTCACGGTAGCTGGAAAAAATATAATACTAATATCAATGATAGCGCTGATATTGTATGTAGAACTTTAATTAATTTAAGTAAAAATAGACCTTCTACATATGATCCTATACTTTGGATTAACAGAAAATATGCTGCAGATCAAGGTTGGGGTTCTAGAGTAAATAAGATATTTAATATGTTAGCAAATATAGCTAGCTAGTTTTAAAGGAGGCTTCTAATGAATAGAGTAGATGAGAGGGATACCATTTTTTCAAGAATGAATTTAGACAAAAACTCATCTCAATACAACTATTATTATTCACAAAACAGCAATAAGATTGAGATAGATAATGAACTACGCGCTTTACCTAATTTTGGTGAGGAAGGTTCTGTTACATATAATAAATTAAATTCTCCAATTGTAAATTCAACTTTCGAATATTTATCCCACATAAAAAAATATTCTGAAGGTACTAAGAGCAGCGAAAAAATTGATATCTCTCCAAAAGAAATAACTACTAAAATCAAAGAATTAGGAAAATTTTTCGGAGCAAAGATTGTTGGAGTAACTAAAATGGAAGATTATCATTACTACACCAATAGAGGTAGAGAAAAAGAAACTTATGGTGATGAGGTAATTCCTAATCATCTATATGGAATTGCTTTTGCTGTTGATATGAATCAAGACTTTATAAACACCGCACCTCAATTACCTGAATCTATTGCTGTAGTTAAAGGTTATTTAGAAGCTGCAAATATAGGAATGGTTTTATCATACTATATTCGAAGCCTAGGCTATGATGCAAGAAATCATATGGATGGTAATTATCTAGTTATAGCCCCTTTAGTTGCACAAGATGCAGGTATAGGTCAATTAGGTCGTCATGGATTACTAATTACTAAAGAATACGGTCCTAGAGTGAGATTAGGGGTTGTTACAACAAACATTCCTTTATTAGTTGATACCATCGATAACTTTGGAGTGGATACATTTTGTGAAGAATGTGGTAGATGTGCAAAGACATGTCCAGGTAAATGTATACCAAAAGAATCGAAATCATTAATAGATGGTGATTTGAGATGGAAGATAAACCCTGAACAGTGTTATAAAAGATGGCGTTCTTTAGGTACCGACTGCGGTATCTGCCTAGCAAACTGTCCATTTTCTGATAGTATACCATTAGAAATTATATCCCAAATAAAGGATTCAAAAGAAATCAGAGAAAAAATCCTTAATGAATTCCAAACTAAATATGGTATTAGACCATTTAATAGAGATATACCAAGTTGGTTAAAATAAAAAGGTTGGAATTTATAAATTCCTCATATAATATAATAAAAAAATTGCAGCTTCTCGCTGCAATTTTTTTATCCATTTAAATAGCTTTCACCCATTAAATATTCATCAACACATTTTGCTGTTTTTCTCCCGTCACAAATGGCCTTAACTACCAAGGATTGTCCATTTTTCATATCTCCTGCTGAGAATACTCCATTAATACTAGTCATATGTTCTTCATTAGTTAATACATTACCTCTTACATCATATTTTAGTTCTAAATCATTTAATAGACCATCATGTTGAGGATTAATAAATCCCATAGCTAATAATATCATATCTACTTCTATTTCAAATTCACTATCTTTTACTTCTTCCATTTTGAATCTTCCATTTTCATCTTTTGTCCATTTAACTTCTACAGCTTTTATTGAAGATACCTTACCATCTTTGCCTAAAATTTCTTTAGTTGCAATAGACCACTGTCTTTCACAGCCTTCTTCATGGGAAGTAGTGGTCTTTAAAAGTTTAGGGTACAAAGGCCACGGCATTGTTTCATCTCTATCTTCTGGCGGTTTAGGAAGTATTTCAAATTGATATACTTGTTTTGCTCCCTGTCTTATTGACGTTCCAACACAGTCAGATCCAGTATCTCCTCCACCTATTACAAGTACTACCTTATCTTTGGCTGTTATATCATTGCCTTTAATTTTCTTACCAGCAACTCTTTTATTTTGCTTAGTTAGCATATCCATTGCAAAATATATTCCCTCTAACTCTCTACCTTTAACAATTAAATCTCTTGGAATAGTTGAGCCACCTGCTAAAACAACAGCATCAAAATCATTAACTAATTCTTCTGCAGTTATATCAACACCTACATTAGTTTTGGTTTTGAAGGTAATTCCTTCTGCTTTCATTAGTTCAACTCTTCTTTGAACAACTGACTTATCCAGTTTGAAATCTGGTATACCATATCTTAATAATCCGCCAATTTCATCAGCTCTTTCAAAAACAGTAACTTCGTGTCCAACTGAATTTAATTCTGCAGCTGCTGCAAGCCCTGCAGGACCTGAACCAACTACAGCTATTTTTTTATCTGTCCTTATTTTAGGAGAATTTGGAGTTATCCAGCCTTCTTTAAATGCTTTTTCAATAATAGTAACTTCTATTTCTCGAACAGATACTGCTTTTTTATTTATACCAAGTGTACAAGAAGCTTCACAAAGAGCGGGACACACCCTACCTGTGAATTCCGGAAAATTACTTGTTAATTTAAGCCTTTTAAATGCCTTTTCCCATTTATCATGGTAAACCAAATCATTCCAATCTGATATAACATTTCCTAGTGGGCATCCCCAATTACAAAAAGGTGTTCCACACTCCATGCATCTTGCACTTTGTTCTATAATTTCCTCTTCTGTTGATGGTATATAAACTTCCTTATAGTCCTCTATTCTTTCCTTTACCGATCTCTTCTTGAAATTTTTTCTTTCATATTCTTTAAACCCTGTTAGTTTTCCCATTACTCACACCCCCTTATAAAGCCTTCTCTTCAGTTTTATTTTTTTCTAAAATTTCTCTATACGCAGTTGGTATAATTTTAAGGAACTTTTCCCTATGTTCATCCCAATTGTTGAGAATCATTTTAGCTCTACTACTTTGTGAGTACTTGTAATGTTCTTCTATTAGTTCTTTTATTCTATATAAATCTTTCTCGCCTAACTCTTCATGAATTTCAAGCATAGATTCAGTACATTTTCCTTCAAAGCTTTTTTCCTGAAGGACATATGCTATACCACCACTCATTCCTGCACCAAAGTTCCTTCCTATTTCGCCCAATACCACAACAGTTCCACCAGTCATATATTCGCAGCAATGATCTCCTACACCTTCAACAACAGCGGTAGCTCCACTATTTCTTACTGCAAAACGCTCCCCAACAATTCCATTAACAAAAAGTTTTCCTTCTGTAGCACCATAAAGAATGGTATTACCTCCAATATGATTTTCTTCTGCTTTGAATCCTTCTGTTTTTGGGGCTTTTAATACAATTTTTGCTCCAGAAAGTCCTTTTGCAACATAATCATTTGCATCACCTTCAAGAATCATTGTTAAACCGCGAATTCCAAATGCACCAAAGCTTTGACCAGCTGATCCAAAGAAATTATATTCAATCGTATCTTCTGGCAATCCTTGCGCGCCATAAGTTTTTGCAATTTTACCACTCAACATAGCCCCTACCGTTCTATCTGTGTTATTTATCTCAAAATTCCCTGTCACAGGCTTTTTATTATTTATTGCAGGTTCAGCTACTGAAATCAAAAGATGATCCATTGATTTATCTATTCCATGATCTTGTTCTATTACACAGTATGGTTTAATCCTCTTTGGCATATCTGGTTTATATAATATATTTGTTAAGTCTAAACCGTTAGCTTTCCAATGATTAACTGCTTTCTTAGTGTCTAATTTATCAACTCTACCAATCATTTCATTCATAGTTCTGAATCCAAGTTGAGCCATATACTCCCTTACTTCTTCAGCTATAAATGTAAAGAAATTAATTAAGTATTCAGGCTTACCTTTAAAACATTTTCTAAGATCTGGGTCTTGAGTTGCAACACCCATTTCACATGTATTGTTTTGGCAATGTCTTAACATTGTACATCCCATAATTACTAATGCAGTAGTTGCAAACCCGTATTCTTCTGCTCCTAATAAAGCTGCCACAACAACATCTCTACCAGTCTTTATTTGTCCATCAGTTTGAACTCTAACTCTACTTCTTAAATTATTTAATTGAAGAACTTGATGTGTCTCTGATAGTCCAATTTCCCAAGGAATACCTGCATATCTTATTCCTGAAAGTGGTGCTGCACCAGTTCCTCCATCATGTCCACTAATTAGAATTACATCTGCATGAGCTTTTGCCACACCAGCAGCTACTGTACCAACCCCAACTTCTGATACAAGCTTAACACTTATTCTGCTACTAGGGTTAACACATTTCAAATCATATATTAGCTGAGATAAATCCTCAATAGAGTAGATATCATGATGCGGTGGAGGAGAAATTAAATCAATACCTGGAGTAGAATGTCTAATCTTCGCAATATATTCATCTACTTTCTTTCCAGGAAGATGTCCACCTTCACCAGGTTTTGCTCCTTGAGCTACTTTTATTTGAAGTTCATCAGCATTTACAAGATAATTTGTATTTACTCCAAAACGTGCAGATGCAATTTGTTTTATGGCACTACGCCTGTTATTTCCATTACCATCAAGTTTAAATCTTCTTTCGTCTTCTCCACCTTCACCAGAGTTAGATTTTGCACCAATTTTGTTCATTGCAATGGCAATAGTTTCATGTGCTTCCTTACTAATAGACCCTAAAGACATAGCTCCAGTACAAAATCTCTTTAGTATTTCACTAACAGGTTCAACTTCTTCAATAGGAATAGATTTGAATCCTTTGAAATCAAATAATCCTCTTATTGTACATAAATTCTTGCTTTGATTATTTATACCTTTAGCATAGTCTTTATATAAATTATAATCATTATTTCTTGAAGAAACCTGCAATTTATAGATTGATTCAGGATTAAATAAATGGAACTCACCTTTTTTCCTCCATGAATACACTCCTCCAACTTCTAATTCTGAACTTGGCTTTCTCAATCTATCAAATGCTTTTTTATGACGAATAAGTACTTCTTCTGCTATAGTTTCTATTCCAATCCCACCAATTCTAGTTGGTGTTCCACAGAAATATTTATCGACAACTTCCTCACTAAGTCCTAATGCTTCAAATATTTGAGCACCATGATAACTTTGTATTGTACAAATACCCATTTTTGAGAGTATTTTTAATAATCCTTTATTAATGGCTTTAATATAATTCTTTACAGCTTTTTCTTCAGATTTTTCTTCTATGTCTCCCTCTCTTACCATATCTTTTATTGTTTCAATTGCAAGATACGGATTAATAGCTGTAGCTCCATACCCGATTAACTGAGCAAAATGAGTTGTTTCTCTAGCTTCTCCTGTTTCAATAATAATTGATACTTTTGTTCTTGTCTTTTCACTTATTAGATGATGTTGAACAGCAGATACTGCAAGTAAACTTGGTATAGCTGCTTCATATCCATCAACCTTTTTATCAGATAATATTAATATGTTATAACCCTCTTTAACTCTTCTAGAGGCTCTTTCACATATTAACTCAAGAGCAGTTTTAAATCCTTCAACTCCTCTATCAGCCTTAAATGTGATAGGAATAGTTGATGCTTTGAAATCTTTATTTCTCAAAGATTTTATTTTTTTCATACTTTCATCACATAAAACCGGTGACTCAAGTCTCATAAATGGAAGATTAGCCACATCTTTCTTCAATATATTATCTTGTGACCCTATATAGTTTTTAAGTGACATTACCACGCCTTCTCTAATCGGATCTATAGGCGGATTTGTAACTTGTGCAAATAGCTGTCTAAAATAATTAAATAATAATTGTGGTTTATTGGATAATACAGCTAAAGGAGTATCATTACCCATAGAACCAATAGGCTCTTTTGAGTTTTCCGCCATATTCTTTAAAATTTTATTTAAATCTTCCACAGTATATCCAAATGCTTGCTGTCGTTCTTTAATAGTATCTTTATTCACAGTTGTTTCTTCATAATCTATTTCAATGTTATCCAATGAGCGTCTACTTTCTTCTACAATCTGCTCATAAGGTTTCCTCAATGCTATTTCTCTTTTTATTTCTTCATCATAGAATATTTTTCCCTTAGAAGTATCAACCATAAGCATTTTACCTGGTTTTAATCTTCCCTTTTTAATGATTTCATCGGGGCTGTATTTTATAACACCATATTCTGATGATACTACTATTTGTCCACTTTTAGTAATCACATACCTTGCTGGTCTAAGTCCATTTCTGTCTAGTGTAGCTCCTACTCTAGTACCATCATTAAAAAATACAGCTGCTGGACCATCCCATGGTTCAATTAATGAACTATAGTATTCATAGAATGCTTTTTTATAAGAAGGCATATTTTCATTGCCTTCCCAAGCTTCTGGAATTAGCATCATTAAAGAATGTACAGGTTCTCTACCATCTCTAACTAGTAATTCAAAAGCATTATCTAAAGATGCTGAATCACTACAATTTGGTGTTATTATAGGAAATAATTTTTTTATATCTTCTTTAAATACATCTGATTTTAGTACTCCTTCTCGTGCATTCATCCAGTTTCTGTTCCCTCTAATGGTATTTATCTCTCCATTATGAGCTAGGAATCTAAAAGGTTGTGCTAAATCCCAAGTAGGGAAAGTGTTTGTACTAAATCTTTGATGAACTAATGCTATAGCACTTTTAAAGTTAATATCATTTAGGTCAGAATAAAATTTACTAATTTGTTCTGGTAGTAATAAACCCTTATATACTATTGTTTTGTGGGAAAGAGTACATATATAAAAATATTCACTTCCTCTTTCCAACAACCTATTTACTTCATTCTCTGTTCTCTTTCGAATTATATATAATTTTCTTTCAAATACGTCTTCATTAAGATTCATTCTATCAATAAATAATTGTCGTATTATAGGTTGAGTTCCTTTAGCCGTTTCCCCTATATTCCTATTATCTATGGGTACATTTCTCCAACCCAAGGTTCTTAACCCTTCTTCTTCAACAACTCTTTCAAATATTCCTTCACACTGATATCTTAACGCTGGTTCTTTGGGTAAGAAAGTCATACCTACTGCATATTGTTCTTTTGATGGCAACTCAATGCCTATGTTATCACATACTATTCTAAAAAACTCATCTGGTATTTGAAGCATAATCCCCGCTCCATCACCTGTTTTAGGATCAGCTCCAACTGCTCCTCTATGGTCAAGATTAGCTAGGATTTGAAGTCCTTTTTTTACAATCCCATGCTTCTTTTCTCCTTTAATGTTAGCAATAAATCCAACACCACAATTATCTTTTTCAAACTGTGGATCATAAAGTCCCTGTTTACCAGGAATTACATTTTTAATATTCACGTTGATTCCCCCTAACTATAGATAAACACCTTATAAAAAAAAATATATATTAGTTATAATTGTTTATCTATATTAATTTGTATAACGCCCCAATTAATTTAAATATACAAATAAGTTTAGTTAACATTATATAATTAATTTTGCAATATTTCAACATAAAAATTGCAATTTTATAAAAATCTTTAAGTTATTTGGTATATTATTTCAATATAGGGGTATTTTTTTTAGCAATGTGTTAATTGCCTAATTACTATTAATTTTCATATATTAATGTAAACATTTAACTATATTATTACTCCGTTAAAGCTAAAACTTTAAATCTAATATACTATAGCTAATTTTATTCTTACAGTTATTTTAATAATACTTTAAAAATAAAATAAAAACTACATATTTTCATCTAAATTTAGACACACTTTAAGTATAGATATAAATAATAAAATTCTTAATTAATAGTATATTTGATTAACAACATTTTAGAATAGTTACTAGTTTTCAATAAATTATTTTAGAAAGGAGTTTTTTATGGAAATTGAAAGATTAAAAGAAATTTTTTTCTCTGCTGACAACCATAAAGTAATGTATAACGGCCATCCTGTTTGGATTGAATCATATGATAAAGATGCTAATATCGCAGAAATACGTCTTCTTGACAATCAAAAAATCGAAGGTGCCTATATTAAGGAATTGGTTGATACGGGGCAAGTCATAGGTAAAGTAAGAAATAGGAGGCATTAAAATGCACATTAATAGAGATGTATACGAATATAGAATCGGAAATATACTATTTAAATCCAATCAAACCAGAGGTACTGTTGAGGTATATGATAGTAGCGGTAGAATGATTAGGTTTGAAAAAAACGTACCAAGCAACTATAGTGATTTTCAAAGTCTTGCATTTAATTTATTTAATAATATTGATACTGATACCAGAAAATAAAAACATCCTATTTAAGGGTGTTTTTTTATATGTTGGACTTAAAACATAAAAATAAGTCCAAATAAATTTATTTTTGAATTATTAATTATTTTTAATTTTATATGTTTAATTTTTTTTATTAATGTCAATAATTGAAATATACGAAGTTATCACTATATAAATATTAGAGTTTCTCAATAAAAAACTCTAAATTAGGAGGTGTTAGTTTGAAATTCTTTAAGAAACCAATAATAATTTTTTGCACCTTAGCAGTACTTATTGTTGGATTAGTATTTATTTACAAAACAGTTTCTATGAATAAAAATCAAACAGATATAGAAAATGCAGTTGAGGTAAAAGAGAAAAATAATAAAGCAAATATAAATGATGAAAAGAGCTCTAATAATAAACCAACAACTGATAATTCAAAAACTGGACAAAATAAAGAAAAAGATAATGAAACTGATGTGAAAAATACTATTGTAGAAGATGAGTATATTAAGTACACAATAAAAGAAGGAGATTCTTTATACTCAATTATTAAATCTGAAATGAGTTGGAGTCTATACAATAACGGGCTTAAAATGCTTACAGAAATTAATAATATACGTGAAACCGATGTTTTAAAAATAGGTTCAACTATCTTAATTCCTGCAAACAATATTGATTCAACAAATTGTACATCTTATATAGTTAATGAGGGAGATACTTTATATAGTATCGCAATGAAATATTATCCAACAATGACCGCTGAAACAGCAGTAAATGTTATTATGGATAAAAATAATATTGTAAACGCAAAAGAAATTACTACTGGTTTAGAAATGTACCTTCCAAATGAAGGAATTGTTTCAGTTAATAGTAGCAATTTAAAAGACAAAAACTCAAATACTAAAAATAGTACTAATCACTCATTAACAACTGATAATGAATATAAAAAATCAATACCTATAAATTAGGAGCTTCACAGAATAGAAGCTCCTCTTTTATATATTTTTTATTTAATATAAACTGGCTGAGTGTTCCAAATTTCATTAGCATATTTTCTAATTGTATTGTCACTAGAAAACTTACCTGAATGAGCAATATTACAAATCGACATCTCTATCCACTTATTTCTATCCATATAAAGTTTATTAATTCTTTCTTGTGCATTTACATATGAATCGAAGTCTTTTAATACAAAGTATTCATCATTATAATTAATAAGTGCATTATATATTTTTTTGAACTCGCCACTAGCTAACCCAAATTCCCCGTTCATTATTCCATCCATTACTCTTCGTATTCTATTATCATTATTGTAATAATCTCTTGAACAATACCCACCATATTTTTCGTAATTCATAACTTCCTTTGATCCCATACCGAAAGTAATTATATTGTCATTTCCTACACCATCTCTTATCTCGATATTAGCGCCATCTAATGTAGCAATAGTAATAGCCCCATTCATCATAAATTTCATATTTCCTGTTCCTGAAGCTTCTTTGGAAGCAGTTGAAATCTGTTCACTTACGTCCGCACATGGTATTATTTTTTCAGCTAAAGATACTCTATAATTTTCTAAAAATACTACTTTGATTTTATCATTTATACTTTTGTCATTATTTATTTTATAAGCAACAGTATTTATCAATTTAATTATTTCTTTTGCTAAAAAATAACTTGGTGAAGCTTTGGCTCCAAAAAAGAATGTCCTAGGTACAATATCCATATTTGGATTTTCTTTTAATGAATTATATAAGTGTACAATATTAAATACATTCATAACCTGTCTTTTGTATGCATGAAGTCTTTTTACTTGTACATCATAAATTGAATTTGGATCAATTTTAATGTTATAATTTTCAAAAACATGATTAGCAAACTTTTCTTTGTTTTCTTTTTTTATTGTATCTACATTATTTTTAAAAGAATCATTGTGGGCATACTTAAGCAGACTTATTAATTGCTTTGGCTCATATATCCAATTGTCCCCTATAGCTTCATTTATTGCTTTAGCTAGCTTCGGATTAGCTTGCACTAACCAGCGTCGATGTGTTATACCATTAGTTTTATTATTAAATTTATTAGGATAAAACCTATTAAAATTAGATAATTCTCTATTTTTTAATATCTCAGTGTGCAATTTAGCAACACCATTTACGGAATAACCACCTACTATTGCTAAGTTTGCCATTCTAATTTTACTTTCATGAATTATTGCCATACTATTTACTTTTTCCCAATTATTAGGATGTTTTTCTAAAACTTCATTTTTAAATCTTTTATCAATTTCTTTTATTATTAAATAAATCCTTGGCAATAAATCTTTAAAAATCTTAATATCCCATTTTTCCAAAGCTTCAACTAAAATAGTATGATTTGTATATGACATAGTATTAGTTGTAATTCTCCAAGCTTCTTCCCATGTTAATTCTTCTTCATCTATAAGAATCCTCATCAACTCTGGAACTGCCATAGAAGGATGGGTATCATTTATATGAACAGAAATATATTTATCTAAATCATTTATCTTTCGTCCACTACTTTTATATGCTCTTATAATGCTTTGAATTCCAGCGCTAACAAAAAAGTATTGTTGTTTTAGTCTTAGAATTTTCCCTTCTAAATGTGAGTCATCTGGATATAATATCTGGGATATAGATTCTATTGAGGACTTATATTCTTGAGCTTTAGAATAATCACCTCTACTAAATTCACAAAAATCAAATTCTGCTTCGTCATCTACCATTTCGGCGCTCCATAATCTCAAATTGTTCACTGTATTGTTTTTATATCCTATTATTGGAGTATCATATGGAACAGCTCTTACAGCAGTATAATTTTTATGAACAAAATTAAGTCTACCATTTATAATTGAAGGAGTTACTGTTCCTCCAAGTTTAACTATTACAGATTTATTGTCTTTTCTAGTTTCCCATATATTACCTTCTTTTAACCAATTATCCGGAATTTCAACTTGATATCCATCTATAATTTTTTGTTGAAACAATCCATATTTGTATCTTATTCCGCAACCATGACCTGGTATGCCTAATGATGCCATTGAATCAAGAAAACAGGCTGCCAACCTACCCAATCCCCCGTTTCCAAGTCCAGCATCAGATTCAACTTCTTCTAACTTATTATAATCAATATTAAGTTCTTTAAGCGCTTCTACGCACTGTTCCTCAATTCCTAAATTGATTAGATTACTCTTTAAAAGCCTTCCAATCAAAAATTCCATAGAAAAATAATATACTTGTTTATGTCCCTCTTCTTTATATTTTTTATTAGTTTTAACCCAATTTTCAGCACTATAATCCTTTATTAAACTTCCCAAAGCCATATACTTTTGTATGTTGGATGCATCTTTTAATTCTACTGCATACATATTTACTATTTTTCTAGTAAAATCATTTTTAAAATTATTTTTATTAAACTTCATAGCACCAACTCCTATACCTGTAATATTAATGGTCTTGTGCCCAGTGATACATGTCTACATATTCCTTTGCAGATTTACACCAAGTATAATCACCTGCCATGCCTTTAGTAACAAGATTATTCCAAATTTTTTTGTTCCAATAACAACCTATAGCTCTTCTAATAGTATATAACATGTCATGTGCATTATAATTCACGAAAGAGAATCCATTACCTTCTCCTGTAAAATCATTATATGATGAAACTGTATCATTTAGTCCTCCAGTCTCTCTAACTATTGGTATACTACCATATTTAAGTGCTATTAATTGTCCTATGCCACATGGTTCAAATTTTGATGGCATAAGAAACATATCAGATGATCCATATATTTTTTGGGCAAGTGATAAATCAAAAAAGATATTGGAAGACATTTTATCAGGGTACTTCCATGCAAAAAATTTAAACATATCCTCAAATTTTCTATCTCCTGTTCCTAGAACAACAAATTGAATATCCTCTTGAAGAATATCTTCTATCACTGCCTGTACTAAGTCCAATCCTTTTTGATCAGCCAATCTTGTAACCATACCAATCATAGGTATATCTTTGTTCACAGGTAAATTTAACATTTTTTGAAGTTTTTCTTTGTTTTTTGCTTTTTTATCTAAATTGTTTTCGTCATAATTTTCGAATAAATGCTTGTCAGTCTTAGGGTCATTTAACTCAGTATCTAATCCGTTCAAAATTCCAAATAAATTTAATGATTTTGTTCTCAATAATCCATGAAGCCCTTCTCCAAAATAATCATTTTTTATTTCTTCAGCATATGTAGGACTCACAGTAGAAACGGCATTTGCATAAACAATACCACCTTTCATAAATGATACTCCATCATAAAACTTTAATTTATCTTCATGATAGTATTCATAACCTAACCCAAGACTATTCCAAAGAATTTCCTTACCAAATACACCTTGATATCTTAAATTATGAATAGTAAAAACTGTTTTCATATGAGAATAAATTCCATTATTTTGATAAAACTCTTGAAGCATAGGGATACACATTGCCGTATGCCAATCATTACAGTGGAGTATATCTGGTACAAAATCATCAAAATGAATTATTGATTCTAAAACTGCTTTTGAAAAATATGCAAATTTCTCTCCATCATCATATTCACCATAAGGTTCACTTCTTTTAAAATATTCTTCATTATCAATAAAATAAAAAGGTACTTCATCATATTCAAGCTTCCATAAACCACAGTATTTTTCCTTATACCCCACAGGTATTTGGAATTCCCATAATCTAGTCATATTTTTTTTATACTCATCTTTTATTAACGAATACTTAGGTATAATAACTCTTGCATCTACTCCTAAACGTCTAAGTGCTTTTGGAAGAGCATATGCTACATCCCCTAATCCACCTGTCTTTATAAAAGGAAAAGCTTCAGATGCCACAAATAAAACTTTCATAAACAAAACCTCTCTCATAAACATATTTTTTATCAATTACTAAAAATTATAAATGATTTAGTTGTATTTGTCTATATTGTAATTTTTTTCTTTATTTGTATGTTTAATCATCTTCACTTCCAAATCTCGGTTTGTATATCTTCCTTCTATCTAGTGAGTATATAGCTTCTGAAAAATCACCTTCATTGGTATCGCTGAGAGCTTTTTTCATATCATACATACTCGCATCTAATGTATCTAAATAATGTAACATTTGTGCTTCAGGGATCATAGGTTTCTTAGGACTTCCATACTCTGCCTCATAATGGTGAGATAATACCATATGCTGTAATAACATAGTAATTTCTTTATCTACCCCTAATCCACTAGCCACAACTTCTATATTTTTTATCCCTTGAATAATATGTCCAAGTAATTGGCCTTCTACTGTATAATCAGAAACAATTCCATATTCACTTGAAAGCATCTCTTCTATTTTAGCCATATCATGAAGAATTACACCTGCATATAATAAATCTGTATTTAGAAAAGTATACACTTCCGAAAGTTTTTCAGCAGCTTTTAACATTGTAGTTGTATGATAAAGTAATCCTCCTCTTAAAGCATGGTGATTTTTTTTAGCTGCTGGATAATGCATTAACTTAATTTTATTTTCATCAATAATATATTCAACTATACTTTTAATATTTTCATTATTAATCATATCAGTATATTTAATTACATCGTTGAACATATCCTCTGCTTTATATGGAGCAGATGGAACGAACTCTTCAATTTCAATTGAATCATTATCGTTTGTTAATCGTATTTTTTCAATTTTAAACTGTGTATTATTTTGCCAACTAGTCACTAAACCTCTCACTTTTACAAGAGTGTTAGGTGTATATATTTTCTCATCCCCTGAATTAATATTCCAGTATTTGGCATTGATTTCCCCTGTTTTATCTCCTAAATCAAAATCTAAATATTGCTTATTATTAGTAGATGTCCTGCATTCTGCTCTTTTTATTAAAAAATATCCATCCACTCTATCATTAACATTAAATTCATTTATTTTCTTAACTAAGATATCCATTGAAACCTCCAATTTATTGTATTAAAACTTCTCTATCTATTCCAAACAAGTATAAATATTTTTCTTTTACCTTTCTTCCAGTAATTTTCTCAATTGCACTAGCATAGTAATCTAGTTGAATAGAATATCTTTCCTTAATTTCTTTAAGATTATTGTCATTAACAAAATCCGTCTTATAGTCTACAAGAACAAATTCTTCTCCTTCTTGGAAAAAAAGATCAATAATTCCTTGTAATAAGATATACTCATCACCATATTCTTCTTCATGTAACTCTTTGTATATCTCAGTACTCTTCATCTCAATAAGAAAAGGAACTTCACTTTTAACTAAGTCAGCTTTTAGCATTCTAACACCAACATCAGATTTGAAAAAGTTTAATATCTTATATGGATTTATAATTTGCGCTTCATCATCACTAATGAATTCTTTATTTACCAATTCATTTATTTGTTCCCTTATCTCCTCAATAGAGGATACTCTAGTTATATCTATCTTTTGCATTACAAAGTGTACTAAAGTACCTTTTTCAGAAGCTCCTATTTTATCTGAACTCTCCATAAATGATGGCTTTTCAATCATAGAGTGAGTAAATATATTGGTAGAATGGTCACTCTCTGTATCTACATACTGCATCTTCTTTAACTCTGTAACAGTAAATCTAGTAGACATTGAAGTTGCTTTACTATAATTGTACTTCCATGATAGTCTTCTATCTATTTCACTTTCCAATCTAATATCTCTTTCATCTTTAGCAATTTTCTCTAATTTTTCCTCATCTATTCTATTTTGTATTTCTGTATTATTTACTATTATATCATTTTTATCCCAAAGTTTAATTTCCCATTTCGATTTGTCCTCAATTAAATTTCTAGATGTCATTCCAATTTCTAAATCTTCACAAAATAATTGTCTATCCTTATGTCTTAAAATAGATGGTATTACCCAATCCAGATATGTTTTTGCATTAACCATATCATATTCTGATAATTTTTCTCCATCAGCTTCTGCTGCTAGTTCCCATTTTTGAACTTTTTTATCTATATCATTTACTACTCCAGACATTATTAACTTTTCTTTTGCCCTAGTAAGTGCAACATATAATACTCTCATTTCCTCTGAAAGACTTTCAACTTTTATCACCTTTTTTATAGCCTGCTTCAATACCGTTGGATAAGATATTCTTCTATCTAAATCCACAAAATCTGGTCCATATCCAAGGTTTTCATGAAATAAAATCTTTTTATTTAAATCTTGTAAATTAAACTGTTTACCCATTCCAGCCAAAAAAACTACTGGAAATTCTAACCCTTTACTTTTATGAATACTCATAATTCTAACAACATTATCATTTTCGCCTAAAATTTTTGCGCTTCCCATATCTCCACTACTTATTTTTAACTTATTAATAAATGTAATAAAATTAAATAATCCTTTGTAACTAGTTTGTTGAAATTGTTTTGCCCTTTGAAATAGTATTTTCAAATTAGCCTGTCTCTGCTCTCCACCACTCATAGCGCTTACAAATCCAAAGTACCCTGTCTCCATATAAAGTTTCCATATAAATTCATCTATAGGCATATGAATAGATATTTTTCTCCACTTTTTTAACTTATCAAGAAAATTATAGCACTTTCTCTTAATGCTAATAGTTACATCATTTTCGTCAGTTTCTTTAGAGTCAACTAGCATTCTCATCGCATTATAAAAATCTATATCCTTACCAAATCTCCTAATATCTATTAATTCTTCTTCAGTAAATGATGCAATAGGCGATCTTAGTACAGCAATAAGTGGAATATCCTGTCTAGGATTATCTATGATTTGAAGTAAAGAAAGGATAGTATTTATTTCAACTGTTTTGAAATATCCTGTTCCAACATCAGAATAACTACCAATTCCTGCTCTTTTTAACTCCTCTGAAAAAATTTCTGACCACTTAGAAGTTGTTCTTAAGAGAATAACTATATCTTTAAACTGAAGTTTTCTATATTCTCCTAATTTATTATCAAATACTTTAAAGGTTTTTCCATCTTTCTCATTAATGAGTTCTTTGATTCTATTAGCTGTAAACCTAGCCTCTACCTGAATTTTTGTTAAAATCTCTTCATCCAGTTGAACGTTATCCGCTTCTTCTAATTCACACTCAATATCCTTACCTTCTCCATTTATTAAGTGAAGCTCTATATTTCCACCTACTATTACCTTGTCATCCTTATTCTCTTCATAATGAGCACCAAAGTTTAAAGCTTCATTATCGTCATAATTTAATTCCCCAACATTTTTAGACATTATTCCTTTAAAAATAAAATTAACTCCATTAATAATTTCTTTTCTACTTCTAAAATTTTTATACAAAGTGATTTTTCGCTGTGGAAAATTTTCATATTCTTCATTATTGTTTCCACTCTTTTGATGTACATAAGCATGATATTTTTGAAGGAATAACTCTGGCTTAGCCTGCCTGAATCTATATATACTCTGCTTTACATCTCCAACCATAAACACATTGTTGGCAAATCCAGTGATTTTATCTTTTTTTGATATTGTATTAATTATTGTTTCCTGAACATCGTTACTATCCTGATATTCATCTACTAATATTTCATCGTATTTATCTCTTAAATTTAAAGCTGCTTTAGTAGGTATCACGTTACCTTTTCTATCTAAATGAGCTAAAATTTTAAGAGCAAAATGTTCAAAATCATTAAAATCTATTATACCTTTCTCTTTTTTCTTTTCACCATATCTTTCGATGAAACTAATTACTAGGTCTGATAATTCCCTCATTACAGGATACAAAGATTTCAAATCTTCCATAGTTTGATGAGAACTATAGGGTCTAATATCCTCTTTTATTTTTTCTAATTGTTTTTTTACCTTATCTCTACTCTCCTTTACTTTCTTTTGAGTTGATTTATCTTCTACACCTCTACAGGTTTTTAATTTTCCGAATTTTGCATCTTCCAAGCTTACAAATAACGCTTCCCAAGAATTTTTTGCAGCTAACTTAACATCCTGTAAAATTGCCAAATCATCTCTAAAGTTTTCAGCATAATTTAAAAGTTCATCACTATCTTCTACAGTTTTTAAGGCTTTTAACATAATCTTTTCTAATCCGAAAATTTCTATAATAACGTGCTGTAAAATAACTTTAGCCCACTCTGTTTTTGAAAATTCAAAATTTTCTCCAACATTAAAAGCTTCAGCCATGTCATTTAATTTCTTAGTTGGGTAAGGAGAGCTCATAGCAAAGTTATACAAATTCATAACCATCTCTTGTAACCTTACATCATCCTTATTTCCCGAATAACAATCTAATAACTTTTCAAATTCTTTCTTTCTATTTTCCTCTTGATAAAGCTCTTCGAATAATTCTTCAATAACTTCTGTCTTCAACAAAAGTGTCTCCGTTCCATCACCAATTCTAAAATTAGGATCTATATCTATGTTGTGAAAATTATTCCTAATAACTTCTAAACAAAAGGAATGCAAAGTTGTTATACTAGCTCTATTTATCAATGTAAGTTGTCTCTGTAGTATTTTCGAATTAGGATTCTTATCAAGCCTATCATTAATTGCTTTTGTAATTCTTTCTTTCATTTCTGATGCAGTTGCTTTTGTAAAAGTTACGATAAGAAGCCTATCTATATCCAAAGGATTTTTAATATCTGTAACTCTTTTTATTATCCTCTCAACTAGAACAGCTGTTTTCCCTGAACCTGCTGCCGCTGCAACCAATAGATTACAACTATGTGTATCAATGGCCGCTTGTTGATCTTCTGTCCATGATAACTTCGCCATTACTTCTCACCTCCATCATTAATAAGGCTCCAGATTTCATCATTATTTCGCTTTTTTAAAACTTTATAATTATTCTCCTCTAAAGAAGTATCGAATTTACAAACAGCAGAATACATACAATAGTTACAAGCATCTGTTTCATTATTTTTATAAGGTTCGATTTTTATGTTACCTCTAAGCATCTTCTCACAAGTATTAGCTAAACTCTTTTTAACAAATCTTCGAAGATTATTAAAACCTTCATCAG
Source organism: Clostridium sediminicola (assembly GCF_050402865.1). NCBI lineage: Bacteria > Bacillati > Bacillota > Clostridia > Eubacteriales > Clostridiaceae > Clostridium > Clostridium sediminicola. The sequence goes on from NZ_BAABMF010000002.1 coordinate 98,877, forward strand.
TTGCTAAAGATGACGACTTACCTAAGTTACCATCCTTTTTTATGCTCGCTGGAATAATCAGAGAGTATCCCTGAATTTTTTTATCCATTTCCATAACTATTTTAGGATCTTCTAATAACAGTCCCTTCATTTTTAGTTCCTTAAGAATTGCTTCTTTTATTTTGTCTTCACTCATAGCTTTATTACCTTTAATAATAGGGTCATCTATTTTAAAATAAAACACGCCTGCTGGTTTAGATTGATGTTCTTTAATTTTATCTTCACTTGAAAGAATTGCATCTAAATATACAAGGAGTTGAATCTGTAGCCCATAGTAAACATCATTCAGACTAAAATTTTTATTTCCTGATTTGTAATCAATAATTCTAAAGTAATCCTCGTCTTCCAAAGTAAGTTTATCAACTCTATCAATTCTTCCTCTTAGATATACTTTTTCTCCATCTTCTAATTCTACCTCTATGGCAGGATAATCTCCTTTATCCCCAAATTTAACCTCATAGCCAACCGGTTCAAAATCACTTCTGCTCATATGCTCAACAATTATCAAGACAGTTTTTATTAGAACTCTTTTCAATCTTTCAGTAAAGTATCTATACCTTGCAGAACTATTAAAAATCGTTCCAGATGTTTCATTCATTTTTCTTTGAACGATTAAATCAACCTTTTCTTCGCACCAGTCCTCGCTAAGTTCACTCCACTCTTGATTAGATTCCTTAACTAAAATAGAAAATTCATCAATAACTCCATGCATAAAACTCCCTAAATCTGGAGGAGTTAATTTAAATATTTTTCTTTCCTTTGCCCCTAACCCATATTGAACAAAATATGCAAAAGGACATTCTGTATATTTTTCTAGTCTAGATACACTTAAGTTCAATTTCTTACCATAAAGTTTTTTCACTTTTTCTTTGTCAATAAGTTCAACTTGATTAGTATATGCCTCTGCATCTAATATAATTTCACATTTGTTCTTCCAGTTTTCATCACCACAATACCAGTTATGAACCTGTTCCCAAGCTGTGTTATTTATAGCTTTTTTATTTTTGCAAGAGATATGTTTAACTAAATTATTAAATGTTGGCAATGGCATACTTATATCTTCTATAAAATCATCTTTGGATTTATCATTGTCACTAATCGATCCCTTTTCCTCTATTTTAGGAAAAAGCTTTTTGATTCTGCTTATTATAACAGAAGCTCTTTGAGCTTTTCCTTCGAAATCTGCAATAGAATAGCTTAACTTCAAATATGCTGAAGGAAGACATAGTGTTGTGTATATTAAAAACTGTTCTTGGAAAGTTTTTGTTTTCGAATCTTCTGCCAGATTAACATCTACTTCTCTGAGTCTACCTCTATCACCATCAGTGAATACACCTTCTTCTTTTAGCACAGCTGGGAAAATACCATCATTGACCCCTAAAATAAAAAGACCTTTTATATTATGGGTTCTAATTCTGTCAATACTGCCAACTGTTACTACATCTAATGCTGGTGGAATAAGTCCCATTTTCTTTTTTTCGAACCCAATATTAAGGATATTAACAAAATCCTTTAAATTTATCTTCTCATCCTTAAATACTTCCACTGTTTCATCAAATAACTCCATCACCATATTCCAAATTTCACTATATTCAACTGCTAATTCTTCACTACCCTGTATCCTAAAATCTTCAACCCAGTTCTCAATTGTTTCATTAATCCCTAAATCACATAAGAAATTAAACAGAGAAAAACATAATTCTGAAGCTGTATGTCGTCCTTTAATTTCTCCATGTAAGGACATTAAAGGCTCTACTACCTTTCTTCTAATATCATTAGTATTTCGTAAATTTATAAGTTCATCTTCAGATATATCATCATTTACAAAGCTATAATTAACAATATAATCCCAGTTTTCATTCCATTTCCTTTTTCCCTTTACGCCAGATGCCAACACATAATTTTCGAGAATATCTACTTCTTCTATATCTAATCCAACAAGTCCAGATTTAAGGTATCTAAAAACTGTTTCATAAGACCAGTTTCTATTGAAAATCTCAATTACTGAGGTTATTAAAATTATAAGAGGATTTTCATCTATCTCTTTTTTCTTATCAATAAATGTAGGTACCTCATAAGAATCAAAAATAGCCTTTACTATTTTTTCATAAACACCTAAATCTCTTGAAACTACAACAATATCTCTGTACCGTAATCCTTTATCTCTACATAGTCTCACAATGTTCTTTGCAGTTTCCTCTACTTCTTCATAAGGATTATTAGCCCTTAGTAAACTAATATTTTCATTAATATCACAATAAGTTTCACATGGATATCTAAAATAGTTCTCTTCTAAAAACTTAATTTCTTTATTTGCTTTGAATCTACCATCATACCCTTTCAGAATAACAGGTTTATCAATTGCAATATTATTTTCCATAGCAATTTTAATTAATTTATCATAAGTGTTAGTTGTTACATCAAAAAGAATATCATTGTTTAGTTCTCTATAATAATCTCCTACTAAACACACATTCACTCTAGATGCTTTCTTCATAATTTTCTCCACAATAAGGTATTGCTGTGGAGTAAAAGAATTAAATTCATCAATCCATATTTCTGCTCCATCAAAAACAGTTGACTCATCAATTTTATTATTTAATATAGTAAGCTCGTCATCATCATCTATGTAGTTAGTATGAAGTTTTTCCTCAAAAGCTCTATAAATTTTAGCTATATCAGTTAGCTTTTCCTTTAATAAATCTCCATCACCGAAATTGGTAAGGGAGACTTCTAATTCCTCTGGAGTTATATTATAGCTTTTAAATTCAGATATCATAGTAGATACTGAATCCACAAACCCTCTTTGCTTTGCTGCCAATTCGAAAACAGTAAACTCATCTTTTAGACTATTCATTATAGTATAAATAAGCATGTTCTTACCAACACTACCCATATATTTTTTCGAATTTCCCCCAACTTCACTAAAAACCTTTCTTGCTATTCGTTTAAAAGTAAGAACATCCGCATTCACTATTCCTGTTCCCTTTATTTTTCTAACTAAAATTTTTTCCGCGGTATAAGAAAATTGATCTGGAACAAGTAAATATAGGTTTTTACCTTTATTTAAGTTCTTTTCTATAGCTTTCATTGCATAAGAACTTTTACCAAATCCAGCTCTTCCAAATATAAATCTTAAGCTCATATTTATCACCGTTCCTATATATTTTACATTGTATATCTATTTTATCACTTTAAATTTAATTTACCTAATATTTTTTACATAATTTAGGTTATAAAAGGAGCCTACTCAAATTTGAGCAAGCTCCTTTTAGATTATACACTGTTTATCTTACTAGATTATAACCCTATTCTATAAATTTTACTATTCAACTCTTCATCATCTAGTAAAAGCATTGATTCATCTATTATTTCAAGCATTTTCTCTTTATCATTAGGAAGCATCCCACTAACTCTAACTAAATTATTTGAATGTAGTCCATAAAAGTAACTATTTTTAACATCTAGTAACTCTATAAGCACCTTTTCTTCTTCTATAACCTCTAGTTCAGTAGGTAAAACAAATTCCCCTGCTTTATATTTTTCTTCTAATTTGCTTCCAGGGAAAATACTAATCGGAATTACCGATATCATTTTAGGATTTGTAGCATTCATCAATTTAGCAGTCTCTATTGTGTTGATAGTAGAACTCCCCTTACCCCCAACTCCAAGAATCAGTAAAGCCATAAAATCTATTCCTACCACATTTAGTTTTTTTAACTGCTCATAAGCATCTTTGGCTGAATATCCTTTATTCATAAACCGAAGTGCATCATCATATCCTGATTCAACACCTACATAAAGGTCATTAAATCTTAATTCTTTTAGTTCTCTAAGGTCTTCAACTGATTTGTTTTTCAAATTGCTTATAGATGCGTAAGTCGATATTGTTTCCATTTCAGGAAAATATTTTACAATTAATTTTCCAATCCTTTTAAGTTTTTCTGCACTCAAAACAAATGGATCAGCATTTTCCAAGAAAATTCTGTTAAGATGTCTAAAGTTTTGCCTTGCTTCAATTAGATCACTTTCAATCTGTTCAAGTGAATCTACCTTAAATGGTACATCTTTATACATTGTACAAAATGTACATTTATTGTGTGAGCATCCTGATGTAACCTGAAGTAACAAAGTATTTGCTTCAAGAGGATGTCTATATACGGGACCTGTATAGTGCATTTTTACTTTCACTCCTATTACTGTAATTAAATTTGTTATAATTTCTAAATTACTAATTTTTTTAATAATTTAAATATTACAGGTCTTATGATATCATTGCAATATGTAGCTAGTTTTATCCAAAAATATTACCATCCAGGCCAGAGTAAATGCTAATAGCTAATAAATACTTAAGCAAACATAATATCGTTCTCATTACAGGGACTGACTCATATCCACCAAGTTAAGAATTTATGAAATTATATTTTTATAAACTAATAAAAAGCTAATATAATTCAAGTTTCTATTTGTTTTCTAATTTCATTGCATAAATAAATTTATAAAATCATAAATTTATATTGTATTACATTTATTTGGAGGCCATTGTGAATCAAAATAATAAAACCTATAATTTCAAAACATCCGAAGGAGTAAATTACATCATATATTTGAATTACCATTACTTATTTATAAGTAAATTAGGCGCAGATTCTGAAATAAAACAGTTGATAAAAGAAGATAAAATAATTAATTTTTCTGTAGATATAGATTTATACGATAACTTTCACATTATATATTATAGTGCTTCAAAAATGCTAAAGTACTTTACCTATTCTTTAGATAAAGGAATGAATTGTATTTTTAAAAGAAAACACAGCATAAATTCTTTATACATAAAAATAATTAAGGAAAATGTACATATATTCTATAAAACCGAAAATTTATATAAGTTTAATGCAATCCTTTATTATAGTAATTTTGTCAATAATACCTGTGTATATCAAGAAGTATTTGAAACAAATTCTTCAAACTGTACACATTCGTATTTTACTGATTACTACGAGAAAAATATGTATCTGTTTTATTGTGAGGATTATCTACATGGCAAATATATATTAAACAATTATTATCAAGATAACAATAAATTAATAAAATCAAATGAAACTATTATTCTTCCTGAAACACAACACTTGAATTTTTTTGTTGCACCTAATAATATAGGTGTTATTATTTATAACAAAAAAATTCATGACACTTGGCACTTGTCAATTAATTATAGGAATTTAAATAAAATAGAATCTCAATGGTCCTCTAGTATATTTACTTCTCTAAACAATACTAATAATAATTTTAAAGATAATAACAATATTTTATCCTCTAAAATTGTTCAACTTGAAAATAAAATTTATAATCTTGATGAAATAGTACTAAGTCTTAAAAAAGAATCCAAACGCAATAGAAAATTGCTATTTCAAAAAACCCAAGAGTATAAATCAAGTTTACTTACTTATGACAATAAAATAAGTAATATAAAAAAAGTTAAAGATGAGTATATAACTCTTGCAAATAAAAAAATTGATGTATTATTAAAAGATATCAATGAAAAAGATAAGATTATTTTTGATTTTCATAAATTATTAAAAAAAAGATAATACTCCTTCTAGTCGTATTATCTTTTTACTTTTTTGTAGAAAAAAGATTTTTTAATCAACACCCTCATATATATTTCTCTAATATTTAATTTTCTTTCATTAATAATTTTTAGTACCTGTTCAAAATCTTTCTCTTCAATTTTAATAGATTTATAACACCCCTTTGCAATAGTACATGGTGTTGCCATCTTTACTCCTTTAATATTATTCTGTACTAATATTTTGAATAAAATTTCTCTATGACTAGAAGAATTGAAAATCAAAATATAGTATTCTGCTTTATCCAATGTATCATCCCTTCGTAAAAAATTTCTAAAGTAAATTATACACGAGTAGCAAGCACCAAAACTTAAGTTGTAAGTTTTGGCACTTTTATAAATACTAGTTGTTCAATTTAGTAATTACTATTGATGCACTTATCCCAATATCTTTGCTATCGGTAACTTGTGGAATAATTATTGAACTCCCTTCAGTACCTGTTCTGTTTACTAATTCCATTGTATCCCCTGCTGTAGCAGTATAAATAAATTGGCCACTAGTAACCTTCGCGTTAACAATGTCTCCTAAGACTCCGCCATACAAAGATTTAGGCTCACTTGTACCATTAATCTTTACTACGAAATACATATTAGTAACGATTCCATCATTCTCAATAAGTGAAATCACATAATACTCTACCAAATATCTTCCATCTTCATTAAAAGTAATAACTCCAGTAGTATCAACATAAGATACCACACTACCTTTAATATCACTATTGTTAAATATAACATTTCCGTCAAATACTACATTTTCACCTTCAATTCCATTTACAGTTTTACATAAATAACAATTGTTTAATTCCGGAACTTGAGTTACTAATTGTAATTTATATCTTTCATCACATTGTGTCATTCTTTCACCTACTCGTTTAATTTTGTAAAAAAGTACTCTTATAATTTATTATACATCTGATGGATTAAAACAATCGAACGGAAAATCCATCTCTTTAAATGCTGTACATGGGTCATATGGTCTTATTTCTTCACATTCTGGAACTTCACTATCTCTACCTTCAACTATCATTGAAACAATTCTAAATAATTTATTTATAGTGAATAATCCTATTACTATAGTTACCTTTCTTGATCCATCTATTTCAGCAATATATGGTTGATAGTTAATTGCTTTTGCTTCAATTAATGCTTGAGGACTCTCTTTAGTATAAAGAGATTGTGGTTGCAATAAAGTGGTTGTTACAACAACATCACAATTTTCACTTTCAAATCTACCACCAAATAGTGTTACTATCTTGTTATACACAGAATATGCTCCAAAAGTTCCAATTTCTTCACCTGTATCTAAATTGATAACATTAACTACATTTCCATTTTCGTCTAATAATTCAAGATTATAAGTGAAAATATATCTAATTTTAATGTCCCAATAACCATTTTCTAATTTTATCATACTTTTACTTATACTCAGAATATCTATACTACATATTTTAAAAGTTCCATCAATTACATTGGACCCATCGATTAAATCCGTAACATTAATAAACTCATTTGGGTTTACTGTGATTGCGTCAGTTGTATCTGTTCCAGGTATTTCAATGGAAAAATCTTCTCCCAATTTTGGTGCATCTATAGGCGTGCTGTTCTCATCAAGCTCCATAGAATCTTCTGTAGGTTTTAGACATTCCTGTTGATAGCATTGTCCAAAAACTTTAAAAGCTAATAAAGTTGAATCTGTTATTTCTTCATCAGTTGGAAAACAATTAACTGACTGATTATTCATTTTTATACCTCCAAACAACTATACATTGTAATATTTTACGATAGACTATCTATCACTGTTATTATATGTCGAATATTTTTTTTTGTGCGATAATTTCCTTATTTATTTATTAATGTATTATCTTGTAATATGTATCATATTTATTTTATAAGAATATTTTTGAAAGGATTTAAATAGTGGAAATTCAATCTAATTATATTTTAAAACTATCAAACAATACTATTTTATTTTTTAGTTACAATAATAATAATGAAATTCTCTGCAAAATAACAAATGATGAAGATAAATCTAAACTCTTTCATGTTATTGAAAATTGTAGAAAAAATTTCTCTGTAGTGTTATTACCTGATGATAAAGTATATATTCTATATCAAAACGATTCAGGTGATATGATGATAAATATACTAGAAGATTCTCAATGGAATTGTGTAAAGCTACTAGAGAACAAAAATCAAAAAAGCTTCGAAGTTTATTATAAAGGAATTTATTTCAATAATAAGCTTAATATCTTCTATAGTATAACAAACAAAAATAATATTTCTATTAATTTATTACACCAAGAAGTTAACTTAGAATTCAATACTTTTGCACCTATCCAATTAGATAGCCTTTCAAGTAACAAATTCAAGATTCATTTTACTGAAAGTGAACTATTTATTGCCTATGAAAAATTATATAATCAAAATTATATAATTGGTTATAAATCATTTGATAAGACTAAAAAATCGTGGTCAGATTTTAACATTCTAGATCAAAATTCTTCACCCTATAGAGATTTTTCTCTTTTAAGTCTAGATAACCAAATTCATGCTTTATATATAAAAACAAAAAAAGACCGAAATAATTTAATTCATTCTCATGGTAATAAAAATTCATATAAATATAATAAAATATACTCACATAAAGACATCGAGTATTGTATTTTAAATCAATTAAACAGAAAACTTTCACTTTCTTGGATTATAAATAACACCAAATTTGAAACATATTCTATTGATAGTGGCAATACATTTTATAACCCTCCAAAGTTTAATAATATACTCTCTAATCGTTTGATAAAAACAAATTATCAAGTAAATGTCCAAGAAGAGAAATGTTCTACTATAATGAATGAACTTTATTTTTCAAGCGATATGGAGATTGATTCTTTTATTAATCTCATTAATAATAATACTAATATGCATTCTAAAAAAATACAAAGTGAAATAAACAATCAAGCTTTAAATATGATAAATAATATACACTACTATAAAAGGCAACTTTATTCAAAAGATCAATTGATAATACAATTGAAATATACTTTAAAAGAAGATAAAAAGAAATATCAATCTCTTAATACCAGATTTTCAAAATTAAAGAAGGAACTTGAGAGTTTGAAAATTGCAAAAGAATCCTATTCCGAAAATTTCAATAAACTTCAAGATTTACTTTTATTAAAAAATGATAAAATAACTGAGTTAGAAAAGGAACTTTTAGCAAATGAAGAAAAAATCATTTCATTAAACGATGAAATATCAAATCTAGAAATACAATTATCAGAATTAAAGATAGAATTATCTACTGCAAACTCTTCAATTTTTCGGAAACTATTCCCAAAATAATTTTAATAAACCTGTATAGTAGATTGTTAATATACTATACAGGTTTATTCTTTAATGCGAACTAGTAGTTTTAATTACATCAATTAATTTTTCGATTTCATTAAAAGTATTGAAATATCCTGGACTTACTCTTACTGTTCCTTTATATTTCGTACCTATAATATCATGAATCAAAGGCGCACAATGATACCCTGTTCTTACTGCAATCCCATTACAATTCAAAAGATATCCAACATCTGAACCATCAATATTATCTACATTAAATGACAATACAGCAGTTCTATTTCTACTAAGGTGACATCCATAAATCTTTATATAAGATAATTTGCTTAATTCCATATCTAAATAATCGATTAATTTATTTTCATGATTTCTGATATTATCTATTCCTATTTTTTTTATAAACTTTATTCCTTCACCTAAACCAACAATTCCAGGGGTATTCAAAGTACCACTTTCTAATCTATCTGGCATAAAATCAGGTTGATTAATTGAATCGGATATACTTCCAGTGCCACCTTCATTTAGACTATGAACTGGTATCTTGTCCCTAATATATAACCCACCTATTCCCTGTGGACCAAATAACGCTTTATGTCCTGGAAAAGCCATAATATCAACGTTATCTTGAATTACATCTATTGGAACAACTCCTGCACTTTGAGAAGCATCAACCATAAGCAATATTCCATTTTTTTTAGCTAATTCACCGATTTTTTTTAAATTCTGTATAGTTCCTAAAACATTTGAAGCGTGATTTATTATAATTAGTCTTGTATTCTTTTTTATATTATTTTCGATTTCTTTTATATTAACATAACCATTCAAATCTACATTTACTAGAGTTAACTCTACCCCTTTTTTACTAAGGGTGTTTAATGGTCTCAATACTGAATTATGCTCTATTTTGGTGCTTATAACATGATCCCCTTTATTCAATATCCCTTTTATTGCAATGTTCAAAGATTCAGTTGCGTTTTTTGTGAAAACAACGTTTAAGGGATTAGGAATATTGAAAAACTGGCTTATAATTTCTCTAGTTTCTAAAATTTTAGAATCAGCCTTAAGAGCCATTTCGTGAGAACTCCTCCCTGGATTAGCAGCATAATTTTTCATACAATTTGAGATTTCATCATATACCTTTATTGGCTTAGGAAAGGTTGTTGCCGCATTATCTAAATATATCAAGCTAATCGCCTCCAGACATTATTTATAGATTCTAATATCATATTCATTATATTAAAGTATATAACCAGTTGTTAAAAATTTATTTTGTTTCCCCTCTATAAATATACTTGAATTATCTGATCTATTATTTAGGAAACTTGCATATGCAAAAAAGGAGATATTCAAAATCTCCTTTTTATATTATTTTCTAATTATAGGAATACAATGTTTTTCTTCTTTTTCTCTTATAGGACTACAAGATTTTACCTCTCTTTTTCTTATAGGAATACATGGTTTAGTATAGGAACAACAACTACACTTTAGGGCTAAACTGTGAAATCGCCCTGCACATATGGCTGTTATATCTGGTATGCTACTTACTTTTACTGGAATATTACTATTATCTAAAGTTCCATTTCCTAGCTGACCAAATCTATTATCTCCCCAGGCAAATACATCACAATAATCTTCAACAAGGGCCAAACTATGATTTTCTCCAGCAGCTATCTGAACTACGTTACTAATATCGCTTACTTCTACGGGAACGCTACTATCTACAAAGCTTCCATCACCCAGTTGTCCCATTGAATTATCTCCCCAGGTCCACGCAATACCATCTTCTGTAACTGCTAGACTGTGTTGTCCTCCCCCTGATATGAGCTTTACATCTGTTATATTTACTACTTGAGTTGGTATTTTACTTATGCCTCCAAATACATTATTCCCTAATTGTCCCCGAGAGTTTTCTCCCCAAGTCCACAAAGTTCCATCGCTTTTAATAGCCATGCTATGATTATCTCCACATGCAATTTCAACTATATCTTTTAAATTATCTACCATCACAGGCGTTACTTTGTCTACTGTGGTATTGTCTCCTAACTGCCCAAATGCGTTATATCCCCAAGACCATACAGTTCCATCATCTCTTAGGGCTAAATTATGATCAGAACCACTTGCAATCTTTTTCACATTGGATAATCCAATAACACGTCTTGCTTTTGCCCTATTTATTGTGGTCCCATCTCCTAACTGTCCATTAGAGTTGTTACCCCAACCCCATACTACTCCATTGCATTTTAGAGCTATGCTGTGCTGACTTCCTCCTGCTATGGCCTCTACATCGTATAAATTATCCACACATACAGGTACTTCAGAATTATCCCCAAAGGCTCCATTGCCTAGTTGACCTTGAGTATTTCTGCCCCAAGTTCTAACCATTTTATCTGATTTGAGAGCTAAATTATGATTTTCTCCACAGGCTATAGCTTTAATTTCACATAGTCCATTTACTTTGACAGGTATGGAACTATAGTCACCAAATTGTCCATTGCCCAATTGTCCTTTATTGTTGCGTCCCCATGCCCATAGGGTTCCATCTGATTTAATAGCTAAACTATGATTTGTTCCACTACCAATTCCTTTAACATCTTCTAAGTTGGTTACTTCCACAGGTAAATTACTATTTACAGTAAGACCATTACCTAATTGACCATAACTACTTTGACCCCAAGTAAATACTTTTCCATCTAACCTTAAGGCCATACTAAAGTCTCCACCACCCGATATTGCACCTATATTTGTTATATCACTAACCATTACTGGGTTTAATTCCCTATATTCTGTTGTTCCGTTTCCTAACTGACCACTAGTATTATATCCCCAAGTCCAAACGCTTCCATTATCATCAATAGCCATACTGTGGAAAGTTCCTGCAGCAATTGCCACAATGTTATTGATTGTATTTACTTGAACTGGATTTCTTCTAGTTGTTGTGCTGCCATCTCCTAATTGTCCGTAATAATTCGCTCCCCAGGCCCATACGGTTCCATCTGATTTTAAAGCCAAACTAACCCGGTGACCTGCTGCAATTGCTACCACATCCGTTATATTGCTTTGAATAGCCACACGGGAATCACCACTTCCACCATTACCCAATTCACCGTAATAATTCGCTCCCCAAGCCCATACGGTTCCATCTGATTTCAAAGCTAAACTGTGTTCGGTTCCTCCTGCTACTTCTATTACATCATCTATATTAGTTACTTCAATTGGTTCATTTTCATTAATTGTTGTATTATTACCTAGTTGACCCCTATGATTTCTACCCCATGCAAATACTTTTCCATCATCCCTAACGACTAAACTATGATTGAGTCCACATGCGATTCCTATTATATCCTGAATATTTAGCACTTTTACAGGTAAATTACGACTTTCATTTGTACCATCCCCTATTTGACCATAAGAATTATCTCCCCACGCCAACGGTGTTCCATCTGACTTCAGTGCTAAACTATGCTCGTTACCTCCTGCAACCTGTATAACATCACTTATACTACTTACTTGTATAAATGTACTTTTAAGTGTAGGATACCCTAACTGACTATAATAGTTATACCCCCAAGCCAGAGGATAACATTTTTTTTTCATTCTATCACCTCAATATTTATTTATAAAACAGGTTTTAATTATACTTACAAAAACAAAAAAAATCCCTTCCACCTATATTATATTATCCTTACAAATAATTGTTACACATCACCATTTATATTAAATATTTCTGTATAGAACTAATGTTACAAAGGATATCATACATACTCGGAAAATCTCTTAGTATTACATTAACACAATCTTTACAAAACTCTTCGCGTTTATGCTCTGACTGTAATAGTTTATTTTTATATCCCCAAATATGAGTGTACTTGCAATAATTATTCTTATCCATATTATTAGATATGAAGTTCCCAATCTTTATTCCTTTTTTCTTGGCACACATAGCAAGTAGTCTTTGTTCAGCAAATACCATTGCAATTACCCTATCCCAATGATTTTTATATAGCCTAAAATCTTGATTCATAAACTTAATAGATTCTCTTACAAAATAGTCTTTTAATTCTTTATCAGCAAAATAGGCCAAAGCCGTATTACATGGATTCTCTTTCCAATCCCAATCATCATCGTAATCATAAGGATATAAACCTTTAAATTTTTCATAATTAGGATAAGTGATACCCTCTAAAAGCTCCCTATGGGCAATACATACGTCTTGGTTTGCAACCTCATCTGATATTGATTCCCAAATTATAAAATCAAGGTCTAGCATAAGGCTTGGTGTATCTTCTTCTCTCAGCGCATATAATTTGCCTCCTGCCCAAAATATATAAGGGTTTAATGATTTTGGTACAATTTTTTCTAATGAAATTTCTACTCCTAAATCATATATATCTGTCAGCCCTAATTTATAGTAATAATCACCACCCAGGTCATCCGTATACATCTTTATAGAACCATTTTTTTCTTTCCATTTTAATGCGGACAATATTCCTACAAGTAAATCAAAATCTTCTATAAAATAATCATCATTAGGGTGATTCACAAAAAACGGTTTAGTCCAATTGCTATGAAAAGCCTTCATAAACTTCCTCCATAAACAAAATATTTATATCATTATTTATTGTATTCATCTTTTCCACAATTGAGAATATAATAAAATTAATAATAAAACGGAGGTTTTTCATGACTAGTTTAGATAAGTATAAAAACATTTCTCTTTTGATAAACTATAAACCTGGTCATATTTATGACGATAGGAATTGGTCCTGGATAAAAAAAAGATATCAGACTTTAATGCCCAATTCAGAAATATGCATTGGCAATTGTGCCAATAATAATTACAGTAAATCATTAAGCATAAATGAAGGTGCTAATAAAGCCACCGGTGATTTATTTATTATTGCTGATCCCAACATAGCTATTAATATGACTTGTATAGATCTAGGCCTAAAATTATTAAAAAAATATCCCTTCGTCATTCCTTTTAGCAACTTTATTAATATAAGTAAGCATGATAGTTATAAACTTCATAATCTTTCGCCAAACTTAAATTTATATGAAAGTTTGTTTACTGCGTACAAAAAAGAATCAAGTCCCTTGGGTTCTCTTTTTATGATTCCTAGGGTATATTTTGAAAAGATTGGGGGATTTGATGAAAACATAACTGAGTGGTATGAAGAGGATACGGATTTTATCAACAGGTTATGTGGTAATTTCGGTTCTTATGGTAGGGTTTCAAATTGTAGTGTTTGGAATCTATTTCATGAAAAAATTCAATACCCTTTATACCAAAATGGCATTAATGTTGAAATAATTCATAAAGAAAAAGACTCTTTCACAAATATGCATTGGGATATACGTATTTAATAATGAAAGAAGATAGTATTTTAAAATTAGAGAGGATAAATTCATAATCAAAGTAATACAATTAGTCAAGATGATTATAAAAAGATACTAGGTAGATTTCCTAAAGGTCATGGTTATTATATCCCCTTGCAAATTGCTTTTCATACTGGTATTAGCTCTGCAGAGGTATGCGGTTTAACTTGGGATTGTGTAGACTTAAGAAACGGTATTATTTATGTTGAAAAAACTCTTATTTATAAAGATAAGAAATGGACCTTTAGTTCACCTAAAACCAAAAGCTCATATAGAGAAATCTATTTAGGTGATACCTTAGTTAGAGTTCTAAAAGAACATAAACAAATGCAGCGTATTAACAAAGTAAAATATGGCTCTGATTATATTACATCAGAGTTTGTATGCACGAAAGAAAACGGTCAATTTATAACCAAAAATGATTTAAATCGCCTAAGTAGAATCGTAAATAAAAAACTGAATATAGATTTCACTTTCCATGCATTACGCCATACTCATGCCACTATGTTATTAGAAGCGGATGTGCCTATGAAAGAAATTCAAGAGCGATTAGGTCATAGTGAATCTTCTACAACTATGGATATTTATTCACATGTAACTACTAACATGAAGGAAGATAGTGTGTTAAAATTAGAGATGATAAATTCAAAATTATAGTTTTGCCACCCAATTAAAATTGCGGTGGCAAACCGGTGGCAAAATCGATTAATATTCCATTAAATAGATAAGTTGATTCAAGTCTATATTTAATAAACGGCTTAAACACTAGCTCTGAGGGATATAAGGGAGGATAAGAAACATGTACATAAACAAAACTAAAATAAAGGTTCGCTACGTTGAAACGGATCAAATGGCAATCGTACACCATTCAAATTACTACGCATGGTATGAAGTTGGAAGAACAGAATTTATACTAAAATGTGGTATGAGCTATAGGGATATGGAAAAAGAAAATGTATTACTACCTGTTTTAGAAACTGGGTGTAAACATATTGAAGGTGCTAAATACGAAGATGAACTTATAATCGAAACATGGATAGAAGAAATGAACGGTGCAAAATTGATTTTTAATTATAATGTAGTTAGAGAATCAGACAATAAAATTTTAGCTAAAGGTTCTACTAAGCATGCTTTCGTAAATGAAAAATTCAAAATAATAAACTTGAAAAAGAAAAATCCAGAGCTATATGAAAGACTTTATTCTTTATATGAAAAATAATATCAAAAACCCAAAAGATCAAGTTTCTACTTAATCCTTTGGGTTTTACACTTAACTATTTATTAATTTATATTTAAAATTCTGAATTACCAGGTGTTCTTGGGAATGGTATTACGTCTCTAATATTACTCATACCAGTTAAATACATAATAAGTCTTTCAAATCCAAGACCATAACCTGAATGCTTAGTTTCGCCAAATTTTCTAAGCTCTAGATACCACCAATAGTCATCCTTATTTAAACCATTATCGATTATCTTTTGCTCTAGAACATCTAATCTTTCTTCCCTTTGGCTTCCACCAATAAGTTCTCCTACTCCTGGAACTAAAAGGTCAGAAGCTGCTACAGTTTTTCCATCTTCATTCATTCTCATATAGAATGCTTTTATTTCTTTTGGATAATCTGTTACAAATACAGGTTTTCCATAAACTTTTTCAGTTAAATATCTTTCATGCTCTGTTTGAAGATCTACTCCCCATTTAACAGGGAATTCAAACTTTTCTCCTGATTTTTCTAATATTTCTACCGCTTCTGTGTAAGTAACTCTTCCAAAATCAGAACTCAACACATTATTTAATCTATCAAATAATCCTTTAGCAATAAATCTATTAAAGAATTCCATTTCTTCTGGAGCATTATCTAATACATATTGAATAACAAATTTAATCATAGCTTCAGCATTATCAAGATAGTCAGTTAACTCAGCAAAAGCCATTTCAGGTTCTATCATCCAGAATTCAGCTGCATGTCTTGGAGTGTTAGAATTTTCTGCTCTAAAAGTTGGTCCAAATGTATATACATTTCTATGAGATAAAGCAAAAATTTCAGCATTTAATTGTCCGCTAACAGTCAAGTTTGTTTCTTTACCAAAGAAGTCTTCCTTAGTATCAACTTTACCTTCCTCAGTTTTTGGAACATCCTTTAAATCTAATGTTGTTACTCTAAACATTTCTCCTGCACCTTCACAATCACTTCCTGTGATTATTGGTGTGTTTACATAAACAAAATCCTGCTCTTGGAAAAACTTATGAATTGCATAGGCTGCTACAGATCTTACTCTAAACACAGCAGAAAAAGTATTACTTCTAGGTCTTAAATGAGCAATTTCTCTAAGATACTCTAAAGAATGTCTTTTCTTTTGAAGTGGATAAGAAGAGTCTGATTTTCCGATAAGAGTAACCTTTTTAGCATGTATTTCAAAAGGCTGTTTACCTCCTTCAGTTTTTACAAATTGTCCTTCTATTTCAACACTTGAACTTATAGGAAATTTAGAGATTTCTTTGAAGTTATCTAATTCTGCATCGAATACAATTTGAACATTTTTGAAAAAACTTCCGTCATTTATTTCAATAAATCCAAATTTATTTGAAGCTCTCAAAGTTCTTATCCAACCTGAAATTTTAACTTCATTACCAAAAAAACCTTCCGTTTCTCTATATAACTGCTTTATTAGTACGTTTTTCATCGGTGTTCCTCCCTTATTTTATTACCAAAAGTATATATTATTAATTTTTATACTTATAATTTACTAACTTTAAATATAACAAATTCTCTGCAATACTTCAATTCAAATAAACAAGTTTAACTATACTAATACAGATTATAATATTTACCCTTGTAACTGTCAAATTATGCGCCGTTTACTACTTTAATGATTCAATTGTAGTATAATAGTATAGACAAGTATTACATATTTTTTATATTAATGAAAAATAAAACTATTAATTCTTAGGAGAATAATATGAATTTAATTGATTTTCACTGCGATACCATATATAAAGTTTTAAAAGATAACTCAAATCTTTTAAATAATTCTTATCATGTTGATATTAATAAATTAATAAAATCAAATTCAATAGCACAATTTTTTGCAATGTGTGTAAATTTATATGAATCAAAAGATCCACTTCAAGACTGTCTGTTGATGGTAGATAGATTTCATACTGAATTAGAAAAAAATAAAGATAAAATTAATTTAGCTACAAATTATAATGAAATTATGAATAATAAAAAGGAAAATAAAATTTCAGCTTTTCTAACAATTGAAGAAGGTGGAATTCTAAAAGGTAAATTAGAGAATTTAAGAATTTTTAAAAAATTAGGTGTATCCTTAATAACTCTAACTTGGAATTTTCCTAATGAAATAGGATACCCAAACTATAATTGGGTTCATGCAGATAAAGGTTTAACTCCTTTTGGTTTAGAATTAATAAGTGAAATGAATGATAAAAAAATGATAATAGATGTTTCTCACTTATCAGACGCAGGATTTTATGATGTTGCAAGATATTCAAAATCTCCATTTATCGCATCTCATTCAAACGCTAGAGAAATTGAACCAAATGAAAGAAATTTAACAGATGAAATGATAAAAGTTCTTGCAGAGAAAGGTAGTCTTTTAGGTATTAATTTTTATGGTTTATTCTTAAATGGCTCTGCTGAAAGCCGTATTGATGATATAGTTAAACATATTACACATATTAAACAAGTTGGTGGAATTGATATAATCTCCCTTGGAACTGATTTTGATGGCATTAATTCTAACCTAGAACTTAAGAACATTGGTAAAATGGATTTATTAGTTCAAGCTCTAAAAAAGGATCATTTTACAGAAAAAGAAATTGAAAAAATATTCTATAAAAATGCTTTAAGATTTATTAAAGATGTAACATTATAATAAAAACCACTTTATTAGTGGTTTTTAGAATTTCAAACGCTTTTTTAAACTACTCCTCATTATTAGAAACATTATTAATGTTAAAAATACACTAAAGCTACCAAACTTGAAAACTTCCACCCATGTACCTTTGTCAACAATTATAGATTTGAATATTCTAAAGCTCCAATAATTTGGGAAAGGATACATGACCCATTGAAATTTATCAGGTACAAAAACTGCTGCTATTGGAATTCCCATTAGGATAAAAAACAAACTCTTCATTATTGCGATACCAGTCATTAGATTATCTGCATATCCTCCAATTATGAACCCAAATATTAATGCAAACCCAATTGAGAAGATAATCCCAACTATCAAGTGACCATAATTAATACCGTTTCCCAAAAGTATTACTGTTGACATAATTGCTAATATTAGTCCTAATACTCCTGTTATTAAGCTCTTACTAATGATATATTCTCCAAATTTCAAAGGAGATACAGAGTATGCTCTACCAACTCTTGTTTCCTTTTCTTCAATTATAGAAAATCCCATAACCATTCCTCCTATTACTATAGCTGCAATTATGAATATAATAGTAATAAAATGTTTTGTAAAACTACTGCTCTTACCCAAGCTTTCATATTCAATGAAAGATTCTTCGTCTCCTGATTTAATCACATCTATAATATATGCTGGTAGTTCTGCAACAGCTTCCATTTCATTTCCTTCCAAAATAACTCTGTATTCATCCTCTACCTTTACTATACCAGGAGTATCATCCATTCTTAATACTCTCTCTTCAACTTCTTCAATACTATTATAAATCTCAATTTTACCGTAATCCTCTAACTCTTCTCCAATATCCTGTGCCGCTTCTTTATTTACCACAAAGCTCATCTCCATATTATCTACTGAAGGAAGAAAAACCCTAATGGCAATAGATCCTACTAATACGAATCCTATCATATACAAAAGCAAATTATTTCTTAATGATAACTTAAAATTTTGTCTTACAAGGTTTAATATCTTTCTCACAGTTTATGCCCCCTTTAATAGACGTTTTTTAACAGTTTTTAAAGTAATAATTCCTACTCCCAATATTTCTACAATTAATGTAGAAAACATTGGTAATAAAAAGTTTTCTTTACCTGTATAAAACAACATTTCTCTAACTCCAAATATTATTGGATATGAAGGTATATATTCAAAAAATCTATATGAGAAAGCTGGGAATAAATAAGACATTAATGGTATTGCAAAAATGCAAATCAACCCCACACCTACAAATAAAAAACTCTCTAAATCATCAAAATACACACTTAACCATATCCCCAGAAGTGTCATCAAAATGCTGGCCAAAGCAATAACACTAAGAAATTCTAAATAAGGAATATCAAACCCCATTACTCCCACAGTAAGTAGCATTCCAAAAATCATAGCCATGGCTACATTTACAATAGTTTTTGATAACACATAATTAAACACTCCACCTGGTGAAACTCTATATGCTTTTAATGTTCCTAATTTCTTTTCTTGAAAAACCATTACAGCTATTATAATGAAACCAAAGGATATTACTTCAGTTGAAAGAAACAGTGGTAGCAAGGATTTATTAAAAGGAATTTTATCAGATTGTGGTCTTAAATAAGTGGTAGTGATAGTAGCATTATCCGCTTCCCCTTTATAATCTCCAAGAGTTCTTTTTATTGATGCTTCCAAAAGATTCAAAGCCTTATCATATTCTATACCTTGCTTCACTATCGTTACTTTAGGGTTTTTAATTGTCCCATCAAAGATAATTCCAATAGTATTGGGATTATCTTTTAAATTTAAATAGAACTCTTCATTTGACGTTAATAATCTGTCTTCTGGAAAGTCTTTTAAATATTCATTGAAGTTTCCATCTGTTACATCGTATGCTATTTCACTTATACCAATCTTTAATTCTTCCGGTACTACAAATCTGATTAATAAAATATAAATTGCCGCGAGAATTATAACCACTGCGATATATCCATTCCTTATAGCTAATTTACTGTCCTGTTTTAATAATGAACAGAGTTTGTTCATCAGGATAGCCCCCTTCCTGTTAGTTTAATGAATATTTCCTCAAGTGTTGCCTCTTGAGAATGCATAGTCTGAAGATTTTTCTTATCAATTAAATCTTTAAGCCTAGACCTATCAGCTTCTTTCTCTGGAAATAGCAATTCAGAATTTATTTCTTCTCCCACTTTATATTCAACTTTAACCGCTTGTTTACCATACATTAATTTAAGATTTCTTGGAGAATCCATTGCAATAATTTTCCCGTTATTTAAAAATGCTACCCTATCGCAAAGCTCATCAGCCACATACATATTATGAGTTGTGAGGAAAATTGTTGTGCCTTCTTTCTTTTTAGCCTTAATTATATCTTTTATTCTCTCAGCTGTAGTAGGATCTAATCCCGATAATGGCTCATCTAAAAACAATATTTTTGGATTATTAATTAACGCTCTAGCAAATACCACTCTCTGTTTCATCCCTTTAGAAAATTGCTTTATTCTTTTGTCTACCGCTGCCTTTAACCCCACCATTTCCAACAACATCTCAGGATCTTTTGTTTCTACATCAAACAATCCAGCATAATATTTTAAATTTTCTCTAGCAGTTAGCTTATCAAATAAATTTGATTGTTCAAATGAAACTCCAATATTATTGAAAAAATCCTCTTTTAAATTTAATATACTTTCACCATTATAATCAACTTTTCCGTTCTGTAGCTTTAAAAGTCCTATCATTATATTCTGAATAGTACTTTTTCCTGCTCCTGAAGGACCTAATAGCCCAAATATTTCTCCTTTATCTATAGTAAAGGAAACATCATTTACTGAATAATCATCTTGTACATTATATTTATGAAATAAACTTTTAACTTCTATCATAAACTCACTCCCTTTTATTTAAAATACCATTTGAAATAACATCAATAAGTGTATCTGTATACTCATAAATCATATCAATTTTCTTTTCTTTAACATAAAATTCATTAGTAATATCTGAAATAGAACTGAAAGTTCTAATCAAAATCCTAGTGATTATTTCTGTATCTAAGTCCTGCCTAATTTCACCACTATCTTTAGCTTTCTTAACAAACTGCTTCATGTATTCATCACCAACAGCATAAATCTCTCCTAATATTTCTTTTTTAAAAGCTCCTTCACTTTTATCCAACCAATAATTAACCATAAACATCCTTGGATATTTTTCACACATCATCACACTTTGCTTAATAGACATTTTCATAAACCCAACTAAAGTAGTAACATTTTCATTCTTTTGTGCTTTATTCAAGATTTCTTTTTTCTTTTCGATGATTAAGTTTATAACATGCTTATATAAATCTTTTTTATTTTTAAAATATTGATACATACTTCCTTTTGCAATTCCTGCTTTTTCTACTATTCTACTTAAAGAAGCTTTATCATAAGGATATTTTGAAAATTCTTCTAATGATGTATCTATAATCTTTTTTCTTTTTTCTTCTGGTAAATTTAAAAATGTCTCTTTTGTCATAAAACTTCACCCCTTTGATCATAACTTGTTTTAAAATCATTTTTTATAAACTTCAAATATGTGACTCATGAGTCATGTGACTCTATAGTCATAATATATGCTGAGTATCTAAAATGTTTTACTATTTCAAAATACTGTTTTAATCCCTTAACAATATTTATCTCTTTATTTCTCTTTCTAGATTAGAAAAACTTTAATTTACTACCTATAACAAAATATTTGCAAAAATCAAATCTTACTGATATATTTTGATTGTAGAGTAATAATAATCATGTATATATGCTATTTTTAATGATTCATATAACAAAATATTTTTTATAAAAAGGAGTGAATTTTATGGAATACAGAAAGATATACGAAGACTGGTTAAATAATGATTTTTTTGATGAAAAGACTAGAGAAGAATTGAAAGCACTAGAAGGCAACGAGTCTGAAATCCAAGATAGATTCTATAAATCCTTAGAGTTTGGAACTGCGGGATTGAGAGGTAAATTGGGTGCCGGTACTAATAGGATGAATGCATACAATATATCAAAAGTAACTCAAGGTATTGCAGATTTTATAATAGAAAAAGGTCAGTATTATATGGATAGAGGTGTTGCAATAGCTTATGATTGCAGGCATTTCTCAGATGACTTTTCCAAACTTGCTGCACTAGTTCTTGCTGCAAATGGAATAAAAGCTTACTTATTTGAATCTCTAAGACCTACTCCAGAGCTTTCTTATACAATAAGACAATTAAATACTGCTGCTGGTATTATAATTACTGCAAGTCATAATCCTAAGGATTACAATGGATATAAAGTTTATTGGGAAGATGGTGCTCAAGTATTATCCAATATTGCAGATGCTATGACAGAAAAAATTTCCCAAGTAGAAGGTTTTGAATCTGTAAAAAAAATAGATGAAAAAGAAGCTAAAGAAAAAGGATTACTTACTATATTAGGTAAAGAAATGGATGAAAAATACATAAATATGGTAAAAAGTCTAAGTATAAGAGATAAAGACATTGATAAAGATATAAATATTATTTACACACCTCTAAATGGTACAGGAAGCGTTCCTGTGCAAAGAGTTCTAAGAGAAAGAGGATTTACAAACATTACTGTTGTACCTGAGCAAGAACATCCAGATCCTGACTTTACTACAGTAGGATACCCAAATCCTGAAGATACAAGGGCATTTAAATATGCAGAAGATCTAGGAAAGAAAATCGGAGCAGAACTTCTAATTGCAACAGACCCAGATTGCGATAGACTTGCTATAGAAGTTAAAGATGAAAATTGCAACTATGTATCTTTTAACGGAAATCAAACTGGTGCAATACTTATAAATTATATAGTAGAAGGATTAAATTCATTAGGAAACCTTCCTGAAAAACCTGCTATTGTTAAATCTATTGTGACCGGGGATTTAGGGAAAGCAATAGCCGCTGAATACGGAGTTGAAACTTTCGAAGCTTTAACAGGATTCAAAAATATCTGTGGTAGAATTCCTGAATTAAAAGAAAAAGGATATAATTATATCTTTGGGTATGAAGAAAGCATAGGCTATACAACAGGTACACAAGTTAGAGATAAAGATGGAGTAAGCTCTTCAATGTTATTATGTGAAGCTGCAGCTTATTACAAATCCCAAGGCAAAACTCTTTTAGAAGTACGTGAAGAAATTTTCAAAAAATATGGTTTTTATAAAGAAAAACAAATTTCTTTAGTTTTAGAAGGAGTAGAAGGTGGAGAAAGAATCAAGAGAATGATGGAATCATATAGAAAAGATTATCCAACTACAATAGGAGACAAAAAGCTTTCTGAAGCAATTGATTATAATAATGGATATAAAGATATCCCTGCTTCAAATGTATTGAGATACTATCTTGAAGATGGAAGTTGGTATGCTGTAAGACCTTCAGGTACAGAACCCAAAATTAAAATCTACCTTTATACAAAAGCTAGCTCTCAAAAAGAGGCAGCTAAAAACATTGAAGTAATGGAGAAAACTATTCTTGATAGATTAAATTCTGTAGAATAAATTAAAAGCAGGACATAATCCTGCTTTTTCTATTTACGCCCTTCAATTCTTTTATCAAAAATTTCAATAATTTTATCCACAAGTACATCATTAATTATTTGTTTTTTCCCAAATTGGTTGTTTATATAGTTAAATAATTCTGATTCCTTAAAAACTTTTACGTTTCTAGTGTTTACATTTATTCTTCCACCCTGAATTTCATTAAATACAACAATAGACTTTATAGGTAAATTCTCTCGCACCCCATTAAATTTTAGAGAACTCTTTATAATTCTTTCATGCTCTTTTGCTTGTAAACATGGATTTTTAAATTTATTTGAATAAATATTACTACCTCGTCCAAATTTCTTTTGTATCCAGTATTCGTCATTCTCATTTCCAATAATTTCACCAGTCATATTTTTAGTTTCAATATTTATAATTCCATACTTAGACATGATTAAATGATCAATCTGAGCACCATTTTGTCCATCCCAAAGAGTTATATCATTATAAACAAGGTATTCTTTATTAAGCTTTTTTAGCTTCTTATAAACTCTTTTCTCACCCTTTATTCCTACATTAAGAATTTTTATTTTAAACATATTGGTTTGGATAATTGAAATTATTGAAGTTAAAATTGCAAGTTGAATTATATAAATATATTGAAATTTTAAAAATGTTAATAATGGTATAAATGCAGAAAATAAATATACTACTATTGAATCACTAATTAGTTTGTTTCGCTTTTTATGTACTGACCTTTCTTTGCTTTTTATAGTTGCCATATAAAACTCCCTCCATACAATGCACAAATCGCAATTCCCAATTCACAATAAAGATTAAAAGCTCTTGATTTATTATAACATCTCACTGCCTAATTGTCCTTTTTACTCAATTTAATGCATTTAGATTAGCATAAGTTTTGTAATATTGTTCATTATTAATTACACATTATACAAAAATGTGAAGAAGCCTTTATTCTTCTTCACATTTTTGTAGTTATCGTTGCAGCTTCTAAAAGTAATCCTAAATTATCTTCATATATCTTATCAAACTGACTTATCGGTAGTGGATTAAGCCCAAGACCAACCTCAACTGTGTATCCAGGTTTCATATATTTCTCAATTACCCAATCTTTATATCCTGCATATGATGCTGATCCATAAGTTTCTGCAAGTGAATATCCTGATGCCTTAGCAAGTTCTTCTCCTATTTTCTTCATTCTTTCTGTTGCCATGTTTAAATAATTCCAGTATATAACCTCACCTTGACTATGGTATGCTAGAACAAGTTCAGGCAATATTTTCTTTGTAAATTCTACTACCGCTTTTGTTTCAGGCTCAGATTCTGGTGCAGGTCCAGAATACCTTCTTGGGCCTGGCCCCGTTACTCCATAAGCTGCTTCCATGTCTTTCGATTTCTGCCAAGATGCATCATAGTTATGATTCAAATCTACTCCTCTATTGTTTGCACTCCAATTTCTTGAAAAGTCAGTGCTTCCTTTATTCCATTTAATCAAATCATTATAATATGGATTACTTCTGCTTAATCCATTTAGAACTAATTCTATACCATCTGGATTAACCATAGGCATTATATAAATTGTACTTTTATCCCAAATTTCTTTTGGATCATATCCATTTATTTTAGTTCCAGTTGCATATGCTCTTGAAAACTCTTCTATAAACTTCATAAGAACCGGAGTTGTTATCCATTCTAGTGCATGATGAGATCCGTTATAGAACACTTTATTAGGACCATCTCCAATTTTTATTGTGTATAAATTTTTATTTAAAACACTTTTTCCTTCAGTTGTTACTTGTAAAAACGGATACAGTCCTTTTAATCCTTCTATATCACTCTCCAAGATATTATAAGTATAATCTACATTTGTATCTACTATATCAATCATATATGGTACTTTAATTTCCATTCCAACTTTTAAGTTAAACGGATTCAAACCAGGATTAGCAGTTAAAATCGCATCAACATCACTATAATAAGCTTCAGCAATTTTATACAATGTATCTCCATATCTAATTTTATAGTTGTCATAACCTCGATAATATTTTTGTAATATACTCCATGTTTTTGTACCAATTATTCCATCAGGATAAAGGCCAAAATTTCTTTGAAATCTTTTTACCTCCTCTTCAGTCTTACTACCAAATACTCCATCAACTGCACCTACATCATAGCCAATTTTATTCAAAACAGCTTGAACTTTTTTTACATCTGGACCTCTAGAACCATACTTTAATGTCCTCAAATATAACCACCCTTATACTTTTCTACACTATCATTCTATAGTAATATAGTATAGAAGTGCACAATTTTATTCTAAACCTCTGTATTCTGTATTATAATTATATTAATATGAAATATTTTTAAGTTCCTTTTGAAAGGGTGCATTATATGAAACATTTATTTATTATTAATCCAAAAGCAGGCAAAGGAAAATCTTTAGACCTTATTCCAAAAATAGAAGAAATATTTGAATCGTTAGAAGAAGAACCAATAATTGAAATAACACAAAAACCTGGACATGCCACTGAAATCGTGCAAAAATACGTTCAGCTGGATAATTATCGTATATATTCTGTTGGAGGAGATGGAACCCTCAACGAAATTTTGAACGGAATAATTAATACCCAAAGTCAATTAGGAATAATACCAGCAGGTTCTGGTAATGATTTTATCAAATCACTAATTATTGATAAAAATATTACTGCTGAAAATATACTTGAAAAAACAATATTTGGTGAAAGTAAAAAAGTAGATGTAGGAATTGTAAACAATAAATATTTTATAAATATTTCATCAATTGGTTTTGATGCAGATGTAGTTAAAAGTTCTATTAAGTTAAAAAAATCTTCATTTATACCAAATAAACTAGCTTATTTATTATCTATTTTCCTTGCAGTTTTCTTTCATAAAAATAGAAATTTAGAAATTATTTTAGATAATAAAAAATTTAATGCAAAAACCACTCTTTTAGCTATATGTAACGGATGTTTCTATGGAGGTGGAATGCATGTAGCACCTTTTGCGAAAATTAGTGATGGTTACTTTGATGTATGTCTAGTTGAAAATATTAGTATTCTTAAGATTTTAATGCTTTTTCCAAAGTTAATTAAAGGTATACATAGTGAAATAAAAGAAGTTACCTTTTTTAATGCAAAAAAAGTAAGTGTTAATTGTGAAGAAGATATTAATATAAACATTGACGGTGAATTAATACAATCACAACATATCGAATTCCAAATACTTCCTTCTGCAATTAATGTGATTTATCCTACTAATGAGCTTACTAGTTAACTTAACTTTTCATTGAAAATTTAAAACTTTAAGCAGAAAAGCCCCCTTATATTTACATGGGGGCTAATTTATATATTTATGCCTTACTATTTGCTGATTGAAATCATCTTTTTAATTGAGGCTTATTTTTCTAATGTAATGAACTAACAGAAATTATTTTTTCACATGCTAGTAGTATTGATGGAAGTATAAATACAATAACTACCATATTAATGGCCCCTCTCCTGCCACATAAGCTTATGAATCATAACTTTTAACTATTTTTATAATTTCATCTATTTGCTTATTTTCCTCATCTCTAGCAGCTTGGTATTCCAAATTAGCTAGAACTAGTTGATACCATCCAATTTTCTTATCTTATCAACCATTTCTTTTACTTTAAATGACTCTACTGTATCCTTCATTACAATAAAATGAGTAGTTGTCATATTATAATCTTCTTTTAACTTATTAGTGGCTACAATTGAAGGTAAATCTTTTGGTAGTGATTCATCTAAAGTATAGTATACTGTTGTAAGAGAACTTTCCGAATCATAGTTTATTGGTATTTCAATAAACCCTTAAAGTTCTTTAAAATCAAATTTTATATTTTTAACCTCCACATTTAACCATTTTATTTATACACTTAAATAGATAAGGTTTCATCTCATCCATTGAATATGGTTCATTTAAAATAATAGAACTATAACAAATTGATCCTGTAAGCTCAATAATCATAAATAAAGTAATCATGGCTTCCTTTTCTTCTATTCCATAACTAGCAAGATAATCAATAAAAGTACTTAGAATATTTTTAACCTCTTCACTATGTTCTGAATCCCCCTCTGATATTACTTTTTTAAAAAATCCCCAGGACAAATTTTTGTAAATAAGCTTCAACGTCTTCTTATCTTTTTTTAAATCTTCAATAATAAAATCTGTATAGACAAGAATCTGCTCTGAGTATTCAACAGTATTTTTTTCTAAATATTCTTCTAGCTTTTCCATAGAATTCTTTAGAATCTTCATACTTTTCCTAACCATCAATCTTTCAATAATGTCATATTTATTTTTAAAGTATAAATAGAAAGTCCCTTTAGCAACACCAGCTTTTTTTACTATATCATCTATTACTGTATCGTTTATCCCTTTTGTTGAAAATAATTGATCCGCTGCTTTAAAAAGATTATCTCTCTTGTTTTTCTTGTTTTCACTAACTTTTCTACCTTTCTTTACCATTTATTAATACCTCTCCTCATAAATATGACTATTGGTCACGTTCTATGTTTATTATTATAAACATTTATGACTAATAGCCAACAATATTATTTGTGAATAAATTCTAATTTATAAACACATTATTCATAAATCATAAAAGACATTTGATATTATCAAATGTCTTTATAATGTAAACATTTATATTTCAACTATTTGTTTATTTTGAGCGAATAGCTTAAACTATAATGTTTTTACTCGTTTTTTCTCTATTTTGCTTTGTTTTTAAACATACTTATGGATAAAAGTTTCCATTCTTGTTCATATTTTTTTAATATTTACAAAAGTTTTAGATTAGGAACAGCATTTAATTCTAAATCTGCTATTTTTCCTTTTATAAATTCATAATATGCAGCACTTCCTATCATAGCTGCATTATCAGTACATAGTATTAATTCTGGAAATAATACATTTATATTGTTCTTTTCTCCTGCTTTCATCATTGCTTCTCTTAACGAAGAATTGGCAGCTACACCTCCTGCAATAGCAATCTTATCTACTTTTTTGATTTTACAAGCTTTTATTGCATTATCTACCAATACATCAATAACTGCCTTTTGAAATGATGCTGCTATGTCAGCATTATTTATTTCTTCATTTTTCATTTTCATTTTATTTAAATAATTTAGAACCGCCGATTTAATTCCACTAAAAGAAAAATCTAAGGAATCTTTATCTGCAAATTTAGCTCTTGGAAACTTTATTGCATCTGCATTTCCTTCTTTAGAAAGCTTATCAATTTTTGGTCCTCCAGGATATCCAAGTCCAATTGCACGTGCTACTTTGTCAAAAGCTTCTCCTGCAGCATCATCTCTAGTTTGACCCATAACTTCATACTGTCCATAGTCATTCATATAAACTATAAATGTATGTCCTCCAGAAACAACAAGACAAATAAATGGAGGTTTCAAATCTTTGTGTTGAATAAAATTTGCGCTAATATGCCCCTCAATATGGTTTACCCCAATTAATGGCTTATTTAAAGAATATGCCAGTCCTTTAGCGTATTGTAAACCTACTAAAAGAGCGCCTACTAATCCCGGACCATAAGTTACTCCTACCGCATCTATATCATCAAAGGTAACTCCAGCCTCTTTTATTGCTTCATCTACAACAGCACTTATTGCCTCAATATGTTTTCGTGATGCAACTTCAGGTACAACTCCACCAAATTTTTTATGAGTATCAATTTGTGATGCTATAACATTTGACAAAACTTCTCTACCATCGACCACAACAGATGCCGCCGTCTCATCACAACTAGATTCAATTGCTAGTATTTTTATTTTCTTATCCATAGTATATCCTTTCAATAGTATTCAATATATTTTTTGTTGCTTATTATTTGATAATTGAAATAAAAAGTGAACTACATTAGTGACAAGTTAATGATGATTAAATAATGTGATTTTGCTGACGCAAAATTAATCTTTTTATATTTTGTTTAATTAAAATCTTTCGTTTACGAAAGGTATCCACAACTTGTCACTTATCACTTGTAACTTGTCACTATAAATTTCGAACTTGTTTCGCAATTTATAAATATTCTAAACTAAATAAATTATACTTTAACTATCTCCATTAATCAACAATATGAAATTCTCTCTCATTGTGCTATAATTTCTTTAGATTTATATGTATAGATAAATCACTTCAACTATAAGTCTATGCAAATCCAAAACTCACTGGTGCCTGAACTTTTGGATTTGCATAGATTAAATTTTCGTATGATTTATCTTTAGAAAGGAAGAATTATATGAACAAAAAATATGCAAAAATTGTAGTTAAAGGTTCTCCCATAACAAAATCAAATTTCAAACTTTCTAATAAGAATGGTAGAAGTATTCTTCCTTATGCCTCAGGTAAATATCATGATAGATATGCACTATATGAAGAAGAAATTGCCTATGAAGCAAGAGTTCAAAATCCAGGAGTCAGTCTAACAGAATCACTGATAGCAGTATTAAAAGTTTTTTATAAAAGTAATAAAAGACATCCTGATACCACAAATATTCCTAAAAGTATATTTGATGGTGTTGAAAAAAGTGGATTAATAATAAACGATGCCCAAGTAAGGAAGTTAATAATCGAAGAATTCTATGACAGAGAAAATCCAAGATTTGAGTTAGAACTTTTTTGCGAAAGTATTTACACTATAAAATATGAACTAATGAAAAGTACTATAGAACAAGAACCTGTGAAATATTCTCCACCACCAAATAAAAAATCCACAGTTTCAACTAAAAGAAAACTCAAAAATGATATTAGTTGTGGAAAACGCTGTGAAATTTGTGGTAAAACAATAACCGATAATCAAATTATCACTGCAAATAATGGACAAACACTTATATGTAGAAATTGCTTAAAAAAACTTTTCTAATAAATAAAAATGACCAAGTCAAACCTGGTCATTTTCTTATTATGGCTTTAGACGATTTAAAATTTCAAATGAAATTATTTGGAGAAATCTTTTAACCTAATTTTTATTTTCTATCGTCCTTGTTGCTACTACATCTACTCCAGTACCTGCTACATCTTCAACTATTACATCTCCAATTTTAACTGGTGCTTCTACCACTATACCTTTTAAAGCCTTTATGCAATCAAATATTTTGCCTTTAGGAATATCATTCTCTGTTTTAACAGGAACACAGTCAATCTCCCCATTTGTTACAAAAACTGATGAACAAACTATTCTTGTAGGATTAGTACATTCTTTTTCCGCATAAGTTACTCCTTTAGGACATGTATTTCCTTTAACTTCAATAACCTTATTTGCCTCTAAACTTACTTCAAGCGGACAACCTAAAGGACATCCAATACAAATCATTTTTCTAATTTCCATTAAATTTACTCCCCTTCCAACTTGATTGTAATTGTTTTGCAATCAGGATATTTATCAAAGAATGCCTTAGGCAATTTAGCTGTTTCCATTTCTCCTGGAGCTAAAACTTTCTTTAATTTATGACTTACTCTTATATCATCAAAATAAACTGAAACATATTTATTTTCATAAGCATTATCAACTCTGAATCTAACATCAATTAGTTTTCCTATATTAGCTGGATTAATTGTTTCAGGTACTGTATACCTAACGCCCTCTGTTGCAACAACCTCAATTTTGTTTCCATCAACAAAGTTTCCTTTTACATAATCTACAGCACTTTTACCTGCTTGGTAACTTTCTAAAGTAACAAAATCAACTAGGTCATGTACATGAAGAACATTACCACATGCAAATACCCCATCTATATTCGTTTGCATTTTTTCATCAACTTCAGGTCCACCAGTAATAGTTGATAATTTAACATCTGCATTTTTTGATAATTCATTTTCTGGAAGTAATCCAACAGATAATAACAATGTATCACATTCAATGTGTTGTTCAGTTCCTTTTATTGGCCTTCTGTTTTCATCTACCTTTGCAATAACAACACCTTCAACCCTATCTTTACCTTCTATCTTTGTAATAGTATGTGAAAGCATTAATGGAATATCAAAATCATCTAAGCATTGAACTATATTTCTTTTTAAACCTCCTGAGAATGGAAGAAGTTCAACAACTGCTTTTACTTCAGCACCCTCAAAAGTCATTCTTCTCGCCATTATTAACCCGATATCACCAGATCCTAATATTACAACTTTTTTACCCGGCATATATCCTTCAATATTTACAAATTTTTGAGCTGTTCCTGCTGAATATATTCCTGCACATCTACTACCAGGTATGTTGATAGCACCTCTTGGTCTTTCTCTACATCCCATTGCCAATACTACTGCTTTAGCTTTTATCTCGATTATTCCTTCATCTTCATTAACTGCTGTAATCATTTTATCTTTATTAAGATCTAATACCATGGTATTTAACTTATAATCTATTCTTAATTCTTGAGTTTTTCTAATAAATCTCTCTGCATATTCTGGTCCAGTTAACTCTTCCTTAAAAGTATGAAGTCCAAAACCATTGTGTATGCATTGATTTAATATACCACCTAATTGACCATCTCTTTCTATAATTAAAACCGAATCAATTCCTTCTTCTTTAGCTTTGATAGCTGCCGCTAGCCCTGCTGGGCCACCACCAATTACAACAATATCGTACTGAATCATCAATAACCCTCCTTATATTACTCTACATCATTTTTATTTTTTCCTACTAAAAAATTAGAGCCTTTTCCAAACTTAGTTACTTCAGTAGGAGGAACATTTAATTCTCTTGATAATATTTCAACAATTTTATTTGAACAGAAACCTGCTTGACATCTTCCCATACCAGCTCTTGTTCTTCTCTTAACTCCATCAATTGTTGTAGCACCCAAAGGGCCTCTAATAGCTCTTAAAATTTCACCTTCAGTAACAGTTTCACATCTACAGACAATTTTACCATAAGATGAGTCTTTTGCTATAATTTCTTTTCTTTCTTCATTAGTCATTTCTCTGAACTTTGGAATACCTTCTCTTATAGGATTAAAAGTTTTATCGATTTCAGGATGGAATTTTTCAACTATTATATCTCCAACCATCTTTGCAATTGCAGGTGCTGCTGTTAAACCTGGCGATTCTATTCCAATAGCATTTATAAAGTTCTTAGCATCTTCTGATTCTCCTATAATAAAATCTCCTTTTTCAGAATGAGCTCTAAGCCCTGCAAATTGTGTTATTATAGATCTCATTGGAATTGAATTTATGCTAAATTTAGCTTTTTCTAAAACACTATTAAGACCACCTGAAGTAGTATCAAAATCTTCTTTATCTTCTATATCAAGTGCAGTAGGTCCTAATAATAAATTTCCATCTACAGTTGGTGTTACAAGCACACCTTTTCCTAGTTTAGTTGGAAGTTGGAATAAAGTTCTAGAAACCATATCTCCTACTTCCTTGTCAAATAAAACATATTCACCTTTTCTTGCAATAATATTGCACTTATTCTTACTAACCATGTTATTAAAAATATCTCCGTAAACTCCTGCTGCATTTACTATTAACTTTGTTTTTATATCGCCTTTATTTGTTTTCATTAAGTATTCTTCTTGAACTTTTATTATATCATTAACTTCAGTTTCAAATCTAAACTCTATTCCATTTGTATATGCATTTTCTGCAAGAGCAATAGTCATTTCATAAGGGCAAGTTATACCGCCTGTAGGAAGTGTTAAAACTGCTACTACACTCTCTGACAAATTAGGTTCTAAATTTAATGCTTCCTCTCGCTTCAATATTTCCATAGTATCAGGTAATCCATTTATCAAACCTCTTTGTCTCAATTCTTCTAGTTTACTAATATCCTCTTCATCAAAACATAAAACTAAAGATCCGCATCTTTTAAACGGAAAGTCTAATTCTTCTGAAAGCTTGTCATACATTTCATTTCCTAAAACATTTAATTTTGCTTTTAGTGTTCCTGGAATAGGATCTTCTCCTGCATGAACAATAGCACTATTTGCTTTAGTTGTTCCACTTGCAACATCAATCTCTTTTTCAAGTACACAAATTTTTAATTGATACCTAGATAATTCTCTTGCAATAGCACATCCTGTAACACCCGCACCTATAATTGTAATATCAAACATATTCTTCCTCCTTTATAAAATAAAAAAAGAGCCTTAATTTAGGAAACATTTTTTGAAAAATATTTCCTAAATTAAGGCTCTCATATCTCTGCCTCAGTCATATTAACTTTATAACTTAATGATAGCACAAGAAAATGGATATTGCAATAAAAATTTATGCATATTCTCTATGATAGATTTTTATATCCACAATGAGGACAAAATGTATATGATAAATCTATCTCTCTGCCGCATCCTCTACATTTTATATTATTGACTCTTCTTGTATAATTGTCATTTTCACTATAAACTTCAATCATATCATCATTCTTAATAACTAAGGATTCACCTTTTTCTAGATCTTTCCCTATTTCACTATTTAATTCAAATATAGTCTTACAACATCTTGATTTTAAATAGTATTTATTTCCCCAAGTGAATACAGGTATAAAAAATAAATGAAAATAGTTGTAGCTTTTACTCAATTTATAAACTGACATACTATTGCATCTTTTACATATAATATTCTGTATATCTTTTATTTCTTTTTCTTTTGTCCCTGCTCCAAATACACCGAATATAAACAATTAATTTTCCTCCTAGTAAACTTATCTACTCACTGTTCAAGATCATTTTCCCTAATATCCACATAATCATCTCTATTAAGTGATGCATCTTCAAAAGTTCCCATATTATTCATTATAGTTAGTGCTGCTTCTACTATATTGAAGGCAAGCGGACAACCTGATCCTTCCCCTAACCTCATATTCAAATTTAAATATGGTTCCAAATTTAACTCATCCATAATATATTTTGCCCCAGGCTCCTGTGATAAATGTGAAGGTATCATAAATCCTCTTGAACTCTTGCATAATCTATAGGCACATAATGCAGCAATAGATGCAATAAATCCATCTATAACAATGGGAATTCTATTTTTTGCAGCACCTAAATAACATCCGCAAAGTCCTGCAATATCTAATCCTCCTACTTTGCCCATTACATCAAGTACATCATTACTATCAGGATTATTTATTTCAATAGCTTTTTTAATTACTCTTTTTTTATGTTCGTATTGCTCTTCTGTAAGACCCGAACCTTTTCCTACTGTAATTTCGGTATCTAAACCTGATAATACAGTTAAAATTGCTGCTGAAGTTGTAGTATTTCCAACTCCCATTTCGCCTGTTCCAAGTAGATCAACTCCCTCTAAGGCAAGCTCATCTACAATATCTATGCCAATCTCTATAGCTTGTACAACTTCTTGTCTCGTCATAGCTGGTTCTTTTGCCATGTTTTTTGTTCCATATACTATTTTTTTGTTTAATATCTTTTCATTATTAAACTCTGCATTAACACCAATATCAACTACAGTCATCTCAGAATTTACATGTTTAGCTAGTACATATACTCCTGTAATATCCTTGGTAAAATTGTTAGTAACAATTTCAGTTATATTTTGTGGGTTAGAACTATATCCTTCTTCTATAACACCATTATCTGCACACATAATAACGATATTTTTCTTATGTATCTTACTATGAACTTCACCGGTAATTCCCGCGATTTGAGCCGCTAATTCTTCTAATCGTCCTAGACTTCCAATAGGTTTTGTTAAATTATCTAGCCTATGCCAAGCTTTTTTCATTATATCTTCATAAAGTGGTTTAATTTCTGAAATTGTTTTTTCTAATTTTTCCATTATATTATCCCCTTCTATAAATAATTCATAATATTTATTTCATAGTATTATTATTCCTTATCTATAGTCTATCATTTAAAGAAATATGTTCAACCTATATGTAAAAGTCAAAAAAATATTTATAAATATTTATAATTTAATACAAATAAAAACTCTATGATAATCAAAGAGTTTTTATTTTCTTTGTTTTAAACGCTAAGTTACCTAACCATTGAACACATAACTCTATCCAAGTAGCAACATGTGGCATTGATGGCATGTTTTCATTACCTGTTTCCTCTGTGGCAAGAGATAAACCATGTGGTCCTTCAGGGTAAACATGTAATTCAAATGGAATATTATTTTTGCGTAAAGCTGTTGCAAACAACAACGTATTCTCAACAGGTACAGCTGAATCTTCAAAAGTATGCCATAAAAATGTCGGTGGTACATTTGCATTTACCTGGAATTCTAAAGACAAATGCTGTCGTAGTTCTTCTCTTCCTTCTTCTCCTATCAAATTTTTAAAAGAACCTTTATGAGCAAATTCTCCAGACGTTATTACAGGATAACTCAATATCAATGCATTAGGTTTATTCATACCTTTATTAATTAATAGTGTATTAAACAAATAATCTTTTTCAAAATGAACTGCTAAACTTGCAGCAACATGACCTCCTGCAGAAAAACCACAAACCGCAATCCTATCTCCATCAATTTTCCACTCTTCAGAATTTTCTCTTATAATACACATCGCTCTTGATACATCTAAAAGAGGTTGTGGGTGTTTTCTAGGGGATACACTATAATTCAAAACAAATGTATGGTATCCTGCAGCATTAAATTTCATAGCGATTGGTTCCGCCTCCCGCTCAGAAGTAAATTCATAACCGCCGCCTGGGCATACCAAAATTGCAGGTCTTTTCTTTTCTCCACTTAAAATATAAGTATCCATAGTTGGCTTAAAACCATCAGTTCCTTCACTTTGATAATTTCCTGTTCCCCATATATCTATAGTTTTATTAATCATATTAATTCCCCACCTTTCAAAAACTATCAATACACAATGATTATAAATTGCGAAGAAAAGAACTTCGTCTTTTATTTCTATTACAACCTAACCTCTAAAGTTCTCTCAATATACCCCTTATTTATAAGCTTCTTCAAGAATTCCCTTAATCTCATCAACAGATAATTTATATCTATCAACTTTAAAAAGCCCTCCCATTGTATCTAATGAATTTTTTGCAATATCTCCAATTTCTTTTCTTTCTATTCCATAATCGGACATTTTGAGATTATTCACATTACATTTTTTCATTAAATGACAAAGCGCGCTAACAAATATTTTTGATTTATCAGTTTCTTCTGACATTCCTACATCTTCTCCCATAGCTCTTGCCATATCTATAAATCTCTCTGGCACTTTATCACTAAAGAAATTATAATAAGCTTCCGATAGCATTATTAATCCTGCTCCATGAGGTAGCTCAGGATGATATGCACTAAGAGCATGCTCCATAGCATGTTCAGAAGTACAACTTGAAGTTGACTCTACTAAACCCGAAAGAGTATTTGCCAAAGCAACATTTGTTCTAGCTTCTATATTATCTGGTTCATTAACAGCAACAGGAAGATATTTTGCAATAAGTTCTATGCTTTTCAATGCATACATATCACTCATAGGATTAGCAATTTTTGCAATATAACCTTCTACAGCATGGAATAAAGCATCAAATCCCTGAAAAGCAGTTAAATGTGGTGGTACAGTAAGCATAAGTTCAGGATCAACTATAGAAATAAGAGGAAATGTTTCTGAAGTTCCAAATCCAATTTTCTCATTTGTATCCTCTTTAGTAATAACAGTCCATGGATCTGCTTCAGTTCCAGTTCCTGCTGTAGTAGTAATTGCAACAATTGGCAGGACACCATTTTTGAGCGGTCTTCCACCACCAGACCCTCCATAAATGTAATCCCAATAATCTCCTGGATTTTTAGCCATTATAGCGATACTTTTAGCAGAATCAATACTACTTCCCCCACCTAGGCCAATGACAAAATCACAATTTTCATCTTTAGCTAGTTTAGCACCTTCCATTACGTGAGATTTAATAGGATTAGGAAGTATCTTATCGTAAACAATACTTTCAACGTTATTTTCTTTTAGTAAAGAGATAACCCTATCTAAATATCCATTCTTCCGCATTGATGTTCCGTTTGAAATAACAATAAGCGCTTTTTCACCTGGTAATTTAATTTTAGCTAACTTATTCAATTTACCCTGTCCAAACATAATTTTTGTCGGTATAAAATAATCAAATTTCATATAAAAGCCTCCAATTCTAAGTTAATATTTATTTGAAAATGTAATCTGCTAATGTCTTTTGAATGTCATAGATACTTTTGTCATTTTTAAATTGCTTATCCACTGGCATGCTCGTTCCTGATATCCATATTTTTAGTTCTGAATCTAAATCAAAGTGGCCAGCTGATTCTACGCTAAAGTGAGTAATGCTTTTGTATGGAATAGAATGATATTCTGTCTTTTTCCCTGTCATTCCCTGTTTATCCACAAGAATTAATCTTTTATTTGTAAACACAAACAAATCTCTTACCAATTTATATGCTTTTTCTACTCTTTCGATATCTGCAAGTATCGGCTGAAATTCATTTTCTATTTTTTCAATATCAATTTCACTTGCATTACCCATTAGTCCGCTTAGTATTCCCATTATAATAGCCTCCTTTTTTATTTCCTTTTTTTAGTTTATAATATTATTCTTATAATCTCAATGTAAATTTTTTTAAATTATTAATAAAAAAAATTCAGAAAGAGAATTTTCTCTTCCTGAATAAAATCATAACTTACTTATTAGTTAAGTATTTAGAATTATACATATTTTTTATATTCTCTAAACTTAATTCATTTGTATTAGATACCATCATATCAGCTTTTCTCATTGATACTTTTTCTCCAACTCCTACCGAGAACATCTTTGCAGAATTTATTGCATCTATCCCTGCTTCCGCATCTTCAACCCCAATACAATACTTTGGTTCAATTCCTAACCCGTTAGCAGCCATTAAAAAAATATCCGGTGCTGGTTTACTATTATTGCATATAGCAGCATCTGCAATAAAATCAAAATAATCTCCAACTTGAAGCCCCTTAATAACCGTCAAAGCATTCTTACTAGCTGATGCTAATCCAATTTTTATATTTCTTCTTTTTAGTTCTTTCAATAAGTCTTCTATGCCTGGAAGTAAGTCATTTTTAGTTATTTTCTGTATTAATTCCTTATAAAAATCGTTTTTATCTGTTGCTAACTGAATTTTTTCATCATAAGAAAATTCATTCTGCATATCTCCTCTTTCCAAAATCTTTTCTAATGAATCCATTCTGCTTATACCTTTTAAATTTTCATTAAATTCTCTGTCAAATGATATATTTAGAGTATCAGAGGTTTTCTTCCAAGCAAGGTAATGGTACTCCGCAGTATCTGTTATTACTCCATCTAAGTCAAATATAAAAGCTTTTATGCACATTATAATCTCCCCTTTTTTTAAAATTATTAAATTTGCGCAAACGTTTGTACAGTGCCATAAAATTTTCCCTTGCTCTTATTATATAATCATAATCTTACTTTTTTCAATATATTTTTAATATTAGATGTAATTATTCTATATTTTAATAATTCCACCTTTATTTTTCGTTCACCATAGATGGACAATTATTTTGTCTCTTTCTTAAACTTGTTAAAATAATATTTTAAAGTTTTCAAGTTTGATATTACAAAATGTTATAAATTTAATTTTGCACAGCAAAAAAGACAGTAATCTTTATGATTACTGTCTTTGAATCTGGCAGGGGCACCAGGACTTGAACCCGGAACCAATGGTTTTGGAGACCACTACTCTACCAATTGAGCCATACCCCTTCACAACGAAATTAATTATATCATAATAATTTTAACCGCGCAAGCTTTTTTTAAAATTAACATAATAAAAATTATGTTAATTTTCTGCAATGATTGTGAATTCTATGTTATTCATTATTATTTGTATTTAGCTTTTCTTTTTACTCATTATAAGATAAAATAACAAATGAATCAATAATTTAATCATATGGAGTGAATACCATGGAATTTATAGTAGATAATTTAGATAAAACATTCAACATAGGGTATCAACTGGGTCAACTTGCCAATAGTGGGGATATAATATGCTTGATTGGGGATTTAGGTACAGGTAAAACTCACATCACAAAAGGAATTGCAAGAGGACTTTCAATTGATGATCATATTACTAGTCCTACATTTACAATTGTAAATGAATATTTAGGAAGATTAAAATTCTATCATTTTGATGTTTATAGAGTAAATGACCCTGATGAAATTTCTGCAATTGGTTTTGATGAGTATATTTTTAGTGATGCTGTTTCTGTTATTGAATGGGCGAATTATATTGAAGAACTTCTTCCAAAAGATAGACTAACAATTCATATAGATAAACTTCCACAACTTGGTGAAGATTTCAGAAAGATTAAAATAGAATGGACTAGTGAAAGATTCCAATATATAGAGGAGATAAAATTATGAAAGTAATAAGTGTAGATTCCTCTACTACGTCTGCTACTTGTGCCGTGGTAGAGAATAACAAACTCTTAGGTGAAATTACCTATAATGATAAAAAACAACATTCAGTAGTTTTAATGAGTCAAATAGATG
This sequence comes from Clostridium sediminicola, assembly GCF_050402865.1. Lineage (NCBI taxonomy): Bacteria > Bacillati > Bacillota > Clostridia > Eubacteriales > Clostridiaceae > Clostridium > Clostridium sediminicola. The sequence goes on from NZ_BAABMF010000002.1 coordinate 139,241, forward strand.
TTTTGTTGAAAAATTTGAATTTAACTATTGAAGAGATAAATGGTTTTGTTGTATCTAAAGGACCAGGTTCCTTCACAGGGCTAAGAATAGGTATGGCCACTATTAAAGGTTTAGCACAACCTTTAAACAAACCTGTAGCTGCTATATCATCTCTTGATGCTTTAGCATTTAATATGGCTTATACACAGGGCATAATCTGTCCAATAATGGATGCTCTAAGAGATAATGTCTATACCGCACTATATTCTTTTGAAGGAAAATCTCTTGTTAGATTAACTGACTATATGGCAATTCATATTGATGAACTAATAAACATTTTGCAATCAAAAAATGAAAAATCAACGACTTTCATTGGAGATGCTGTACCAAAATTTAGAGAAAAATTATATAATAATTTTGAAAATACTTTTTTTGCACCTATACATTTAAATGTGGTGAAAGCGTCCTCTTTAGGCGAATTGGGTATTAAAAAATTATTAAATGGTGAGAATGAAAATATATTTAGTTTAGCTCCTATTTATCTAAAAAAATCCCAAGCCGAAAGGGAGTACGATAAAAAAATGGAGATGAAAAGTAATGCATAAAACTGAAATATGCAAAATTGATGCTTGTCATATTGATGAACTTGTAGATATTAACCATAATAGCTTTGAGCATCCTTGGAGTAGAGAGTCTTTTCTTAGCGAAGTTACCAATAAATTTGCTCACTACATTGGTATAAAAATAGATGACAAATTAGCTGGTTATATAGGAATATGGTTTATTATGGATGAAGCACATATTACAAATGTTGCCGTATATCCTTATTTCAGAAGAATGGGACTTGCCAATAAATTGCTTCAAGCCGCTCTAAGATTGTGCCACAAGCATGATATTGTTGCAATAACTTTAGAGGTGAGAGATAGCAATATTCCAGCTCGAAATCTTTATACTAAATTCGGATTCATTGAAGAAGGAATACGAAAAAAATATTATGAAAACGGTGAAGATGCCATAATTATGTGGAAAAGAACCATTAACTTATAATATTTCGTTTCTCATGTGCAATTTAATTTATACATGTCCGAAATATCAACATACCAATAATTTTAGACATGTATAAATTTTATCCAAATCTTTTACTACTGCCCTTTCAATTACAGCTTTTGCCGCAACACCTCCTTACTGCGCTAATTATGGCTACTTCTCTTAATCTATTCTCCATTATAAAACAACACCACCATCAACACTAAGTACAGTACCAGTAATAAAACTTGCTTCATCTGAAGCTAAGAATGAATATGCATTTGCAATATCTTCGGGGAATCCCAATCTTTTTAAAGGTGATTTTCCTTTCATTGAATCTAATACGTTTTCTGGCATTTTATCAGTCATTGGCGTTAAAATAAATCCGGGAGCCACGGCATTTACTCTAATACCTTTTCTTCCAAGTTCTTTTGCCCAAGATTTTGTCATACCAATAACTCCCCATTTAGTTGCAGCATAATTTGTTTGCCCAAAATTACCATAAATACCCACAACCGAAGACGCATTCAATATTACTCCACTTCCTTGTTCAGCCATAAATTTAGCTGCTGCTTGGCTACAGTTAAATACACCTTTAAGGTTTACACCTATTACTTTATCCCAGTCTTCTTCTTTCATTTTTAATAACTGAGCATCTGCGGTAATCCCTGCATTATTAACTAAAATATCGATTTTCCCAAATCTATCTTTAACATCTTGAATCATCTTTTCTACAGCATCTCTATCAAGAACATTTACAACTAATCCTAACGCTTCTCCACCAAGGGATTTTAACTCTTCCACCATTATGTTCACATCAATTTCATTAATATCACATACTACTACTTTTGCTCCTTCTTTTACGAATTTCTTTGCAGTTTCTGCACCTATTCCTCTACCTGATCCAGTAATAATAGCTACTTTACCATCTAGTCTCATTAAAAAACCTCCCATTAATTTCCCTCTAAAATTCTTATTAAAATAAAGTTTCTATATTTCAAATAAATTTAACAAATAAAGTTTTTTTCAGCTTCTTTTTTCAATTCTTCTCTAAATTCAGGATGTGCTATATTTATTAAGTTTTTAACTCTTTCTCTAATAGATCTTCCTCTCAATTCTGCAACACCATATTCTGTTACAACATAATCTACATCATTTCTAGAAAGAGATACCCCTGTTCCAATGCTTAAAGCAGGCACTATAGTTGAAATAGTTCCTTTCATGGCTGTAGAATATAATGCTATTATTGATTTTGATATGCTTCCCTTGTGGTAGAGGGTTAAAATAAGGTACTCTACTTTTTCATACTAATCTTTTCCTTATTTTAATTTTAATTCTCCCCATAATATTGCAGTAGCAGCCCATGTATATCCTGTACCAGAACCTAACATTACCGTAAGATCTCCATCTTTTAGACGTCCTAACTTCTCTGCTTCTACTAAAGATATGTATGCATCAGCAGATTGACAATGTCCATACTTTTCTAAAACGAAGGAGTTTTCTTCTGTTAAATGGACTCTTTCAAGTACCTTGTTTAGGATAGATTTTTTCATAAAAATAGACGCTAGGAAATTAATTTCATCTACTGTGTATCCACTTTTTTCAACTGCCTTTGTAATGACCTTACAAAAATTATCCAATGATATGGGATCAAGTCTTTCCTTCATGGATTTGGGGTCTTTAACGTCTAAATTTCTTAAATCATAATTCAGAGTTTCATAATTATAATAATTTTGTGAGCCTACTCCATAAACCCCAACATCCTCTGCAAATCCACCATCAGTTATCATATGGGTTGATAAAATCTGATTCTTTGTACAGCCCTTAACTAATAAGGCTCCAGATGCTCCATCTCCAAAATTGAACATAAATCTTGCTCTTTCATTTTTATAATCAATTAAATCAGTTTCTTTTGAAGAGGATATTAGCAGCACGTTATTTATATCAGAATTACTTAACATCATACTCTTTAAAACATTTAGTGACCACACACCTGCTGAACACAATGAGTGTATTTCGAAAGCATTGGCATTTTTTGCTCCTATCGCATTTTGTACCTTGGCAGCCAAATTAAATAAATAGTAATCTTTATATTCACTACCACAATAAACAACGAGATCTAAATCCATAGGATCAAAATTCTCAAGCGTAATTTTAGCTGCCTTTATTGCCATATCTGAAACATGTTCATTAAGACCTGCTTTATGTTTTTCTATGATTCCAAATTTTTTTTCTATTATATCCTGTGGGATACCTGACTTATCTGCAATATATGCACTAGTTTGAGTTTCTTTTGGTACATATATCCCTATATTTTGTATTCCAACCACATTATTATTTATCATATCAGTTTCTCCTTCCTAGTCCTGTGCTTTTCCATAAAGTTTCATCACAGTTGCCGTTACAATTTTACCTACATTGTTCTTGGGAAGTTCTTCAATAATCTGTATATATTTAGGAATTTTATAATGTGCCAATTTACTTCTTAAATGATTTAATATTTCTTCTTTTGTAATTTTACTATCTGATTTTAAGACAATCACGGCCTTCCCCACTTCTCCCCAATTTTCATCAGGTACACCAATGACACATACTTCATGAACTTCTTCAATATCATATAATACTCTCTCTATTTCTGGTGGAAAGACATTTTCGCCACCACTTATAAACATGTTTTTCTTTCTTCCAACGATATAATAAAATCCATCTTCATCTTTTTTCGCCATATCACCAGTATATACCCATCCATTTTTTATGGTTTTTGCAGTTTCCTCCTCATTATTCCAATATCCTGAGAAAATCTGTGGCCCACTCCAAATTAGTTCTCCAGATTCATCTACTCCTACTTCTCTACCTTCATTGTCTACAATTTTTGCTTGTGTAAAGTACATAGGCTTACCAACAGACTGATATTTACGCTGCATTTGTTCAAATGTCATAAATTCTGCTGGAGCCGTAAGGTTATTAGGGCCTGCTTCCGTCATACCATAACCTAATACAAATCGAATTCCTCTTTCCCAGAATCTTTCCATAATATTGATTGGAGTAGGAGCAGCACCTGCCATTACCCATTTTACAGATGAAAAATCTGTTGTTTTAAATTCTGGTAAATTGATCATCATCCTAAAGATCGTAGCAGCTCCAAATATAAAGGTTGGTCTTTCATCATTTATAATTTTTAATGCTAATTGGGGATCAAATTGTTTATTGATGATAATCCTTCCACCTGCATGCAATATCGGCAATGTGAGCAAATTCCATCCACCAGTATGAAATAGTGGAAGTAAAATGTGAGCACTATCACTATGGGATATTCCCCATGTCAATACTTCATTCATTGAGTTAAATAACATTGCTCTATGAGAAATCATTCCTCCCTTTGGTAAACCAGTTGTTCCTCCAGTATGGATAATCATATGAATATCCTCTAAATCCAGATCTGTACAATATCTCTCAACATTATTTTCATAGTCAAGTACTTCCTCATAATGTAGGTCATTATTTTCTGGTTTTCCATTTGATAAAACAATATATTGATTAATATCTACTCTTTTCTTTAAGTCTTCTATAATATATTTAAAGCTTTCTTCATAAAATAAAATTTTGGGAGTCTCATTTTTTATTAGTTGTTCTAATTCATCAACAGATAATCGTGCATTATATGGTACAAGAATTGCACCTACCTTAGCAGTAGCATAATATGCATCAAACAATTCTATACCGTTTCTGGAAATAAACGACACCCTATCCCCTTTTTTTATACCTAGTTTTTCAGCCATATAATTAGCTACAATATTTGATCTATTATCCAAATCTCCATAAGTATAATGCATATGATTATCCATATCATAAATCGCTTCTTTTTCTGATGATATCCTTGACCTAAAATAAGAATAATTTCCTATCCATCCAGTATTTTTCATTTAAATTCCCCCTTTTATAAATTATTTCTTTAATCGCTTAATCACATGGGCAATATTATCCCCTAAATGCTCCATAATTCCTATTCCTTCCATATCTTTATCAGCATCTATGTTCCCACCTTTTCCAGCAACGCCTACATTCCAATAATGAGACCCTACTACAATACAGTCATTTACTGTAGCCCACAATAGTAGCTGTGCAAAGGTGAAATTTTGTCCAGCTCTTCTTGCCACTGTTATTGGTGCAACAATCTTACCTGAAAAAGCAGTACCATTCCATTCATAACTATCTGATTCATTCTTCATTTCATTAGATACCCATCGCCCAAGAAAACCCGCTCTATCTAATAATGCCTTTAATTTAGGTGTAATAGATGAATGATAGACTGGCGATCCCAATATAATTCCATCTGCTTCTATCATTTTTTTAAACACTTCTTGAAAATCATCTTTTATTCTACATTCCTTCTTCTTTGTGCAGGAATAACATCCACTACACTCATTGATTTTCTTATCTTTAAGTCTTATTAACTCAACGCTAATTCCTTTGTTTTCTAATTGTTGCAATGCTGCTTTAATAAAAAATTCTGTGTTTCCTTCTTCTCTAGGACTACCTGAAATACCAATAACTCTCATCTTTTCTCCCCCTTTGTAGATTTAGAAAAATTTTAAAATGACTTCATGTCAAAGTTTTGAGACATGAACACTAAGACTAAAAAATCAACTAGGAACTCACTGAAGTATACTAAAACTTCCCCCTTACTTTTTAAGCATTAATCATGCCACTTTTCATAGTTGTACTAAAAAATAATATTCTTTATACTAAGGTGTACCTGGCTTAAATAGCATATTTATTAAATGACTTCACTATATGTGGGGAATATTTTATTAAGTTTAATTTTTAAAACCAACTTCTCCAATTATCTATGTTGTAACAATTGGTTACTCTTCAGAAGACTTCCTTTCAAAACAAAAGCATAAATCTTATCTTAAAGAATAATATATTTAATTGTTACAATTATCACAAATGTTACATTGGTTGCATTATTTACATTTAATTGGGATTAAGTTTGTGATATAATTAAGGAAATTAACTAAGTTTCGGAGGTGATTGGATGTATGAATTTAATTATGAAAATAGTATTGATAAATTTTTCAAAAGCATTCCATCTTCCTTATTTAATAAACTTCCCCTGCCAATAAATTTTGTTGATGCCAATTGTAGAGTTATTGTAATGAATCAAGCTTTTTTAAACTACCTAGATATACCTTTATCAGATGTAGTAGGTAAGCATCTTTCGGAAATCGATCATACAACTCGGCTTCCAACAATCCTTAAAACTGGAATATCAGAAATAGGACATAATCATAAGTTTGCAAATGGAAAGGAATCTATTGTTGATAGAATTGCTATTTTTGATGGTGATAAAGTTATAGGTGGAGCTGGAATAATAGTTTTAGATAATATTGAAACACTATCAAGCTCTAATAATATTAGGAATTCTATAATCAGTTCTATAAATCCAATAAACAATAGTAACAAGATTAAAACCAACTCTAGCTTCAGTGCAAAATACTCATTTGATGATATAATTACTCATTCTTCACTGATAAAAAACTTGAAAACTAGGGCACAAGCCTTTGCTCAAACAGACTTACCAGTATTGATAATTGGCGAAAGTGGTGTTGGTAAGGAACTATTTGCCCATTCTATTCACAATTATAGCAAGAGAATGACTAAGCCCTTTGTAAGCATTAATTGCGCTGCCATACCAGAAACTTTACTTGAGTCAGAGCTCTTTGGTTATGAAGGTGGTTCATTTACTGGGGCTAATAAATCTGGGAAAGTAGGAAAATTCGAATTAGCTCAGGGAGGAACAATATTTTTGGATGAGATTGGTGACTTACCTATCAATATGCAGTCTAAACTTTTAAGGACCCTACAAGAAAACCAAATTCAGAAGATTGGTAGCAACAAATCCATTAATGTTGACGTAAGAATTATTGCAGCAACAAACCATGATCTAGTAAAAAAAGTAGATGAAAAGAAGTTTAGAGCTGACTTGTACTATAGACTAAATGTATTAAATTTAAACATACCTTCACTCCGTGAAAGACCTGAAGATATTCCACTTTTATTGGAAAATTTCAGAACTTTATTTTATCAAGAGTATGAAATCCATAAAGAATTCTCTAATGAAGTTATATCAATATTAACTAATTATAATTGGCCTGGAAATGTTAGAGAGTTAAAAAACATTGTCTATCGCCTAATGGTTATTGCTTCTGGAGATAAGGTTTTAAAATCTTCAATACCTAATAATATATTGGAAAGTAACCTTAAAAATATTGCAAGCTCATATAATTCCTCTGATTTATTGTCTAAGAATGGCTCTTTAAATAATATCTTAAAAGAAATCGAACTTAAGATAATTAAAGACACCTTAGAAATGTGTAATTATAATAAGTCAAAGGCGGCTGAAATGCTAAGTATAAAAAGAATGACACTTTATAGAAAGCTTAAAAACTGTGAATCTGAAAGTTAAATAATAGCTGATAAGAAAAGCCCAATTTTACCACGAAAGCATAAATTGGGCTTTTCTTATCAGCTTACGATTTAAAATTTTGGAGAAAAAGCCCCATATGATGAGGCTTAAACTATTATAAAACTCTATAAATCTATTACAGCCTCAACTTTCTTATCAAGCTCATCACCTGTAGCTCCTTTAGTAAATAACGAAACAACCACTGTTACTACCAATGCAGCACAGATTACGTTAACATACCAAGGCAAACCACCAGGCCATTTAAATCCATTTCTATTTAGAACAAGAGCAGTAACATTAAGTACTAAAGCAGTTATCAAACCTGAAAATACTCCTTGACTGCTTGCTTTTTTCCATAACAACCCTGTTATAAAAACTGGGAAAGTAGCTGACATTAATGTACCCCATCCAAATGTACCTAATATAGCCACAGCTTCTCCACTTGTTAATGCAAACATTATAGCAAATATACCTATTATAAAAGTAGTAACTCTTGAAACTTTCAGTTGCTTTTTAGCGTCTAATTCTTTACCCAGAGCACTTGGTAAATCCCTTGAAATGATATTAGATGATAGAGTTAAAAACATACTAGCTGTGGACATTGATGCTGCAAGTATTGCCGTATATACAAATAATTGAGCATATACTCCAACATGGTCAGCAACAGCAAATATTGCCTTATCTCCCTTTAATAATGGAGGAATACTTCCCTTACCAACAAGATAAAGGGCTGCATATGCCATTGTTACTGCAAATAGACCCACAATCATATGTCCTATCGCTGCATATAATCCCAGTTTTGGCATATCCTTTGGATTCTTCAATGCATACATTCTTGTTAATACTTGGGGCTGTCCCATTGTTCCAAGGATAGGGATGAACATCCATGTCATAGCAATTGAACCCGGAAGTATTCCCCAAGCATCTAGCATACCCGGACTAAATGCTTTGGTAACCTCTTGTCCATCAACATTTGCTGTAATATTTCCTGCGTTTGAAACAACTTCAACAACATTTTGGAATCCTCCAGTAATTGAGAAGAAGGCTATAATCATAATTATTCCGGCCACTACCATTACCAATCCTTGGAAAGCCTGTGTGAGAACTCCACCCACCTCTCCACTTATAGCTGTGTATATTGTAAGAATACCGAAGATGCAAAAGCCTGCCAACATTGGACTCCATCCTAGCAAATGAGCAAACAATGTTGATACAGCACTTATTTGAGACGCTAAATATGCTATCGCACCCAAGAAAAGCACTACAGATAATGTGGCCTTAATGCCTCTGTGCCTATTAAATCTTAGGTCAGATATATCCCCTAAACTTGCTATTGGACCTACTTCTGCCATTGCTCTGATTTTTTTACCAATTGCTAAGTAAGCCATTGCAAATGCTGACGATGATAACATCCATAACCCCATGGTATTACCAAATGAATAAATAATACCTGGAACACCAACTATTGCAAATGCACTTGCAACTGCTGCTATGGTAGATAAACTAACAGTTAATGGGCCAAAAAGTGCTGTGCCCCCAAAAAAAGATTGAGCATCAGAAGCTTTTTTCTTTGCAGCCCATCCTATTAAGAAAGACACTACAATCATTCCAACAGAAAAGAACATTATCAAATACTTAACTCCACTGGTCATCTAACTTTCCTCCTTTGAACTATTAATTGATTGAATTTTCTTTTTAAAATTATTCCAATCTTCATCGGATAGCCAACTATCAGAAAAGAAATAAAATCCTACTGTCAGTGTAAGTACTCCACCAATCCAATATGTTAAAATTATAAAAGAAAAAGAAGGATGAAGACCCAATATTGTGAAACTAGGCATTTTACCAGCAAAAACTTCTGCATAATATTTTGAAAAATAAAAGCCTACACTCCATAAAACTGCCCATGACAATAATGGATACAAAAACAATTTTTTATTTAGCTTTCCTTCCTTAGATGCACCTAACATCATATAAAGCAACATTAAAATAACACTAGAAATCATACCAATAAACCAAGTACCCACCCATCCACTAATAGTAATAAATACCCAAAGAGATGTAATAACTAAAAAAATACCTGTTCTTTTATCACCTATTTTCATAATACTCCTCCTTTTGATTTTATTATTACAAAAGCTATCCTCCTTTCACATAAATCTATACAATACATTGGTAGCAATTATTATACCAATATATTTTTAAATATAGATAAGTACTAGCCCGCTCTTTTCTATAGCGTTTCATATGATTATATACCTTTTATTGATTATATTATCAAAACATTTTCCCAAATGTGAATCAAGCCTGCTTTTCAACTAATGTAACAAGGTTGTTACATTTTTATATTATGTTACATTATTATTTTCAAAAATAAGAGAGCACTTAAAATACTCTCTTAAAAGATACTTAATAAGTGTTTATGGAACAAATTTGATTACTCTGTTGAGTAAAGTATCAACAGTATAAACTTCTCCATTATCGCCACATGCAATACCTTGAGGTGAGAAGAAATCACCATCGCTACCACTGAATTTTCCCCATTTTTCTCCAAAAGTGCCATTACCAGTCCCCCAATTTTCTAAAGGATCAGAAACATTACTGGCATTAACTCCTACACTTAAAAACATAAGTGTAACAATAATCAAGGTAAATGTTACATGTATTGTATTTATTGTTACTATTCACCCAAAAACAAAAATATTATTCCCTCTATTAAGCTTTTTAAGGTATGACAACTTATTAGTGACTTAAAAAAACTCTTTCCAGTTATATGATAAAATTCTACATATAACAATATCTTTTAGAAAGGATGATAACATTGAGCAAGTACTTTAGTTCAGATATTAATCCAAGTGTACGTCTTCCTATTAGCAAACTAAATTATTCACTTAGCTTGAGTAAACATGTGCGTCGCCTCACACGCTCTTCGACAGAACCGTACATGAATTTGTCTAACAATTCATAAAAATATTTAATCAAAAATGAAAATGGCTATCGCTATCGAATATATATATGCGAGTTGATAGTATAGCCTTTGTTGAAGGTGTAAATAGAATTCAAATAATTATATGAAAACAAGCATCTTAAAAAAGAGTGGATCATCCCATACAAAGGGTTATAATCCACTCTTTTTTATTCATAAGTTGAATATTATATAATAAACAAATTAGGCAAAAAATCTAAGAAAAAAGTACGTAAAACATCACTGTTAATACTAAAAAATATTTAAATAACAGAAATTGAATTGGTTAAAATAGCAAGTTTACTCTTTATAATTATTGCTTTACTATAACATTTTATATGCCTTCTATAAAAATTCTTTAATGGAACTAACCACCTTCTCAAGGCAGTCTATAAATGGAGAATGTCCTGAATCCTCTAAAATTACTAGCTTTGCTTCTTCACCCAAAGCTGCGGCTATTTCTTCTCCCATTCGTCTTGGTACTACTAGATCCCTATCTCCTTGGAATACTATAGTAGGAACTTTTATTTTTTCAATATCTCCAGTGCCTTCTACAACACCATTGTGTATATTTGATATATTAAACCTAGTTAAAGCGTAATCTACGTCTACTAGATTTCTTTGTGTTAACATATCATCAAGATATTCTTCGTATTTTTCTTCTACTGGCCTATTTTTTGTATAAATCAATGCATTCCAAACAACCCTATAAGTTTTTTTATCTCTATTTTTAATGGCATTTAATATAGGTACTACTTGTATAGGATCTTTAGCTATCTCTTCTTTTGTTCTTAAGAATTCACCAATTATTGGTTGTCCTTTTTTATCTTTCTTAAAAATTGGGTAACCTGTTATTCCAACAGATTCTATTAATACTAGTTTTTCTACATAATCAGGATAATCAGCTGCAAAATGCAATGCAACACCCCCACCAGTAGACCATCCTGCAAGTGCAAAGCATTTAATGTCAAGCTTATCTACAAACATTTTAACATCTTCCGAGAAATCCTTAAGTGAATCTATAGCTTTATTATACGTAGATACACCAAAACCTCTTAAGTCAATAGCATAAATTTTAAAATCATTCTCAAGCTTTTCCATTACTATATCCCAATGTTTAGAAGATGTCATATTCCCATGAATGAGTACCAATGTTTTATCGCCTCTACCGCATTCTCTATAGCCAAGTGTTTCTCCGTTATCAATTTGCACTTTCTTTAACTCAAAATTATTCATTTGTAAAACCTCCTTTTGAATTAATTTAGCAAAAACCATGCCACCATCCAATAGTTCTATCTATGGTATATATAGATTCTATATAATTATATGAAAACTTCTTATTAATAAATGCAAAAAGACTGTTTATACACCAAGTGTATAAACAGTCTCAATATTATCTATATGCTGTTTTCTTTTGATCAGCTGTTAACTCTTCACTTTGAAGATAACCCGAAACAGATTTGTATACAGGTATTGTTATAGCTGCAACTACTACACCTTTTAATAAATTGAAAGGTAAAATTGAAAGTAATACAAAATCTAATAAACTATCTATATTCGAATTTACCGCAGCTCCCATTCCAATGAATGCTTCTACAGGCATCTTAAATGCAACTGAATATAAAGGTAAGAATACAAAATAATTTAATACTGTTGCACCTATTGAAAATGCCAAAACTCCTGCAAATAAACTTATGATTGCCATTTTCTTAGTTTTATTCAATTTATATATATAACCAGAAACTAAAACAAAAATTGCACCTACTGTAAAGTTAGCAAATTCTCCAACAAATCCTGATGAAGTTCCTTTAAGAATTAAAATAAGTATGTTCTTAAATAATTCAATTGCAACTCCGGCTATAGGCCCCATTGCAAATGCCCCTAATAATGCTGGAAGATCACTTATATCAATTTTCAAGAAAGCCGGGAAAATTGGAAGTGGAACGTCGATAAACATTAATAAAAACGCCATAACCGATAATAATGAAATTTTAACCATTCTGTTTAATTTAATATTTTTCATGTGCAAAACCCTCCTAATTTTTTATTCTTCAAGAAAATAAGGATAAGCCACTTCAACTATTAATCTATGCAAGTCCAAAACTCATTAATACCTGTGATTTTATACATGTATAGATTAAGTTTACGCAAGGTTTACCTATAAAATTAGAGGTTAGTATAAATAAAAAAGTCCTGACGATAAACATCAGGACGTAATAACATAATTATACTTATACCCTCTACCATCCAGACTTTACTGTCGGTCTTGGAGTTTCACCAAGTCAGCCTTTCGGCTCGCGGACTATAACCGCCGGTCGGGAATTTCACCCTGCCCTGAAGATATTTTATTCTATTTTATAAGATAATTATAACAACTCTTTTCGTTATAATCAAGCTTTTATTGTTTAATATTTTTCATTGATAATGATATTCTTCCTCTTTTTTCATCAACATCAATAATTTCTACATTCACCACATCACCTACTTTAACAATATCAAGTGGATGCTTTACAAATGAGTCTGATAATTGACTAATATGTACCAAACCATCTTGATGCACTCCTATATCTACAAATGCACCAAAATCTGCAACATTTCTAACAGTGCCTGCAAGAACCATACCCGGTTTTAATTGATTCATTTCAATAACCCCTTGTTTAAGTATTGGTTTTGGTAATTCTTCTCTAGGATCTCTACCTGGCTTTTTAATTTCTTTTAATATATCTTTTAAAGTTGGAACTCCAATTCCTATACTTTCAGATAATTTTTCTAAGCCATAAAGTTCAGCAGTTTTATCTATAATACTAATATCTTCTTTACCTATTTGGTTCTCTTGATATTTCAAAGTAGCTAACAAAGCTTTGGTTGCTTTATATGATTCTGGATGAACTGCTGTATTATCAAGTACTTCTTTACTCTCTGGTACTCTTAGGAAACCAGCACATTGCTCAAAAGCTTTTGGTCCAAGTCTTTTAACTTTTAAAAGCTGCTTCCTAGTAGTAAATTTACCATTCTCTTCTCTATATGCTACTATATTATCTGCAATAGAAGATGATATTCCTGATATATATGATAGCAAAGCTGGTGTTGCTATGTTTAAATCTACCCCTACACTATTTACCGAATCTTCAACTACACCTTTTAATGATTCATCTAGTTTCTTCTGTGTAACATCATGCTGATACTGGCCAACTCCTATTGATTTTGGATCAATTTTCACAAGTTCAGCTAGAGGATCCTGTAGTCTTCTAGAAATAGATATAGCTCCTCTAATAGAAACATCTATATCTGGATATTCTTTAGATGCTAATTTTGATGCTGAGTATACTGATGCTCCTGCTTCTGAAACTATAACATAAGAAAGATTAACACCTTTTTCTTCTCTAACTTCTTTTATCAATTGAGCGATAACTTCTTCTGACTCTCTACTAGCAGTACCGTTTCCAAGAGAAATAACCTGTACTCCATGTTTATATACTAATTCTTTTAATTTTTTAATAGAACCTTTTACATCATTTTGTGGAGCTGTCGCATAAACAGTTGCTATATCTAATAGTTTTCCTGTTTCATCTAATACAGCAATTTTACAGCCGGTTCTGAAGCCAGGGTCATAACCTAATACAACATTACCCTTAATGGGTGCTTGCATTAATAAAGCCTTTAAATTGGCTTTAAAGATACCTATAGCCCCTTCTTCCCCTTTGTCAGTAAGTTCTGATCTAATTTCTCTTTCAATAGATGGATAAATCAATCTTTTTAGTGAATCAGCTGCACTTTCTTCAATATATTTATCTGTAATATCATTATTTTTCAGAGAATTCTTTTTTAAATATCCAAGGATTCTTTCTATGTCAGCCTCTATTTTAACAGAAAGAATTTTTTCTTTTTCCCCTCTATTTATAGCAAGTATTCTATGAGATGGTATTTTTATAACTGGTTCTTCATAATTATAATACATTTCATATGGATTCGTTTCTTTACTATCTCCGGAAGACTTAATCTTGCCTGTTTTTCTAACAAAATCTCTTATCCATTTTCTATATTCCGCTTCATCTGATATCATTTCAGCAATTATATCCTTTGCTCCTTTAAAAGCATCTTCAACAGAATTCACTTCATTTTCTTCATTAATAAATTCAGCAGCTAATTTTTCTAAATCTTCCTTGAATTCACCACTATATATTACCGCTGCTAACGGTTTTAATCCCTTTTCCACTGCAATTGTTGCTCTTGTTCTTTTCTTTGCTTTATAAGGTCTATATAAATCTTCAACTTCAGTTAATGTCTCCGAATTCTCTATACTCATCCTAAGTTCATCTGTTAACTTCTCTTGTTCTTCAATAATTCTAATAACATCACTTTTTCTATCTTCTAAGTTTCTAAGGTATGTTAGTCTCTCATACAAGTTTCTTAGTATCTCGTCATCTAATCCACCAGTTTTTTCTTTTCTGTATCTAGCAATAAATGGAACAGTATTTCCATCATCTAGTAGAGCCAATACATTCTCTATCTGTTTTTTTGAAATATTAAATTCTTTAACTAATTTGTTTACTATAATACTCATCTTAACACATCCTTACGATAATGATTAGTTGACAGTTCAAAGTTCACAGCAGATTATCTGTCCTTAGCTTACATTATTTTATACCATAAAAGTTAAAAAGTCCATTATTTCATCATAATGGAAGCCTGCATAGGCATAAACTATATAAAAAAACTTTATAAGGAGCTTTTTATGAAAAGATTATTAAATCAAATTATTTTATCTTTTGCATTATTAATGTTTACGCTTAGTTATGGAGTAAATTCTTCTATACATAGTTTTAATGTTGAAAACACATATGAAAATATTAAATATATTTCCTCTGATTATTTTAAGGGTAGGTTAACTGGAACTATAGAAAATAAAGAAATTGAAGAATACATTAAATTAAAATTTATTGAAAATGATTTAAAGCCATTTATGGGTGAATACACAGATTCATTTAATACAAGTTTTCCAAAAAAAATTGATGGAGAACCTTATTTATTCGTTTCTGATGGAAAAGGTAATAAAATCGAAGAATTTTCATATGGAAAAGATTTTAAAGAGGATATGATAAATTTCAAAAATAATACATTTACTTTTTCTAAAAATTCTGAAATTTTCATGAGAGAAAACATGCTTCAAGCTAATACAGGCAAAGATTATTTTTTGTTATACTCATCTCAAGAACATAATCTTAACTTCAGAAGTTCCTTTATGCATGATTCCCCTTGGAGTATGGCCATAGTACTTTCTGATACTGCGTTAACCTCTATAAAAGATTATATAAACAACGGATACTATATTAATTGTTTTATTCCATATGAAATTTCAGAAACAACTGCTAGAAATATTATGGGCCTTATCCCAGGTGAATCAAATAAAGATCCAATTATAATAACTGCTCACTTTGATCATTTAGGAGTAGATTTGGATAACAATATTTACTCAGGTGCTCTTGATAACGCTTCCGGAACATCATTTATTTTAGAACTAATAAATTATGTAAATTCTTTAGGAACTCCTAAAAGAGATATTTTATTTGTAGCATTCAATGCTGAAGAATTCGGTTGTTTAGGTTCAGAAGCCTTTGTTGAAAAATATAAAGATAACATTCTTAGAAGTAAAGTTTTTAATTTTGATATGATTGGCTCTAATAATGCAGTCCCTCTTAGCATAATGGGAGGTATAAATGATAATGAAACGAATCTATTTATGCGCTCTGTAACTGGAACGTGTGCTGATGAAGATGTAAAATATAATTATTTGTTTCAAAACTCTTCAGATCACAAATCTTTTAGAGAAAAAAATATTGATGCTATTACTTTTTGCGACAATGACCTTTCACTTATACACACACCAAATGATACCGTAGAAAATATTAGTTTAGAGAATATTTATAGATGTTATAATGTCGCTTCAAAAGAAATAATTAAATATGCCTATAAAGGGAACCCCTTATTACTTTATTACAAAGAAATAATGTCAATCAGCATCTTTATAATAATTATAATTTTCTTTAAAAATTTATTTCAAAATAAATAAAACCAAATACGCAATTTTGTATATAATCCAGTGAAACTTAAATAACACAAGTTCCAAATCTCAGGCATCCATGAGTTTTGAACTTGTGTTATTGTTTAGTTGAATTAGTTCATCCATTTTATTTTTGTCTTAAATACTCAGTAATAAACAAATCTAAATCTCCATCCATTACGGCATGAACATTTCCCGATTCTGCTCCAGTTCTATGATCTTTCACCATACTATATGGATGGAATACATAAGATCTTATCTGGCTTCCCCAAGCATTTTCCATTAGATTACCAGATAAATCCTCAATTCGTTCTTTATGTTCTCTTTCTTTTATCTCTACTAACTTTGCCTTCAACATATTGAGAGCTGTTTCTCTATTAGAATGCTGACTTCGCTGATTCTGACACTGAACAACTATACCTGTTGGAATATGAGTTATTCTTACCGCTGACTCCGTTTTATTTATATGTTGGCCACCAGCGCCACTAGCTCTATAGGTATCAACTTTTAAATCTTCCGATTTAATTTCAATATCTTGATCCTTTGTTAGTTCAGGAAGAACTTCAACGGCCGCAAAAGATGTCTGTCTCTTTCCATTAGCGTTGAAGGGTGATATTCTAACTAATCGATGAATCCCTTTTTCTGCTTTTAAATATCCATAAGCATGTTCACCAGTAACCTTAATTGTGGCACTCTTAACTCCAGCTTCTGTATCAGGAATATATTCCAACGTTTCTAAACTATATCCCTTGCTTTCAGCCCATCTTGAATACATTCTTAAAAGCATTTCATTCCAGTCTTGAGCATCTGATCCACCAGCTCCAGCATGAAGAGTCATAATAGCATTATTTTTATCATATTCACCTGATAAAAGAATCTCAATTTTAAAATTCTCAATGCTATTTTTCAAAGTTTTTATATCATTTTTTATTTCATTTAAAGATGTTAAATCTTCTTCTTCATTACTTAATTCTATCAAAATTTCTGTATCTTCAATCTTATCTTTTACTAAAGTATATCTTTGAAGTTTGTTTTTTAAATTTTTTGTTTCTTGAGAAATCATTTGCGCATTCTCAATGTCAGACCAAAAGTCTGGTTCCTGCATATTTTTCTCAAGTTCATCTATTCTAATTTCTATACCAGTTATGTCAAAGTGAAACCCTCACTTCATCTAGTTCTCCTTTTAGCTGTTGAATAATACTTAAAAATTCATCTAGCCCATCCATTTATTTCACACCTTTCAAAACTATAAATTATTGATTTCTTCCACAACAATTTTTATACTTTCTACCACTTCCACATGGACATGGTTCATTTCTTCCTACTTTTTTATCTTTTCTTGTAACAGGTCCTTTTTTCACAGAATCATCGCTTCTGTTTGTATATGTTTCCTTAACTACTCTTTCTCTTTCAGGACGTTTTTCTATATGAACATGGAATAAATATTTAACAGTATCTACTTTTATTCCATAAATCATCGCATCAAACATTTGACTACCTTCAAATTGGTAAGCTTGAACTGGATCTTGCTGTCTATATGCTCTCAGTCCAATACCTCTTCTTAAGTGATCCATATCATCAATATGTGCCATCCATTTTGTATCAACAACTCTTAAAAGAATAACTCTTTCAACTTCTCTCATTTGTTCAGAAGTAAATTGTTCTTCTTTTTCGTTATACAAATTTATAGCTATATTAATTAACTTTTGCTTTATTTCATCATTAGGTAACCCTTTTATTTCCTCTGTTTTGATTATGTTTTTAGGAATACATATTTCTTCTAAATACGCTATTAACTTATTTAATTCAGTATGTAATTCTTCTGCAACTCCAGATAAATGAGTATCAACTGTCTGAGAAATAACTTCATGAATCATTTTCTCAACTTGACCTTTTAAATCTTCCCCTTCAAGTACTTCAGCTCTTTGTTTATATATAACCTCTCTTTGTTGATTCATAACATCATCGTATTGAAGTACATTTTTTCTTATATCAAAGTTATTGCCTTCAACTTTCTTTTGAGCGCTTTCTATAGCATTTGAAACCATTTTACTTTCAATAACATCATCATCTTCTAGCCCAAGCTTATCAACTATAGTTTGGAATCTTTCAGATGCAAATATTCTCATCAAATCATCTTCAAGAGAAACATAGAATCTTGAGAAACCTGGGTCTCCTTGACGTCCTGAACGACCTCTAAGCTGATTATCAATACGTCTAGACTCATGTCTTTCAGTACCAATAACTTTTAATCCTCCTAATTCTTTTACTCCCTCTTCAAGTTTAATATCAGTACCACGACCAGCCATATTAGTAGCTATTGTAACTCCACCTTTTACTCCTGCATGTGAAATTATTTCAGCCTCCATTTCATGGTACTTAGCATTTAAAACTTTATGCGGAACTCCTTTTCTTTTTAATAATGAAGATAGTAATTCTGATGTTTCTATACTAACAGTACCTACCAGTACTGGCTGACCTTTTTCATACGTCTCTGCTATATCATTAACTATTGCATTTAACTTTCCATTCTTAGTTTTATAAACCAAATCTGGTGAATCTTCTCTTGCTATAGGTTCATGAGTTGGAATAACCATTACATCCAAACCATATATTTCTCTAAATTCGTTTTCTTCTGTTTGTGCAGTTCCTGTCATACCAGATAGTTTATCATACATTCTGAAGTAATTTTGGAATGTTATTGTTGCAAGTGTTTTTGATTCCTTTTGAATTTTAACATTTTCTTTTGCTTCAATTGCCTGATGCAGCCCATCACTATATCTTCTACCTTCCATAAGCCTTCCAGTAAATTCATCAACTATAATAACTTCATCATCTTTTACCATGTAATCAATATCTCTCTTCATGATATAATTACCTTTTAAAGATTGGACTACATGATGTTGTATTTGCATGTTTTCAGCATCTGCATAGTTATCTAAATGAAAATAACTTTCAGCTTTCTTTACACCTTCATCAGTTAAAATTACAGAATTACTTTTTTCATCTACTGTATAGTCTTCATTAGTTAGAGATTTTGCAAAAAAGTCTGCTACCTTATAAAAATCAGTTGATTTATCCCCTGCACCTGATATAATAAGCGGTGTTCTAGCTTCATCGATTAAAATTGAGTCAACTTCATCTACAATACAAAAATTAAGTTTTCCCTGAACTTTTTCTTTTTTATAGATAACCATGTTATCTCTTAAATAGTCAAATCCAAACTCATTATTTGTTCCATATGTAATATCACAATTATATGCTTCTCTTCTTTCTTCATTACTTAAACCGTGAATAATTACACCTGTTTTTAATCCTAGGAATTCGTATATTCTTCCCATTTCTTCGGCATCTCTACTTGCAAGATAATCATTTACTGTAATAATGTGTACTCCATTACCTGTTAATCCATTCAAGTAAGCAGGAAGTGTTGCAACTAATGTCTTACCTTCACCAGTTTTCATTTCAGATATTCTGCCTTGATGAAGCACAATGGCACCCATCATTTGCTCCCTGAAATGTCTTAATCCAAGAACTCTAACTGATGTTTCTCTAACTACAGCAAATGCTTCAGTTAATATATCATCTAAAGTTTCTCCCTTAGATAGTCTTTGTTTAAACTCATCAGTTTTTAATCTTAATTGAGTATCAGATAAAGCTTTCATTTCACTTTCATATGAATCTATTTTATCTAATGTGCCTACTAATTTTTTTAATTCTCTATCACTATATGTACCAAACAGTTTTTCAAATAATCCCATTTTACCGACCTCGCTATGTGTTTTTTTATGTTTTAACATACTGTTAAATAATCTAATTTATATATATTGAATTAAAACATAGTTTTTGACTATACTTAATTATTATACCATTTGGGTATAACTCCTTCAATAAATTATAAAGCCACACACATCTATATACCATTAAAAAATTATTAATTTTTTTAAAACAAATAAATAAAGGAGGATTATCCTCCTTTATTCAAAATTCAGGTTCTATTAAACCATAATTTCCATCTTTTCTTTTATATAAAACATTAACATCATCTGTATCAGCATTTTTGTAAACAAAGAAGTTATGACCTAGCATTTCTAATTGAAGAATTGCTTCCTCATCTGACATTGGTTTCATAGCAAACTTCTTAGTTTTTACTATTTTACCTTCTTGCTCTTCCTCTTTACTAATTCCACTAAAGACTTGATATCTCAAAGAATCTCCTGTATATTTTCTTCTTTCAAGTTTTGTTTTTTGTTTTCTTATTTGTCTGATAAGTTTTTCTGTAACAACATCAAGTGCTACATACATATCCTCATTTACTTCTTCACCTCTTAATATAACTCCATTGAAAGGTATTGTGACTTCTATAATATGTCTACTCTTTTGAACACTCAAAGTAGCACTCACTTCTACTTCTGGCTTAAAATACTTCTCCAATTTCCACAATTTATTTTCTACCGCATTTCTTAGTCCTTCAGTAATTTGAATGTTTTTGCCACTAACTGTAATCTTCATAAAGTCAGCCCCTCTCTTATTATGTAAAATTGATATTAATTTTTATCTAGATGATTTTTGTTATATATATATTTTATTACTAATTTATCCTAAAAACAAATTCATTTTTTGAATATATTAAATAATTAAGCAATTTATTCTGTTCTTATTTAATAATCCTTATTAAAACACCCTTTTTTACCCACTTTTATGAGAAGAATCATTTTGAAAAATATGCTATAATAGTATTGGTGGGTTAAATTCGTCCCCTCGCCACCGACAAAATCACAATTTCTTTTGCTCCACCTTTTAACAATTCTTCCCTGCAAAAATAACTCGTAGATCCCGTAGTAATAACATCATCTACCAATAATATTGATGAATCCTCAATATAACTATGTTTTCTTATTTTAAAAGAACCTCTAAGGTTATCCCATCTACTTTCTTTATCTAACCCTATTTGATCTTTTGTTTCAACTACTTTATATAACACATCAATAACACCAATATTTATTTTTTCTCCTAATTTCTTAGCTAAATATTTACTTTGATTATACCCTCTTTTTTTTAATGAAGTTCTAGAAGATGGTACAAAGGTAATGTAATCAAAATTTAAATCATTATTCTTTACATAATCATATAAAAATTCCACTAAAACAGCACCTGCTTTAAAATCACTTTCATATTTTAATTTAATTATTAGATTTTTAACCACACCAGAATAATACGAATAACTATGGCAAATAAAGTTTATATCTTCTTTATTTACGTCCATAGGTTCTCTGCATAATTCAATTTTACCACTACATTTGCAACATAATACTATATTTTCGTACAGATACTCCCCACAACAAGGGCATTTATTTTCTTCTGCAAATATTATATCAAGAATACAATCTAATATATATTTTGCATTTTTAATAATTTCATTTCCCATGCTTCTTTATTAAAATTCCTTATTATATTTTTTGATTTTTCAATTTCTATATTTTCATCTTTTGCAATAAAAATCACTTCTCCAGAATGTCTTTTCTCTTTTCTTCCTACTTTTCCACATATATAAACAAGTTTTTTATAATTAAATAAAATATTATCAGCAAAGAATACCATGACATTAATATTACTTATATCCAAGTCTTTGTTTTTATAATCGTTAGTAATTATTATAGTTTTTTTTCTATTTAGAAATTTTTTTATTTCCTTATCATCTAAACCATTATCAAAAAAACAATAAACATCTTTTGCTAAATTCTTACAGTATTTAAATAAATAATTATATACTTTCTTGACTTTTTCTATATCTGGAACATATATAACAACTTTCCTACTACTTTCTAATGACCATTTTATATACTCGTAAGCAACATAAGGAATATCCTTATTCAAGTCTATTTTGGTTTTAAAAAGAGTAGGTTCTACTAAAGGACACCCATTATCTCTTATAGGTAAAATTATCTCCTTATTTCCATTAAAAATACATTCAAAATTATAAGAAATTATCTTTCCTCTAATATTTATCAATCTTATCATATTTTTTATCAATTCATTGTATGAAACTTTAATCACGCTGCTAATTCCGTTGTATATTATAAGGTCAAATTTACCATTAATTGACTTAAATTTTGTACTTTTAGTTATAACCAAACTAGAAGAATTCTCTTCATAATTTTCTCTAATATACATATAATTTCTAAACTTACTATACTTTTTAATTAAATCTATTATCTCAATATCATTTTCATTTTCATCAGTAACATATAGTACTTTTTTTCTAGTTTCTAAATTACTAAGAATAATTTCATATAGAATATTGGAAGAATTGTATGGAGTAGTTACTATATTTAGAAATTTTTCTTTTCCATAGCACCATTTAATCAATTCTTTGCTAATTTTTTTCTTCTCATTATCAATCAAAAAAGAATTCACTCAAATTCACCCACTCCATCATTATTTTATAATATCATCGTCTAATATATTTAAAATTCTCCATTTCAAACCAGAGTATCTATCATAACTTTTTGTATTGCTTATCATAAAATGTAATGCTTTCTTATTTCCTACTAAAACAACTAATTTTTTTGCTCTTGTTATCCCAGTATATAATAAATTTTTATTCATTAATAATGGTGGTCCCATAAACATCGGTACAATTACTACTGGAAACTCACTGCCTTGACTTTTATGAATTGTCATTGCATAAGCCAGTTCTAGTTCATCATAATATAGATCATCGTATTCAACTCTCCGATTATCATCAAATAGTACACTTATTTTATTTTTGTAAATATTCTCAATATACCCAATATCTCCGTTATAAACTCCTGTACCTTCTTCTCCATCTAGTGTTTTCCATTTTAGTGTATAGTTATTCTTCACTTGCATTACTTTATCTCTAACTCTAAAAACACCATTTTTCAATTCCTTTTCTGCCTTAGCTTCACTTTTAGGGTTTAATATCTCTTGAAGTTTTGGGTTTAAATTAGAAATCCCTAATATCCCCTTTTTCATAGGAGACAAAACTTGCATATCTCTTATACTATCCCATGCTTTATTAAACTTAGGTAACCTTTTATATATTAAATCTATCAATAAATTCATTATCAAATGAGGGTTATCTTCATTTAAAAAATAAAAATCTGTATCTTTCTTATTAAGTACAGGCATCTCTCCACTATTTATTTTATGCGCATTTACAACAATCATACTTTCTCCAGACTGCCTAAAAATATCTTTTAGTTTTACTACCTTCACACATTTGCTTCCTATCAAATCCCCCAAAACATTTCCAGGCCCAACTGATGGTAGTTGATCTGCATCTCCAACAATTATAAGTCTAGTCCCCTTTGGGATAGCCTTTAACAAACTATTCATTAACATAACATCTATCATAGAAGCCTCGTCAACAATTAAAACATCGCATTCTAAGGGAGATTCTTCACCTTTCTGAAAAGCATAATCGTCTTCATCATTAAAACCAAACTCCAATAATCTATGTATAGTCTTTGCTTCACGTCCAGTTGCTTCCGACATCCTTTTAGCAGCTCTTCCTGTAGGCGCAGCCATAAGTACAGCCATACTGGCATTTTCGAATATTTCAATTATGCATTTTATTATAGTCGTCTTACCTGTACCTGGACCTCCTGTAATTATTTCGATTCCATTTTCAAATGCACCTTTAATCGCTTCCTTCTGGATATCTGCAAATTTAATTTTATTATGTTCTTCAAAATCTTTAATTTCTTCTTCTATATTAATCTTAATCTTTTTATATTCATCAGTTGCTAAAGTTAGTATATTTACTGTTACACCTAATTCATAGTAATAATAAGATAAAGCGAAAACACACTTTACTCCATTGATTTCGTCAATTCTTATTTTATGTTTTAAAGCACACTCGCTTATATTTGTTAATATTTTATTTTTATCAACTAATAGTATTTTATTACATTCATTTATCAAATTATCCATAGGCATATAGGTGTTCCCCATGGAACAAAATTGGTTGATAACAAATACGATTCCGCTTTGAATCCTAAATGGAGAATCAATTTCTATTCCCATATTTCTTGCAATTTTATCAGCTATTTTAAATCCAATTCCTCTTACCTCTTCAACAAGTAAATATGGATTATCTTTCACTACGCCTATTGAGTCTTTACCGAATTTTTTATGAATTTCTACACAATTTTTTGCCGTTAAGCCATATGTTTGAAAAAAAATCATTATGTTTCTAATCTCTATACTATTTGAATATGATTCTGCAATCTTTTTTGCTTTCTTCTCACCGATACCTTCAATTTCAGTCAGTCTTTCTATACTTGTATCTAAAATTTTCAGAGTATTTTCTCCAAAAAAATCAACTATTTTTTTTGCTGTCACTGGCCCAATTCCAGATATTACTCCTGAAGATAAATATTTTTTTATACCTTCCAAAGAACTGGGAACAATTTCCTCACATGAGTCAATTTTAAATTGCTGCCCAAACTGAGGATGAATAACCCACTCACCTTGAAGTTTTAAGTTGATTTTCTCTCTAATGTATGGAACAATCCCTGTTATTGTATAAGTATTATCATCTTCTTTAATCTTGGCTACCACATATCCATTTTTATCATTATGAAAAATAATATCTGTCACTGTACCTAAAATTTCTGACATAAACTCTCTCCTAATTATTTTATGGTTACACTTCATAAGTATTTTACTTAAAATTGTTTAACTAAACGTATATATAATATAATTATAATGCAAATATTTATTTTCTCAACTTTTATGATATCATGCTTTAACCACTTTACATATATTAGTTTTGACATTTAATAATCTGCTTAAACATTAAAGAGGTATATCACAATAATGTGAAATACCTCTTCTTAAAATTTTATAGATATTTTTTTATTTCTTCTACTTTGTTAAGTTCTTCCCATGGAAGCTCTAAATCATTTCTACCAAAATGACCATATGCAGCTGTTTGTTTGTATATAGGTCTTCTTAATTCCAATTCCTCAATAATAGCCCCTGGTCTTAAATCAAATACTTTATTTATAATCTTAACAATTTCTTCTTCATTTAATTTTGAAGTACCAAAAGTATCTACTGTTACTGAAACCGGCTGAGCTACGCCTATTGCATAAGCTAGTTCAATTTCTAATTTATCAGCAATTCCAGCAGCAACTAAGTTTTTAGCAACCCATCTAGCTGCATAAGCTGCTGATCTATCAACTTTAGTACAATCCTTACCAGAGAATGCGCCACCACCGTGTCTACCCATTCCACCATAAGTATCTACAATAATTTTTCTACCTGTCAACCCTGAATCACCCTGAGGCCCTCCAATTACAAATCTTCCTGTTGGGTTAATGAAAAATTTTGTTTTTGAATCCAACCATTCAGTTGGTATAATTTGTTTTACAACATTCTCTATTAAATCTTCTCTGATTTTTTCTTGAGAAACCTCTGAGTCATGTTGTGTTGAAATTACAACAGTATCAATTCTAACCGGTTTATCATCTTCATATTCTACCGTCACTTGCGTCTTACCATCTGGTCTTAAATATGATAAAGTCCCATTCTTTCTAACTTCTGTTAATCTTCTTGATAATTTTTGTGCTAAACTTATAGGTAAAGGCATATATTCTTCAGTTTCATTACTAGCATAACCAAACATCATACCTTGATCTCCAGCTCCTACCGATTCCACATTAGCTTTTTCACCTTCTTTAAATTCTAAGGCATTATCAACTCCCATTGCTATATCAGCTGATTGTTCATCAATAGAAGTCATTACTGCACAAGTATCACAATCAAATCCATATTTAGCTCTCGTATATCCGATTTCTCTTATAGTATTTCTCACTACTTTTGGTATATCAACATAGCAATTAGTAGATATCTCACCCATTACCATTACCATTCCAGTTGTAACAGCCGTTTCACACGCTACTCTTCCATTCGGATCTTTCTCCATAATCGCATCTAATATAGCATCTGATATTTGGTCACAAATTTTATCTGGATGTCCTTCTGTAACAGATTCAGATGTAAATAATTTTCTCATAGCCATCGCTCCCCTCAAAAATTAAACCTCTTCAATAATTATCGAAGAGGTTGTGAACTGAATCGTCACTTATCTCGCAGTTTCCTGCAGGATTTAGCACCTTGGTACAAATTAGTACTGGTTGCTGGGCTTCACCGGGCCATTCCCTCCACCTCTCTTGATAAGTATTAAGAGTTTTTTATTTTATTATCAAATCGTAATTATAGTAACACAGTAAAAAATAAGTGTCAATATAATTTTTTAATAAAAGTAAAAAACATCAATATTTAAATTGATGTTTTTGGTGGAGGAAGATGGATTCGAACCATCGAAGCTAACGCAACAGATTTACAGTCTGCCCCCTTTGGCCACTCGGGAACTCCTCCAAATAATATTTATTTTTAAACTTAACCCAATTGTATTTTTGAATGGTGGGCACAACAGGGCTCGAACCTGTGACCCCCTGCTTGTAAGGCAGGTGCTCTCCCAGCTGAGCTATGCGCCCATTCATTAAATGGTGGAGGAAGATGGATTCGAACCATCGAAGCTAACGCAACAGATTTACAGTCTGCCCCCTTTGGCCACTCGGGAACTCCTCCACAATTGGTGCTGGCACCAGGACTTGAACCCGGAACCTACTGATTACAAGTCAGTTGCTCTACCAGTTGAGCCATGCCAGCTTATTAAGTTGTGTCGGTATTTAATTCGCCGACGAAATATAGTATAACTAGTTATTAGATATATTTCAACCTCAGTATACGCCCATTATCGACTATTAAATCAACCTTTCTTTATAATCCTTCTATATACTAGCTATTTCTTATATAATCATTTCCCTTTTTTATAACAATTTTTATATTATCACTATATAAAGAAATAAATTGCTCACTCGTAAAATTTAACAAATAAATTATTCTTTATGAAAAACAATTTCTATACTATAATAGTTCATATCCCCTTATAACGAGGAGATGTTTTTAAAAGATGTTAATAATACTTTTCTAGTTCTCAATTGAAATAAAATACGAACCAAGTTAGTTAAGAGTTAATGAACTTTTGCTATGCAAAAGAAATCATTTATCTTTTATTTAATTAAAAGCTTTCGATTGGGACAGGTATCCACAACTTGTCACTTATCACTTGTAACTATAAATAAACGGAGGATTCATATGCAAAAATTACTAAGCAAATTAAGAAGAGCAATAAGTGATTATAAATTAATTGAAGATGGAGATAAGATTGCAGTAGGTTTATCTGGTGGTAAAGATAGCATATCACTATTAAGGCTATTGAAGGCCTACCAAAGATTTTCTCCACAAAAATTTGAACTAATTGCTATCACACTAGACCCTGGCTCTGGAATGAATTTTGCACCGATGATAGATTTATGTAAAGATATACAAGTTCCTTATTATTTATTCCAAACTAACATTCAAAATATTGTATTTAATATCAAAAAAGAAAAAAATCCATGTTCATTATGTGCAAATCTAAGACGTGGTGCATTAAATGACAATGCAAAAAAACTCGGATGCAACAAACTTGCTTTAGGTCATCATAAAAACGATGCTATTGAAACTCTATTACTCTCTCTATTTTATGAAGGAAGAATAAATAGCTTTCTACCTAAAACTTATCTGAGTAGATGCGATTTAACAGTAATTCGTCCAATGGTTTATATTAACGAAGATGAAATAAAAAGTTTATCTGAAAGATTCTCATTCTCAATTATCCATAATCCTTGCCCAGCAGATGGACTGACAAAAAGAGAAGATATGAAAAATTTAATTAAGAATCTAAGAAATTCTATCCCAAAACTTGACGATAATTTACTAAATGCACTTAAAAACACAGATCAAATAAATGTTTGGCATATGGAGAAAGAAGATGAAAAATAGTCTATTTTTCATCTTCTTTCTCCATTAATTCCATATTTATATAATCATCCATTATATTTTTTACCTTTTTATAATCTTTACTAGATAAACGTTCTTTTAATAATAAAATTGTTTTTTTTACGCCTTCTTCTCTATCTTTCATATACAAATATTCCTTTACTCTTGCATAATCTAAAGGTGCTAATTTACTTCCAATAACCAATAGATTTTCTTTATCTATCAAAGACAGGTTTGATAATATTTCTGATGAAGCTATTTTGAAAACAGGTATATCCTCAACTGTTTTCTCTTTTACATTATTAATAACTATATCATTATTATTAGATAAATTTTGCTCATTTTCATTTGTTTTTGTAACTTCATCAATATTTTCAATCATCTCATTATTTTCACCATTATTTTCTTTATCATTCGAACTTTCAATTTCTTTTTCCTTGAACAAGGACTGTTTTTCTGTAGGAATTTCTTCTCTCACTGATACTGATTTTTTAATATCGCCATGAACTATATTCTTATTATTGCTTAGGCTATACATCATTGCAGATATAGCTAAAATTGAACTTAATATAAAACTTATAGTATATACTCTTTCTTTATTCAACAAATCACCTCTATTTAATAATTTTACCAATATCAAAAAATTTTATACCAATCTTTAATATTCATTAACAATTATTCATATACATTAAAAGGGAGGTGTCTCTTTTGAACAAATTAAAAGTCCACTATAACGAAACTCTTTCTTATTATAAAATTGCGTATTTTCTAAAAGATTATATTGATTCTAACTCAATTATAATCTGTATAGGTACAGATAGATGTATAGGTGATTGTTTAGGTCCAGTAGTAGGGTCTATGTTAGTTAATAAAAACTTTCCATTAAAAGTTTACGGAACAATTTCATCTCCAATCCACGCATTGAACCTTGACTCAAATCTTAAGCTGATAAAAAAGAACAATCCAAATTCTAAAATAATCGGAATAGACGCTTGCTTAGGTGACGAAAAAAGTATTGGGGAAATCCAAGCAAGAGATTATCCAATACATCCCGGAAAAGGCGTTGGAAAATCACTTCCTAATGTAGGTAACAGTTCAATAATCGGCATTATAGATTCTAGTGATAATAATGAGCTGTTTACTAATAGAAACATAAGATTAAATTTGATTATAGAGATGTCAAAAGTAATTACTAATGCAATTATACATTCTTACTATCTTTATACCATAAAGTGAAAAGAATAAAATACTTTATTAACATTAATATAGTTTACACATTTACCTGCAAACAATTTGCAGTACAAATAAGAAAATAACAAAAGATGCCTCTTGATTGAGGCATCTTTTGTTATTCCATAAAACTAAGATCATCGTCTAATTTATCTATATAATTCAAAGCTTCTCCTGTACCTAGCGCCACACAAGATATGGCATCATCCGCAACATAAACAGGAACTTTAGTAACACTTTCAATAAGCTTGTCTAGCCCATTTAATAGAGCTCCTCCACCAGTCATATAAATTCCATTATCTGCAATATCTGCAGCTAACTCAGGCGGAGTTTTTTCTAATACAGAGTGTGTACATTCTGCTATTGCATGCACTGCTTCACTTAACCCTTCTCTAATTTCTTCTGAAGTAACAGTTATATTTTTCGGTAATCCCGTTATTAAATCTCTTCCCCTTACATCCATTGTAAGATCATCTTCTCGCTTGTATGCTGCACCTATATTAATTTTTAAAGCTTCAGCAGTCCTTTCTCCTATCATTAATTTATGCTTTTTCCTTATAAATCTTATAATAGCATCGTCAAACTTATCACCTGCTACTTTTATAGAACTCCTAACAACCATACCACCTAAAGAAAGTACAGCAATATCTGTAGTTCCCCCTCCAATATCAATTACCATTTTTCCGCTAGCTTTTGTAATATCTAATCCAGCACCTATTGCAGCAGCCCTAGGTTCTTCAATAAGGGTTACTCTTTTGGCTCCGGCATTAACTGCTGCATCCTTTATAGCTCTTTGTTCTACACCAGTAGCTTCACATGGCACACAAATTACAACTCTAGATGCTTTAACTCTCTTCTGTTTAAAAGCTTTTTGGAAAAAATACTTGAGCATTTTCTCAGTAATATCATAATCCGAGATTACTCCATCTCTCAATGGACGAATAGCTACAATATTGCCAGGTGTTCTTCCGATCATTTTTCGAGCTTCTTCTCCAACTGCTAAAACCTCATTGGTGTCTTTGTTAATTGCTACAACAGAAGGTTCTTTTAGGACGACACCTTTTCCTTTAATATAAACCAATACTGTAGCTGTTCCCAAATCAATACCCACATCTGTATTAACACTCCAAAACATCCCTATTTCACTCCTGCTCTTTAGTTTGATTAAATACTCACTATATATTATTATATACATTTGCGAGATGAATTTCTATAACCTAACGAAAAAATCTAGTTTTTTTACAATAAATTTACTCTTAAATTGTTTTGTATTTCATTTTTGTCGCTTTTCCACCTCTTATGTGTCTTTCTGCCTTATTTAAATCCAAAACATTTTTAGCTTTTTCAGCTATTTGAGGGTTAATTTTGGGTAAGCGCTCAGTCATATCTTTGTGTATAGTGCTTTTACTTACACCAAAAACTTTTGCAGTTTTCCTAATTGTAGCTTTTGATTCTATTATATACTTTGCTACTTCTAAAACCCTCTCCTCAATATAATCCTTCAAAGTACTTCCTCCTTAACTATCTATATTAATAAGTATGCATTTTTTTATATTTCAATTCCTAGTATCTAGCCAATTCCCAAGAGTTTGGGAATTGGCTAGTGTTTTTTAGTATTTTACATATTTTAATGGATCAACACTAGAATATTGAGCTAGTTCTTTTTCACCTTTTAAAACTTCAAAGTGAAGAAATTTATTTCCATAAGATTCATATGCTGCCCTAACTGTAGTAGCACCAATAGATCCTATTTTATCTCCTTGCTGAACTTTATCTCCGTCTTTTACACTTACCTTTTTATCTAAATTAGCATAAACAGTTCTAAGTCCAGATTGTGGATGATAAATAACAACAGTAACTCCATCAATAGTATCTAAAGATACCTTTTGAACAGTACCATCTAAACAAGCAACAACTTCTTTACCTAATTCAGCTTTAATATCCATACCAAAATTTGGTCTGTTTGATTCAGTAGTATTCCAAAATACTGGTGCAGTTGAATATTGTCTTACAATTTCTCCTGGAACAGGGTTTACAAATTTTTTATTAGACGTATTAGATACAGATGCAGTTTCTGCAGAAGCAGTATTTTCAGCATCTTCAGTATTAATAGATTCTTCTTTTTTTTCGTCTTCGTCCTCTTTTTCAGCTATACCTTTGTTTTCTCCATCTTGAACTTGTAAAGCATTATCATAAAATTCATCATCACTTGAATCCATTCCAATTAAATCTCTTTTTTCATCCATTATTTCAGCAATTTCTGATTCTGCTCCTTTTTTATCAGCAGTGAGTTTTTTATTTGTTGTTACTGCTACTATTGTTGCAACTAAGCACAAGCATACAAACAGGATTATGTAAAACCCTTCTTTTTTGAAAATATTTCCTTTCTTTTTGTTATTATTATTTTCCATAAATACACCTCCTGTTTTGTAGTTTGTCCTGTATACCTTAAAAAATACATAAATTTTCAAAAAAGTTTTCCTAATTTTTCTATTAATTCCGACAATATGTATTGAATCCAATAAAAAAATGTCGATTTCTCGACATTTTTTTGTTCTATATGTTTTTTAAGTATTTATATTCTACATAATTATCTTTATTCACAAATCAGTTTCTTTAATATACAATTAATTCTGAATTACCCCAACCTCTGTATCCGTATAATAATACTTTAGAATATCTATATATTTTTTCCCTTCTTTAGCTCTAGCATTGGCCCCAAATTGACTCATTCCTACTCCATGTCCATATCCAAAGCAAGTAATGTTAACATTGTTATCTTCAATTTTTAACTGAAAATTGGATGAAGCTAAAGAAAAAGCTTTCCTGACTTTTGCCCCTGTAGTAGTTATATTTCCTAATTTTATTTTTTTAACAGTACCTGCTTCACTTCTTTCTTCAATAACAATGTCTTTGTCAAAATTACTAAAACTAATATTGGCATCTGAGAAATTAGAATTAATTACATTTATAAATTCAATAGTGTTTATAGTATTTTCTGTTTTGTATTTAGGTGAATTTTCTTCTCCAATACTTTTAACGCTCCTCAAATATGATACATTTACATTAAATACATCAATAGCATTTTCTGTATTTCCACTGCTTGTAGAAAAATAATATGGTCTTAAAACTAACTTTCCATCATAAGTAAGTACTTGCCCCGATGTACTATTCACAGCTTCAACAATTTTCTCCCAATACTCATCGCACTTATTTGAAGGCCAGCTTTTAAACCGTTCTTCTTTTGATACATAAACTTGACAATCAGTAGTATCCGTTAAATTTGCACCTTTTGCACCTGAACTACTTTTTCCACCAAACTCTTCTAAATGAGCAACAGCATAGGTTCTTGCAGCAACAGCTTGTGCCTTAAGTGCTTCTACTTCGAAACTTGCAGGCATTTCAGCCGCTACAACACCTACTACATAATCTTCTAAACCAATGCTATCAATTGTATTCTGCTTCGTTTTTAATAAAGATACTTGAATATTATTAGAATTCTTATTGATTTGATAGATAATTTCTTTCATTAAATTTTGATCTTCCTTAAAATCTATTGAGGTGCTATCATTGTTGCAACCAACTAAAACTCTTGACACTATAAATATTAAAACAATAAATAAAATTGTCCCTAATGCTACTCTTTTCATATGTATCACTCCCATTCTATGGTTAAACCACAAAAAGAAATTTAGTTGAACTTACTTTTTGTGGTTTAACCATTCTGTGCAAAAGTACTTAAGTTAAACTAAACTTTATTCAATTAATCTCATTATTAAACTTACTATTGAAAAAGATAATATATGCAAAAAAAGACGTGAAAATTCACGTCTTTTTTAAATTTCATTATTTTTCATTGCAAAAATTTCTTAAACTGTTAACTGCACACTGAATATTATACTCTTTCTATATCAGCTCCTAGGTCTTTAAGTTTCTTCTCAATATTACAATAACCTCTATCAATATGGTAAATATCTCGAATTTCTGTTATACCCTCTGCTGACAATCCCGCTAATATCAATGAAGCACCTGCTCTTAAATCTGTAGCATTAACTCTGCACCCAGTCAAATTATTCACCCCTTCAATAACAGCACATCTTCCATCTATTTTAATATTAGCTCCCATTCTTTTCAATTCCGAAACATGCATAAACCTATTTTCAAATATTGTCTCAGTTATAAGACTAGTCCCTTTTACCGTGCTCATAAGCGCCATCATTTGAGCTTGCATATCAGTTGGAAAACCTGGGTAAGGAAGAGTTTTAATATCAACTGCTTTAGATACTCCTCTACCATCTATAATTAAAATATCTTTATCTTTTTTTATATAACATCCTATTTCTGATAATTTTGCAGTAATAGGTTTCAAATGAGAATCAATAATACCTTTAATTTTTATTTTACTTCTCGTAATTGCTGCTGCTGTCATAAAAGTGCCAGCTTCAATCCTATCTGGGATAGGTTTATGTTGAATCCCTTTTAAATCCTTAACACCTATTATTCTTATTGTATCAGTTCCTGCACCAATAATATGTGCACCCATTTTATTTAAAAATCTAGCTAAATCTTGAATTTCAGGTTCTCCTGCTGCATTTTCTAGAATTGTCTCTCCGTCTGCTAAAACCGCTGCCATCATTATATTTTCTGTGGCACCTACTGACGGAAAATCTAAATATATTTTATTCCCAATTAATTTATTAGCATAAGCTTCCACGTATCCATGCCCTACACGTATTTCAGCACCTAAAGCATTAAATCCTTTTAAGTGTAAATCAATTGGTCTTGTTCCAATATTACAACCACCTGGTAAAGAAATTTTAACCCTGCCATATCGAGCTATCATAGGTCCCATTATTAAAAACGAGGCTCTCATTTGTCTAACTAAATCTCCATCTGGTTCAGTATTTTTTATATTTGAAGTATCAATTATCATATTATTATTATCAATTTGAATTCCAGTATTTATAGTTCTAAGAACTTCATTAATTACAAACACATCTTTTAGCATTGGAGCATTTTCTATCATACATTTTGTACCACACAAAATACAAGCTGCTATAATTGGAAGCACAGCATTTTTAGCGGAACTAATTTCTACTTCTCCACTCAGTTTACGGCCACCTTTCAAAATGAACTTATCCATATTTTTCCTCCATTCATAAATTGCTTTAATAAGTTTTAATTATCTCTGGAGTACCCATAATTAAATAATTACCTGATTCATAATTGCAAGTTGCAAAATTAAAATCAATAAATTTACCATTACTTTTTTTCCCATTGAATTGATGAGTATTTGCAATTGTACTAAATCCATTATTTATAGAAACAGTTTTCACATTAGTACTTCCATAATTTTTTAATAAGTCGATAATTTTATTGTTGTATTCTTCTATATCAATATCTTTATCCAACTTAGCTTTTGCATAAATATAATAAATAGCATTCTCAATATTATAATTCCTAGTAAATCCTTTTAAATCATTCTCAATATCATCTATTTTAATATTATCGTCATAGATTAATATAGAGATATGATACAAGTATTTACTTTCATATGGAACAACACTTATAAATCCTGTTCCATTTTTTGAATTGAACTCCATTCGATAAACATCTTCTGTGTCAATTATCTTAGTGCTATAATTAAATAATTTATCATCAAATAAATTTATTAAATTATCTATAGAAATATTCCCATTAGTAGTTTGAAATTTCTCATCAATTCCATACTCGATTACCTTTGTATTAGTTTCAGCTAATATACTATCAAACAAATGAACCTTGCGTTCAGCAAAAGATACTTTATAATTAGTTAAAACAATTACTATAAACAGGCAAACAAAAACAACCTTTTTTTTATCCATTTTTATCCATCCCCTATCTATCTTGATTATGGACAAAAAATAAATAAAATATACCCTCATTTCTTTACCTAAGTATATTATTAATATATTGATTAAGTTGTTAATATGTGATTAGTAAAAAAAGCATAAATAACCTAAAAGTTATTCATGCTTTTTTTCCATTAATTCTATTCTCTTTTCCGCTCTTTGTATTATTAAATTCAAAAGCTTAATATTATCATATTCTGTAGCTTTTTTTAATCTTTCCTCTGCATCTAACTTAGATTGTTTAGCTCTACTTATGTCGATTTCTTCAGCATACTGACAAGTATCACAATACATATATACCTTGTCATTAACCACTTTCAATATTCCTTCTGACGAAAAGAACCTTACTTTTTCACCATTTTCTTTTATAAACTCAGTTATGGCAGGTCTTAATTCAGCAATTAATGGCAATCTACGGTATAATATACCTATTTTACCTACTTGTGTCTGAGTATTCAGTTTACTAGCTTTTCCAAAATAAAATTCCCTAAAAGGGGTTAATATTTTAAGTTCAAATATTTTTTCCATCTGCATCACCTTTAAATATGTAGTTTTGCTATCGATACTATGCCTCTTTTACTTTTCCCAAAACATCTTCTATTGTTCCCGCAAAAAGAAAGGCTGATTCAGGAACACTATCATGTTTACCTTCTAAAATCTCTTTAAATCCACGTACAGTATCTTTAACAGAAACAAATTTTCCTTTCATTCCAGTAAATTGTTCTCCTACTTTAAATGGTTGAGATAAAAACCTTTGCACTTTTCTAGCTCTTGAAACTAGTAATTTATCTTCTTCTGAAAGTTCATCTACACCAAGAATGGCAATTATATCTTGTAACTCCTTATATCTTTCAAGAATATGCTTTACTTTAATAGCCACTGAATAATGTTCCTCACCAACTATATTCTGATCTAAAATTGTTGAAGTTGATTCTAAAGGATCTACAGCAGGATAAAGTCCTAACTCTGCTATACTTCTAGATAAAACAGTAGTAGCATCCAAATGTGAAAATGTGGTTGCTGGAGCAGGATCTGTCAAATCATCTGCTGGAACGTAAACAGCTTGAACTGAAGTTATTGATCCATTAGTTGTAGAAGTTATACGTTCTTGCAAAGCACCCATTTCCGTTGCTAATGTTGGTTGATATCCAACAGCAGAAGGAATTCTACCTAATAAAGCAGATACTTCAGAACCCGCTTGTGTAAATCTAAAAATATTATCTATAAACAAAAGTACATCCTGCCCTTTATCTCTAAAATATTCAGCCATAGTAAGACCTGTTAATGCTACTCTCATTCTTGCTCCAGGCGGTTCATTCATTTGACCGAATACTAATGCAGTATTCTTAATGACACCAGATTCTTTCATCTCATAATAAAGATCATTTCCTTCTCTAGTTCTTTCACCTACCCCAGTAAAAACGGATAATCCACCTTGTTCTTTTGCGATATTATTAATTAATTCTTGAATTAATACTGTCTTCCCAACACCTGCTCCACCAAAAAGACCTATTTTTCCACCTTTTCTATAAGGTGCAATTAAATCTATAACTTTTATGCCTGTTTCAAACATTGCAGGCTCAACAGCTTGTTCTGTAAATGATGGTGCTGGTCTATGTATTGGATAAAACTCATTAGCTTTAAATTCCGTATCTTTATCTATTGTCTTTCCTAAAACATTAAATAACCTTCCCAAAGTTTCATCTCCAACAGGAACAGATATTGGTTTTCCCGTATCTACAGCCTTCATACCTCGTCTAAGTCCTTCTGTAGCTTCCATTGCTATTGTTCTAACAACATCATCACCAATATGTTGTTCTACTTCAGTAACCAAAATTCTATCTTCCATATCTATCTTAATTTCATTTAGAATATCAGGAAGATTATCTGAATCAAATCTAATATCGATAACCGGCCCAATAACTTGCACAACCTTACCAATGTTTTCAGACAAGATGACACCTCCTATTTCTGTGCTTCTGCACCACCGACAATTTCAGATATCTCCTCGGTAATAACACTTTGTCTAATTCTATTATATTTTAATTGTAATTTATCTATCATATCATTTCCATTTTTATTAGCCGCTTCCATAGCAACCATTCTAGCTCCCTGTTCGCTAGCTCTGCTATTTAAAAAGAAATTATAAATACAATGCTTTATATAAAATTGAGAAGTATCCATAAGTAACTCTTGCTTTGATGGTTCAAATTCAAATGTTGTTTTTATTTTATCCTTTGGTTCTTTTTCTTTTTCAATTGGAAGCAATTTTTTGAAAATAACTTCTTGCTTTGCAGGAGTGAAGTATTTTGTATAAATACAAAATACTTCTCCCACTTCACCCTTATCAAACATCTCAAAAACCTTTGAAGCAATCATATTTGCGTCCTCTTCATTAGGAACATCTGAAATATCTACAAACTCAGCAACACTTTCAAGTTTCATTTTTTTTAATAAATTTCTACCCTTTTGGCCTATAGTCATTATTAAACTATTTTCTTTTTCTTCTCCTATACTTTCCATTAATTTGTCGAAAATATTTAAATTAAATGAGCCGCAGAGTCCTAAATCTGAATTAAAAGTAATATACAAAGTTTTCTTACAATCCGAACGTCTAAAATACTTACTGTCTAACTCTCCACTATATGTTATTATCTGATCAATTGTATGGCTAAAGCTTCTATAAAATTGATTATTAATAAGCAATTTTTCCGATACTTTTCTTAGCTTGGAAGTAGCCACTAACCCCATTGCTTTAGTAATTTTCTGAGTATTTCTTATAGATTTTATTCTTCTTTTCAATGCAACTAAGCTTGTTTCCGGCATAATAACCCTCCACTAAAAATTATTCTGTAGCCAAGAAAATTTTCTTAAATTCACTTATAACATTATCTAACTTACCCTTTATTTCCTCTGTCAATACTTTCTCTAATTTTATTTGTCTTAGAATTTCCCTATGATGTGTATCCACGAATTCTAAAAAGTCTTTCTCAAATTGTTCAATATCAAAAACCTTTATATCTTTTAGATAATCATTTACACCTGCATATAAAATCATTATCTGTTTTTCAACTGAAATTGGTTTAGACCCATCTTGTTTCAAGATTTCAACTAACCTTTTTCCTTTTTCTAATCTTGCTTTTGCTTCTCTATCAAGATCGGATCCTAATTGAGCAAAAGCGGCTAATTCTCTGTATTGTGCCAATTCAAGTCTTAATGTACCAGCTACCTGTTTCATTGCTTTAGTTTGCGCTTTACCTCCAACACGTGATACAGAAATACCTGCATTAACAGCTGGTCTTTGACCTGCATTGAACAATTCAGTTTCCAGAAAAATCTGACCGTCAGTTATAGAAATAACATTAGTTGGAATATATGCAGTTACATCTCCCGCAAGAGTTTCTATTATTGGTAACGCAGTAATAGACCCTCCACCTAAATCATCTGAAAGTTTTGCTGCTCTTTCTAGCAATCTAGAGTGTAAATAAAATACATCCCCAGGATATGCTTCTCTTCCTGGTGGTCTCCTTAATAACAATGACATAGTTCTATAAGAAACAGCATGCTTTGATAAATCATCATAAACTATTAGAACATCTTTACCTTTCCACATAAAATACTCTGCCATGCTACAACCAGCAAAAGGAGCTATATATTGCAGTGGTGCCGAATCCGAAGCTGTCGAACATACTACAATTGTATAATCCATTGCTCCTTTTTCTCTAAACATATTTACCATCTGAGCCACAGTTGACTGTTTTTGCCCAATTGCAACATATACACAAATAACATCTTTACCCTTTTGATTTAAAATAGTATCTATAGCTATAGCGGTTTTCCCTGTTTGTCTATCTCCTATAATTAATTCCCTCTGTCCTTTTCCTATTGGAATCATAGAATCTATAGCCTTAATACCAGTTTGCAGCGGCTCATCCACAGATTTTCTTTCAATTACCCCAGGGGCATGCATTTCAACAGGACTTGTTTTTTTTGTCTTTATAGGACCTTTCCCATCAATTTCTTTTCCTAGCGAATTAACTACTCTACCAATTAATTCTTCTCCAACAGGAACCTCTATTATCTTACCAGTACTTTTTACAACATCGCCTTCTCTAATACCTTTTTCAGAACCTAGTAGAACACATGCTACATTATCATGTTCAAGGTTTAGTGCAAGCCCATAGACCCCATTAGGGAATATTAACAGCTCCCCTTCCATACAATCTTCTAGTCCATAAACTCTTGCTACTCCATCCCCTATTTGAATAATGGTTCCTGAGTCTACTGTTCCCATTTTATTTTTGTATCCCTCAATTTCACGTTTTATAATTGAGGTAATTTCTTCTGGATTAATATTCATGAGAACACCTCTTTTCTCCTCTAATAAAGGTCAACTATTTTTTCTCTAATATCCTGAAACTTCAATTTGATTGTATTATCTATAACATCATCTCCAACTCTCAATAATACTCCAGCTATTAAAGTTTTATCGATTTCTTCTCTTAAAATAACCATTTTATTATATTTCTTCTCAAGTTTTTCAATAAGCATTTTTCTTTGATTACTGTCGAGTCTAACAACAGTCTTAACGTAAGCAACAATAGTATTATGCTTTTCCAAGTATATTTTGACCATTTCTCTATACTTTTCTTCAATGAATAATAGTCTATCTTTTTTCAAAAGCACAATTATAAAATTCAAAAGCTTATCATCTATTCGACCTTCAAATATATTCCTAAAAATTTGTATTTTCTTAGGTGTTGGAATCTGCGGATGTTTAATAATTTCTAAGACCTCTGTATTATCCTTAGTAAGTTTTATAATGGCTTTTAAATCTTCAAGATATTCTTCAACTTTATCTTCTTTTTCAGCAACCTCATATAAAGCGAGAGCGTACCTTCTATCAAGATATTCATACATAATTAGATACCTACCTTGGAAATGAATTCATTAATAATTCTTCTATGCTCTTCTTCATTAATTGTTCTTTCTAAAGCTTTAGCTGACAATGTTATAGCTAAGTCTATTGCCTTTTCTTTTATTTCTTCTTCAGCTTTTTGTTTCTCTCGTTTTATTTCTAAATTTGTTCTTTCTATAGTTCTTTTAGCCTCTAAATGCGCTTCATCAACAATCTCTTCATAAATTTTTTCTGCTTTACTTTTATATTCGTCTACCAATTGCTTACTTTCATTTTTAGAGCGAATCAAAAGCTTTCTATTCTCTATCAATAACTTATCAGATTCATCTCTGTTGGCTTTTGCTTCATCTATATCAGCTTTGATCTTGTTATTTCTCTCAGTTAGAATTTTATTAACCTTATCATGAAAAAAATGCTTATAAATAAAAAAGAAAATAACAAAATTAATCATAGCCATTATAATTGTTTGAGGGTTAGGATTCATTTCCATAGCAAAGCCTCCTTTCAGATTTCTGTATCATATTTATAAAACTACACTGCAATTTTAAGCACTAGTAGAATACCTATTAAGAAACCATAAATAGCTGTTGCTTCTGATAATGCTCCCCCTATTACCAGTGCCTTTATAATATCATTTGCCGCTTCGGGTTGTCTTGCTATGCTTTCAACCGCTTTAGATGTTGCATTTCCCGTACCGATTCCTCCACCAATACAAGAAAGTGCGGCCATCCCTGCACCAATTGCTAATAAACCTACTGCTATACTCATTACATATACCTCCTTTTATTTAATACACAATGCACACTTTTCAATTCACAGTTTAAGAAAATCATTCTTAATTGTGCATTGTAAATTGTAAATTGTGAATTGTTAATAACTTTAGTGTTCCGCAATAATTTTAATGTTAATCATAGATAACATTACAAAAATAAGCATCTGTATTGCTCCATCAAATATATCAAAGTAAAAATGTAAAGGGATTGGTATACCTAGCTGAGCAACCCAACCTATATGTCCAAGCGCTTCATATACCATTTCAACGATAATAGTAGCAGCAGCAATGTTTCCAAAAAGCCTGAGGCTTAAAGAGATAGGTAACATGATTCTCTCCATAATATTTATTGGTAATAATACAAAAATAGGCTTAGTATACCCAACAAAATATTCTTTAACTCCATTTGACTTTATTGTATAAGCTTGTATAATTATGAAAATTATTGAACCCATACCTAAAGTAATGCTTAAATCTTTAGTTGGTGGTGCAATACCAACTAATCCAGAAATATTCATCAACAATAAAAAAATAACTAAAGCACCTATAAATGGAGCAAATCCTTTCCTCTTATTTCCCATATTATCAACTACTAAATTATTTATGTAATCCACAATCATTTCAATGAAACTCTGTTTATTATCTGGAATTTCTTTTAATCTCTTCACTACTACCTTACTAAATATAAAAAAAAGAATTATTATACCCCACTGAACAAGAATTCCTTCTGCAATTCCTATATTATAAC
Organism: Clostridium sediminicola; assembly: GCF_050402865.1. NCBI lineage: Bacteria > Bacillati > Bacillota > Clostridia > Eubacteriales > Clostridiaceae > Clostridium > Clostridium sediminicola. The sequence continues at coordinate 181,222 of NZ_BAABMF010000002.1, forward strand.
CAAATAAATTTAAATTAAAACCTGATGATACTCCCTCCACAAAACCACCTCTTCAATCTAATTCTTGTTAAATAGAACATTTATAATCAGTGATACAAAATGCAAACTAAATCCAACACAAAATAGTAACAAATAATAATTATCGATAAAATAGAATAAAATAGCTATCACTACTATTATTATCACCCTTAAATAATAACTAATCATAATAGTAGGTACATTATTAATATTATTAGATTTCATTGCATAGTTGGTTATCCAAATATTTAATCCAAAATTAATACTTGCCACAAATAATCCTGTAATTAAAGGAACTATATACTTAGGATGTGCAAAATACATAATAAAAACCATAAATAATCCGATTATAAAATCATATTTAGCTAAATTTCTGAATAAGTTGTTAACATCACTATTCCTTTGCATATATCCTCCACAAGATAAAAACATATTATTGTTTACGTTAAACTTGCCATCCCTATAGCATTTAACAACATTATTAATTATATATTAATTGTTATAAGATTTAAAATAAACAAATTTTGATAATTAATCAAATTTTCTAATATTTATATAAATTAATTGTTTTTTTTAAATTTATACCATCTTATCTATGTTTTACTACGTAATGATTTAATATACTCCATAATTCAAAAAAAACTAGCAGTAAAAATCTACAACTTTTTATGTAAACGTTTGTTTATAAATTTTTATTTTTATAATATAAATGTTTATACGTTGTTAGCGTTATCTATTATATAAAAAAAATTCATAATAGTAATTTACTATTATGAATTAATATCCTATATTTTGAGATAACGAATCATCTTCATCTATCCACTCTTGAACTTTTATTACTCTATAATCATTTTTTGTATCTCTAATTATAACTGACTCTAGTCCCGAATTTATCACCATTCTCTTACACATAGTACACGAATTAGCATTTTCAACAAAATCTTTAGTTATTTCATCTTTTCCTACAAGGTATAACGTAGCACCAATCATATCTTTTCTAGAAGCACTAATTATAGCATTAGCTTCTGAATGAACTGATCGGCATAACTCATATTGAGTTCCCCTTGGTACATTTAATTGTTGCCTACGACAATATCCTATATCTGAACAGTTTTTCCTTCCTCTTGGTGCTCCTGTATATCCAGTAGAAATTATTTCATCATTTTTTACAATTATGGAACCATAATTTCTTCTTAAACATGTACCTCTTTCCAGTACAGTTTCTGCTATATCTAAATAGTAGTTATGCTTATCTCTTCTCGCCATGAAAATCCCCCTTCTCTTAGTAATAAGTTAACAGTTTTAAGTTGTAAGTTTAGAACACCTTTCACTACGTAAAAGCTTGTAATTGTAACTTACACATGGTTTATATCTTACCCTGAGGAAGATATAAATAATGAAAACAAAAGTTCTACTGAGCACAGTAGAACTTTATTAACTATTTTGTTCCGAATAATCTATCTCCTGCATCTCCTAAGCCAGGAACAATATATCCATTCTCATTTAATTTTTCATCAATATCAGCCACATAAATATCAACATCAGGATGTGAATTCATTACAGCTTTTATACCCTCTGGTGCTGCAACTAAACACATAAGTCTAATATTTTTAGCTCCTCTTTTCTTCAAAGCTTCAATAGCATCAATTGCAGAACCACCTGTAGCTAACATTGGATCTGTAACTATAATTTCTCTTTCATCTATATCTTGAGGCATTTTACAGAAATATTCAACCGGCTTTAGCGTTTCTTCATTTCTGTACATTCCAATATGTCCAACTTTAGCTGCTGGTATTAGTTTTAAAACTCCATCAACCATACCAAGTCCTGCTCTTAATATTGGAACAATAGCTAATTTTTTACCTGCAAGCATTTTACATTTTGTTTTACAAATAGGTGTTTCAATCTCTACATCTTCTAATGGCAAATCTCTAGTAACTTCATATGCCATTAACATAGCTACCTCTTCTACAAGCTCTCTGAAATCTTTAGAACCCGTATCTACACTTCTTATAAAAGCAAGTTTATGTAATATTAATGGATGTGCAATTTGTGTAACTCTACTCATTTAAGTACCTCCTGAAAATTTATTTAACGACTATAAAAGTCATTATTTGCAGTGTTTTTTTTCAATTTCTGATATTTTATTAACCCTACGCTCATGTCTTCCACCTTCAAACTTAGAATTCAAAAATGTATCAACAATATCTAAAGCTAACCCCGGGCCAACTATTCTCTCTCCCATTGCAAGAATATTAGCATTATTGTGTTCTCTTGTTGCGTGAGCACTAAATGTATTATGACAAAGAGCTGCTCTTATTCCTGGAACTTTATTTGCTGAAATACTAATTCCAATTCCAGTACCGCAAATTAAAATACCAAAATCATAGTTCTTACTAGCAACTTCTAAAGCAACATTTTCAGCATAATCAGGATAATCGCATGATTCTTCAGTATATGTCCCAAAATCCTTAAATTCAATCCCTTTACTTTCTAAATGTTTCATAACTTCTAATTTTAAACTATAACCACCATGATCACTACCTAAAGCTATTTTCATTTATGTACCTCCTATGTTTATTATAAATTATCTTCTTTTTCATATAGTTTTTTAATAATTAAATCCATCTTTTCTGTTAAAATATCAAAAGTTTTTTCATATATAAAAATATTTCCTCCGTAGGGATCAACTACATCTCCTTTTTCACCAATATATTCTTTAAAAGAATATATTTTTTCTATGTGTTGAGGAAAATTATTCTTCAAAACTCCAGCTATATAATCCGTCATTGTTAATATCAAAGTGTTTTCCACCATATGCTCTCTGGTTAATTGAACTGCTTCTCTTTCATAAACATCTATCCCTAATCTAGACTTTAGTATCATTGCAGCGTTTTCAGTTGCTAAACTACCAGAAATAGCAGAAATCCCTGCAGAAGAAACTCTTATATTAGCTTTTTTATTCCTTGCTAGAACGCTAAAAATCCCTTCAGCCATAACACTTCTACATGTATTTCCCGTACAAACGAATAATAGATTCATATATAAATCCTCTCTCCAATAAATTTATAAGTATATCCTACAATTCTATGATATCATATCCAGCTGCTTTTTTTAGTCTATTCATAATTGCAATTCCTATTCCTTCTTCTTCATAACTTTCTGCAAATATTAAGTCAACATTTTCATTGTTAAAACTTCTTAATACACTAAATAAATTTTGACTTATCTCATTCAAGTTAGCTCTCTTGCCAAGTGATTTAATAATGCCAGAAGTATATTCATATTTAGTTTCTTCACACGCAATAATTCCAACTCTCATACCTCTCTGGACATTCAAACTTGTACACTCATTTATATATGAGACTGTTTCTTCTAATTCACCTTTTACAATTTTCAAAGGTGCTTTTGGCGCATAATGCCTATACTTCATTCCTGGCGCTTTGGGTTTAATATTTTCTTTTGGTTTATTTATAAGAGCGGGGTCAATATAAACCCTTGAATCAATTTTTTGTAATCTTTCTAGAGTTATTGCTCCGGGCCTTAATATGCATGGAGGATCTACCGTACAATCAACTATAGTAGACTCTAATCCTACTTCCGAAATATCTCCACCAATTATGAAATTAACCCTTCCATTTAAATCTTCAACACAACTCTCTAATGTAGTAGGACTTGGTTTTCCTGACAAATTTGCCGAAGGAGCTGCTATAGGCACATTGGCTTCTTCTATAAGTTTTCTAGCAATAGTATTCGAAGGCATTCTAATTCCGACCGTTTCTAGACCTGCACTTGTAGTATAAGGAACTTTTTGTGATTTTTTTAAAATTATAGTTAATGGACCAGGCCAAAGTTCTTTCATCATTTTTTTTGCTATTATAGGTATATCATCCACTAAACTTTCTACATTTGTACTAGCTACATGTATTATTAAAGGATTATCCTGGGGTCTTCCTTTCGCTATAAAGATTTTTTTAACGGCATCTTCATCCAATGCATTAGCACCTAATCCATAAACCGTTTCTGTAGGAAATACCACTAATCCACCCTTTCTAAAAACACTTCCAGCTTCAATGATAACCTCATTATCTATTTTAGATTCGTCTATTTTTACTATCTTCGTTTCCACTTATAACAACTCCATTTTTTTAACCATTACTTAGTATTTTATTATAAGAGTATCGTAATTACAAGACCTAATATTATTCCAAATACAACACTTTTAAATATAGTATTAAAATTTGTAGCTTTTGTACTTCTATTGATTAATTGGAACAATGCAATATAAAACATTATCCCTGAAACTATTGCTAAAAATATACCAATAATTAATGGAGAAATCCAAAACATTTTAACCCCAATATAACATCCAATAACTGTAGGCATAGCAGTTAAGAATGAATAAAGCAAAACTTTATATGTACGTATTCTTGAAGCTACTAATGTTGATGATACTACAATACCTTCCGGTATATCATGTACTGCAATTACTAAGCTCATTGTTGCTCCTAAACCACTACTATGCAAAAATCCAATTCCCATAATAATTCCTTCTGGAAGATTATGCAGCATTATTCCAATAGATGTTAAAATAGCTGTTTTCAGAAATACATCTTTATTTAAAGAAATTTCTTCATAAAGCTTACCTAAAAAATACATAAATGCAATGCCAATACCCATATAAATAAGAAAAACATCAATTCTTATTCTTTCTAATGAAGATGGTAGTAATTCAATAAAAACCACTTCCATCATTATACCTGCTGCAAAACAATTGAAATTTGCTATCATCTTTTTTGAAGGTTTTGAAATCAATATCCCAAATATTGAACCTATCATTGTACCAGCTAAAGAAAATAAACTTGCATATATTACAGTATTTGAAATTTCACTCAACTAACTCACCTCACTCTAATTAATAATATTAATCAATTACAAGAATTAGAAGAGGAATTAATTTGACAAAAAAACAAAAACAAAGGCAATCGCCTTTGTTTTATTAATTACCTAGTTCTTTCATTTTTTCAGCTTGCTCAGTAGAAATAAGTGCATCTAAAACTTCATCCATATCACCATCAAGGAAATTATCTAGCTTGTAAAGAGTTAAACCAATTCTATGCTCAGTAACTCTTCCTTGAGGATAATTGTAAGTCCTTATTCTTTCACTTCTATCTCCTGTTCCTACCTGACTTCTTCTATCAGCAGCTATTCCAGCAAGTCTCTCAGCTTCTGCCTGTTCAAATAACCTAGCTTTCAATACCTTCATAGCTTTATCTTTATTCTTCAACTGTGATTTTTCATCTTGACATGAAACAACTATCCCTGAAGGTATGTGAGTCAATCTAACCGCTGAGTCAGTAGTGTTTACACACTGTCCTCCATTACCAGACGCTCTAAATACATCCACTCTAATATCATTAGGATCAACATGTATTTCTACATCATCAACTTCAGGCAATACAGCTACAGTAACTGTAGAAGTATGAATTCTACCACTTGATTCTGTATCAGGAACTCTTTGAACTCTGTGTACTCCACTTTCATACTTAAATTTGCTATAAGCTGCATCTCCTTTTAACATAAATACAACTTCTTTAAATCCGCCAATATCCGTTTCATTTGCACTCATTATTTCAGATTTCCAACCATGTCTCTCAGCATAACGGTTATACATTCTAAATAAATTAGCTGCAAATAACGCTGCTTCATCTCCTCCAGCGCCACCTCTTATCTCAATAAATACATTTTTATCATCATTTGGATCTTTAGGAAGCATTAAAATTTTAACCTCTTCTTCTATAACTTCCTTATTGCTTTGTAACTCTTTAATCTCTTCTTGAATCATTTCTTTTAATTCTTTATCTGTTTCTTCTTTTAACATTTCTTTATTGTCTTCTAATTCTGTCACAACAGTTTTATATTCTCTATACTTATTTACAATAATCTCTAATTCAGCATGTTCTTTACATAACTTTCTCCATTCAGCTTGTTTAGCCATAACTGATGGATCGCTGATTTTCATAGACAATTCATCATATTTATTTTCTATAAACTCCAGTTTATCTAACATCAAAATCACTCCGTATTCATATTTTCACATTTAATTATTATATCATATTAATATTAAATCACAAAAACTTTAGATTTATTTCTTTAAAATATAAATAGCTATGGCTCTTTTAACCTACCCACAACAACTCTATCTTTTCCCGCCAAATCTTGAAAAGTTCTAATACTTGTGAATCCATTTTCTTTAAGAATACTTATCACTTCATATTTTTGATCATGCCCAATTTCATATGAAAGTAAACCATTATTATTAAGATTTTCTTTAGCTTGCAATGTTATTCTTCTATAAAAATCCAATCCATCTTTTCCACCATTAAGCGCAATATGAGGTTCAAAATTTTTAACATCATCCATAAGTGTATTAATTACTTCATCTTTTATATAAGGGGGATTAGATACAATTACATCAAATTTTACATTCGTTGACTTTGCTTTTTTAAGTAAATCACTTTTGTATACACTGGCTTTATTTTTTAAATCTAATCTTGAAATATTCTCTGTAGTAACTTGTAGCGCTATATCACTAATATCATATAAGTCCACTTTGATATCTCGAATCATTTTAGCCAAGGATAACCCTATCGCGCCTGTTCCACAACATAAATCACATACAGTTCTATAATTATACTTAACTATCTCTTCCAAAGTTTTTTCTACTAGAATTTCAGTATCTGGTCGAGGAATTAAAACTCCATCTTTTACATAAAAATTAAATCCCATAAATTCGCAATTATTCAATATATACTTAACCGGCATCTTATTTTTCCTTTTTTCAATTAACCGAAAAAACTCCTGTACCGTTTTTCCATCTAACTCATGCTCTCTATTAGTTATAATAAATATCCTATCTTTTTTAATGACTTTAGATAATATCAATTGACCATCAATTATATAACTATCAATATTAGCACTTTTAAGTATTTCATTGCTTTTTATAAGCAATTCACTTATTTTCAACTTTTACACCCCTTATTATAAACTATAAAAAGAATACTACGAACTTATATCGTAATATTCTTACTTCTATACTATTTCTAATTTGACTTCTTCTGGCTTTGGAACTTCTTCTAATCCTTCCGCTACCTTTAAAGCCTTAATAGCAACTTCAAGCTGAGACTCATCTGGTTCTCTTGTGGTAAGCTTCTGCAGAGATAATCCCGGATATGCCAAAACTTTAGCTATATCACTCTCGCTCTTACCCATCCATTTAATAATCTCATAAGTAATCCCTGAAATCACAGGCAACAAAACAATTCTAGATATTGTTCTTTGAATAACTGAATCCCACCCAGTTAAAGAAAAAACAATTATACTCACGATCATAACCAAAAACATAAAATTTGTTCCACACCTTGGGTGAAATCTTTTATATTTCTTAGCATTTTCTGGAGTTAGATCTTCTTCATTTTCATAGCAAAATATTGATTTATGTTCAGCTCCATGATATTGAAATACCCTATTTATATCATTCATTTTTCCGATTAGAAGTATGTAAACAATAAAAATCGTCACCCTAATAACACCTTCAATTATATTAAGAATTATAGTATTATTAATATCTAATCTCTTAAAAATATTCGCTGCGTAAGTTGGCAATAAGAAAAAAAGTAAAACTGAAAATCCCAATGATAGAACTAAAGAAAACCCCATAATTATATCGTTAGTCTTTTCTTTAAATAAATTTTCTAACCACTTATCAAACTTTGAAGGTTCCCCTTCTTCTTCAAAAAAAGAAGCAGAGTAGTTTAATGACTTAATTCCTATAATTAAGGAGTCTACCAAGCTAATAAATCCTCTAATAACAGGCAAAGAGAAAATTTTGTTTTTCTTTGTCAAAGGCTTTGTATCTTCAAATTTAACTTCAATTTCTCCATCAGATTTTCTAACTGCTGTTGCAAGCCCTTTAGACCCTCTCATCATAACCCCTTCAATAACCGCTTGGCCACCGACATTCGCTCTTTTTTTCATTATTACACCTCATCTCTAGGTACAATGTGACACTTTCTACACCTTGCTTCATAGGATTCTGTAGCTCCTATCAAAACTATAGCATCTGAATAATTTGCCGGCTTTCCATTTATAAGCCTTTGTGTTCTGGTAGCTGGATTTCCACAAACTATACAAATAGCTTGAATTTTATCCACAAATTCTGCACAAGCCATAATATGAGCTATAGGTCCGAAAGGTTCTCCTCTAAAATCCATATCTAGTCCCGCACATATAACTCTTCTATTATTGTCAGCTAATTGTTTCAATACTTCAACTATACCTTCATCAAAAAATTGAACTTCATCTACAGCAATAACTTCAGTATCATTTTGTACTTTTTCTAACAATTCACTGCTACTATTAACAGCCATTGCTCCAATCTTATCTCCATTATGCGAAACAACATTATTCTTACTATATCTATTATCTATTTCAGGTTTAAAAACTTGAACCTTTTGTTTTGCTATTTTCGCCCTTGTAATTCTTCTTATTAATTCTTCTGATTTTCCGCTATACATAGGTCCGACTACTACTTCAATCCAACCATGATCTTTAGGTCCATACATATACAATATACCTCCAAAAAAAATTGAACAATTATATTGTAACAGAATTGAGAAACTTATTAAAGCATAGTTTAAAATAATATCAAATACTACTTAAATCTGTTGACTTTCCACAAAAGTCTATGATATAATTTATGAAGTTGATAATGTGTTTGAATTATTCGGTTAAATAGAATAATTATGAGCGAGGTGAAAGAAATGAAAGAAGGATTACATCCAGAATACCATCATGATACTTTAGTTAAATGTGTATGTGGTAACACTTTTACAACTGGATCAACAGTTAAAGAGATTAAAGTTGAAATTTGTTCTCAATGCCATCCGTTCTACACTGGAAAGCAAAAGATGATAGACACAGGTGGAAGAGTAGAGAGATTCATGAAAAAATACAACTTAAAAAACGAAGAAGCATAGAAATTATAAAAAATGGGAAAGATTTTATCTTTCCCATTTTTGTTTGTTAATTATTGATAAAAATTCATTATTCTTTTTCGTATTTGTTAACAATGTAATTAGTTTTTCTAATATTTCCGCAGTATTTCCTGCCTTATACATATTTCTTCTTATTGCAATTGCAGCACTTTTTTCATCTTCATCCAACAATAATTCTTCTTTTCTAGTTCCTGATTTATAGATATCAATAGCAGGGAAAATTCTTCTCTCGCCAAGTTTTCTATCTAAATGTACTTCCATATTACCAGTACCTTTAAATTCTTCAAATATCATATCGTCCATTCTACTACCTGTTTCTATTAATGCAGTTGCTAATATTGTTAAACTGCCACCTTCTTCTATATTTCTAGCTGCACCAAAGAATTTTTTTGGCATTAATAGTGCACCTGGATCTAATCCTCCTGATAATGTTCTACCTGTAGGAGTAATTGTTAAATTATAAGCCCTTGACAATCTCGTTATACTATCTAATAGTACAACCACTTCCTGTCCTTGTTCCACCATTCTTTTAGCTCTTTCCAACACCATCGATGCTACTTTAGTGTGATGTGTAGGTTCTTCATCAAAAGTTGAATATATTACTTCACCATTAATAGACCTTTGCATGTCTGTAACTTCTTCTGGTCTTTCATCTATAAGCAAAACAATAAGTTTTATTTCGGGATTATTTGCAGTAACACTATTAGCAATTTCTTTCATAATAGTAGTTTTTCCTGCTTTTGGGGGAGCTACTATAAGTCCTCTCTGACCTTTTCCAATAGGACTCATAATATCCATAAGTCTTGTAGATAATTTGTTTTTATGAGTTTCAAGTCTTAATCTCTCTGTTGGGTAAACTGGAGTTAAATGTTCAAATCTAGGTCTTCCTATGGCTTTTTCTGGCGATTCTCCATTTACTTTTTGAACATAAAGTAGTGCTTTGAATTTTTCTCCATCTTTTGGAACTCTAACTTTTCCAATTACTTCATCTCCAGTTTTTAAATTAAATTTCCTGATTTGAGATGGTGAAACATAAATATCATCTGGAGTTGTCAAATAATTTGAACCCCTTAAAAAACCAAAGTTATTACTTTCGTTTATTTCTAAAACTCCTCTAGCAGAATTAGAAGTATCTATAATTTGTCGCAAATTCTTACTTTTATCATTATCATTTTTATTCTGATTATTTTTATTACTACTGTCATTTCTATTTTCTATTTTAAAAGTACTAGCCTTATTATTGTTGTTTTCAACAACTTTAACAGATTTTTCTTCAGTTACAGTTTTTTCTTTGATTCTTTCACGCAATATTATACCATCTTTTTCAATGGAAAAAGATTTACTCTCTTTTATTTTATCTATTAATTCAGATTTTTTGAATTTAGAAATATTCTTCAAACCCAAATTCTTCGCAACTTCTCTTAATTGAGCTACGGTCTTGCCATCAAGATTATCATTCATTAATTTTTTACACCTCCACAATTAGGTAACAATTATATTCACAACCACAATACATATATGTAAATTTTCTATTATTCTGGGTATTCTAAAGAACCAATAAAGAGCATTTCGGAATTTTCTAAAGATATGCTTTTTTATAATTATTGCCTATTCTCCTATTATGATACTATAAAATAATAAACTTTCATAGAAAATCTATGAAAGTTTATATAATTTATTTTGAATTTTCTAAAGAGGCTTTTATAAAATCTCTAAATAATGGATGTGGCCTATTTGGTCTTGATTTAAATTCTGGATGGAATTGAGTAGCTACATACCATGGATGATTAGTCACTTCAACAATTTCTACTAATCTTTCATCTGGGCTGATTCCTGTAATCTCTAAACCAGCTTGAAGTAATTGAGTTCTATATTGATTATTATATTCATATCTATGTCTATGCCTTTCATAGATAATTTCTTCACCATAAGCTTTTTCAGCATTAGAGCCTTTTTTTAGCTTGCAAGGATATATTCCTAATCTCATAGTACCCCCTTTTTCATCTACATCCTTTTGATCTGGCATTAAATCAATAACTGGATATTTTGTTTCTGGATGTATTTCCGAACTATTTGCACCTTCATAGGATAAAATGTTTCTTGCATACTCAATTACTGAACATTGCATACCTAAACATATTCCAAAGAAAGGAATCTTTTTCTCTCTAGCATATTTAACCGCCAATAGCTTACCTTCAACACCTCTGTCACCAAAACCACCTGGAACTAAGATTCCATCAACATCATTTAAATATTGTGTGTAGTTTTGAGAATCTATTTCCTCTGCATTAATCCATTTAATTTTCACATCTGCATCATTAGCATATCCACCGTGACTCAATGCCTCAACTACTGATAAATAAGCATCATGAAGTTCAACGTATTTTCCTACTAACCCTATTGTTGTTTTTCCACTAAGATTTTTAACTTTATTAACAAGATTAATCCATTCAGAGTTATCAATATCATTATATTCTAAATTAAGCTTTTCACATACATAAGTATCTAATCCTTCTTCATGCATCATTAGAGGAACTTCATATAAATTCTCAGCATCAAGATTTTGGATGACAGCTTTTTCATCTACATTACAGAAAAGACCAATTTTTCTTTTAATAGAATGAGTAAGTGGTTTCTCACTTCTACAAATGATGACATCAGGTTGAATTCCAATACCCCTTAATTCTTTAACTGAGTGTTGAGTCGGTTTTGTTTTTAATTCACCTGCTTTTCTTAAATACGGAACCAATGTAACATGGATAAAACAAACATTTTCCCTACCCACGTCATATTTTATCTGCCTAATCGCTTCTAAGAAAGGTAAAGACTCGATATCACCAGTCGTACCACCAATTTCGGTTATAACAACATCAACATCTTTTTCTTTTGAAACTCGATATACTCTTTCCTTTAATTCATTAGTAATATGAGGAATAACCTGAACTGTACCGCCAAGATAATCTCCTCTTCTTTCCTTTGATAATACAGACCAATAAATTTTACCCGTTGTTACATTACTAAATTTGCCCAGATTTTCATCGATAAATCTTTCATAATGGCCTAAATCCAAATCAGTTTCCGCTCCATCATCAGTAACGAAAACCTCACCATGTTGATATGGACTCATAGTTCCTGGGTCCACATTTAAATATGGATCAAATTTTTGAATAGATACCTTCAAACCTCTATTTTTTAACAATCTTCCTAAAGAAGCAGCTGTAATACCTTTTCCCAATGAAGAAACAACTCCGCCTGTAACAAATACAAATTTTGTACTCAAATTTTTTCCTCCTATTTTATATTAGAGATATTTTGTAATAAATCCTCTTAATAATGCTTGACATTTTAATAATTGAGTATTATAATAGAAATTACCCTATAGAATGGGGGTAGTATTGTTCTAAATAAACATATCATTAATCTTAACATATATCATCCAGAAAATCTATATATTTTTTTGTTTTATATTAATTTTTTGATTTTATTTTCTACTAAAAAATATTTTTCTCTGAAATTTCTATTAATAAGAATTTTTTCCTTACCTTTCTTTATACTGTATTTTATTTTTCTATCATTAATTCTGCAAAAGTCATTTTTCAATACTCCAATATCGCTACATTTATGTTTTTCCAATAACAAAAATAATAAATACCTATATTCTCTATCATTTAATATTTCTAGTACTTCTTCTCGTCTTATACCTTTTAATTCACAAATAACACTAATAATTATTTCATAATTTTCTCGGATAAACAAAAAACCACCTCATTAAAATAGTTTCCATAATTTTATTTTTTAAACAAAACTATTAAACTGTTTTATAATTAAAAATGATGCGATACCCATAATTGAGTTCCACATCATCTTTATTAATTATTCGCTTTTATGTTTACTTTTAATTTTGTATTAGCTGCTTTTTGACCATCCACAGTAAGGTAATAATCAATAAATACATCTCCACCTTTATCATCTATATCAATATCTAGCTCTTTTGTAGATATTACTAACTCCAATGTCCCGTAAGGTGTATTATACATTGAAATACTATCATCTTTATTTATAAATTCCATTTTTGTATTTGTTGTCCCTCTTCTAATAAGCGAAAACTCATCATCCTTAATCTTTAAAGTAGTTGTAGTTCCTTCCATACCAGACAATTCAGTTTCCTCGTATACCGCATAATAACTATTTTCTTTTTTGTAGAAATTACCTTGAGTCACTACTTCTATTGCATCTTCTTCATTACCTACTTGCAAACTTAAAACTTTAATCACTGCTTCTTTCTTCATAAATAAAAACCTTTCTACTTTATCATATATTTATTTAACTCACATTCACTAATTTTATTTACTTTAACACATTTATTAAATGGCTTTTTATAATTGCCATACATTACTTCTAAAGTTTCTTCATCCTTACCCTTCGAGTATCTCCCCGCTATTTTTGCGGCATATTCAATTTCCTCTTCATTTGGTTCTCCAACAATAAACACCATTGAACCTTTGAATTCCGAAACTAAAAAAACTAAATCTTTTTCACTTAAATAATCTTTGATGCCTTCTGCTTCATCCGCCGTTCTAGTCGAAATTATCTTTGCTATTGGAGACATTCTAAAATGTCTTCCATATTTTAATAATTCCAACTCTCTTTCTTCTGGAAATTCATTATAATCTAATAAATCTCTTAATCGTACTGAATAATTAGGTTCCGTCAATTTGCATCCTCCTGCTGGTGATGGGTAATCTACTATACCCCATTTATCAGCAAGTGCTATTTGTTCTTTTCTACCTCTTCCTGAGATACCCAATAACATTTCCCTATTAACAATACCACTCTCTTCCATTTCAGTAGGTAAAAGTACTTTTGCGCATAAAGGTCTTAAAATTTTTGATGCTATACCAGATTCTTTTAAAACCATACTTAAACTTGTTTTATTTTGAGACATAGGCCTCTGATTCAAAACTTCACCTGTAATAATAAAATCAGCATTAAATTTTTCTAATAATTCACCTGCATATCTCATCATCATTGCATGACAATCTATACACGGATTCATATTTTTACCATGTCCATGTTTAGGTTTTTTAACCATTTCTAAATGCTCTTTAGAAAAATCCACCACCTCAAGTGGTATATCTATTTGCTTAACCATTCTTACTGCATTTTCTTCTCCAAAAAAATATGATTTAAAACATATACCTATAACTTCAATACCTTGTTCCTTAATTAATTTAGCAGCAAGTACACTGTCTAATCCTCCTGATAATAAAGCTAAAGCCCTCGCCATTAATTTCTCCTCTTTTCTTTTGCAATTAAAATATATTTATCCATTATTCCTTTCGATAGCTAATTCTATCAAATTATCAATTAACTCAGAATATTTCTTACCTGAAGCTTCCCACATTTTCGGATACATACTTATTTGTGTGAATCCAGGCAATGTATTTATTTCATTCAAGTAGAACTCTCCACTATTTCTATCAACCAAAAAATCAACCCTTGATAAACCCGCACAATCTAATATTTGATATATCTTGATAGCTTCATTTTTAATCATTTCTAACTTTTCATCATTTAAAGATGCCGGAATCATTAGTTTTGATTCTACATTTGAATATTTAGCTTCAAAATCATAAAACTCATTTGCAGGAATTATCTCCCCAGGTATTGCTGCTTTCGGTTTATCATTTCCCAATACCGCCACTTCTATTTCTCTAGCATTTATAGCTTCTTCAACTAATACCTTTCTATCAAATTTAAGTGCTTCTTCTAAACCTTGTACAAGTTCTTCTCTATTATGAGCCTTGCTTATTCCTACAGATGAACCGCTATTTGAAGGTTTAATAAAAACAGCATATCCTAATTTATCTTCAATTCTTTTAAGGATTTGTTCTTTTTCTTCACTATATTCATGTTTTTTTACCACCACATAATCCGCTTGTTTTACACCAAAATTTTCCAATACATACTTAGTGTAAACCTTGTCCATGCACAATGCTGAAGATAATACCCCTGGGCCTCCGCACGGAATATCAAGCAACTTACATAAACCTTGAATAGTCCCATCTTCTCCATATAATCCATGCAAAATAGGCAAAACAACATCTACTTCTTTGTTGAATAAAATTTTGTGCCCCTCTGGAACTTTATAAAATTCATCTTTTTCCCATTGCCCATTTTCAATATTATCATAACTGCCTTTATATTCAAACCATTTTCCATCTTTAGTGATACCTATGGGATAAACTTCATATTTTTTTAAATCAATATTCCTTAAAACTGATGTAGCTGATACTCTCGATACTTCATGTTCAGTTGATTGCCCACCAAATAAAATTGCTATCTTTTTCTTCATTCCTATACCTCTTTTCATTCTCAATGATTATAAATCTCGAAGCAATTTATAATAGTTTTAAGTTGTAATTTACAACTTAAAACTTACAACTAATTTTTTCAATCTTTTATTTCTTTTGCTAAATAATTTTAATCTGTATCCATTAAAACATAACTTTATACAAAAGCGTTCACTTAGAATTATATACTATGAAAATAAATATGTGAACAAGAAATTATTTATGCTAACATATAATTAATCTCATTACAAAAATATTCCGAATTTCCATTCGGAATATTTAAAATCTTTAAATAGTTAACTGTCCATTTGGTGTATTAAGAATCTGTAATATTCTTTGTTCATATCCTGTTTCAGCATTTATATATACAATGAATTCTTCCTCCTCATATGTACCACTAAACTCGTAACATAATTCTTCTTTATTGATTTCTGTAGGAATTAATGATAATTTTACCGAATTCACTTCTAGTTTTTTACCAACTCGTTCCCTAGCTTGCGCTTGAGTTATTTTAACTTGAGGAAGTTCCCTATTATCCACATGAGATACTAAATATTTTTCTGATTCAACTCCAATAACCTTTCCATCATCTAATGCTATCTTTAATTTTACTTGATCGGGATAAATAGCTATATCTTCTTGATTATAAACATAACTAATCACTGCAATATTTTTATAATTTAAAGCATAAGTTGACTCCATATTTTCAAAACCTATATTTTGAAGAAATTCACTACCAACTTCAGTAGCTTTTTCTAAATCTATTTTAGGCTTTTCTACTGTTCTGTTGTCTAACAAATATACTATATTTCCTCCATTTTTACTAATTTCAATTGCTATTTTTTGATCATCTTCTCTATCTTTTAATAAGACTCTAAATCTATAAGAAGGTACTCTAGTAGTTCCTTCTCCAGACACCTCTTCTATATTACTAACTTTATCCTTACCATAAAATTCAGTAACTATCTCTTTTGCTTTCTTAATATCAATTTTCTCTACTTCAAGTATCTTTGGTTCTATTTCCATAACATTATCCGAAAAAGGTCCATCATAAATTAGAGCAGGATATTGCGCAACTTGTTTTTGAATATCTTTAAATTTATCGGTTACTAACGTTTTATTGTCTTTTGCAAAGGCTAGACCTGCTTTCTTTCTTATTTCACCCCACTTAACCTTTCCTTCGTTAATATCCGCTTGCACCTCATTCAACTGAATCAACAGATAATCCGCCTCATTCCGCAGTTTTTCAATATTCTTATAATCTTCATCTGATAAATCATTCCCTTGAGATGCTATTTTTGATAGACTATATGAAAAGTCGCCTACTTGAGATAAAAATTTACTAGTTGCATCTATGTTCTCTTGCGGAACTGGTATGGAATGAATTTTATCATTGGCAATAGTCGCAAACCTAAATATGTCTTGAAAAACTACTATACTTTGTTCTCGCGACCCTACTATAGCAGATTTACTCAAATCAACTTTAATGTTACTTACAGAATCTATTAACTGGTACATATTTTTACTATATTGAGCTTGAAGATAATTTCTATAGTCCATTCTTTCAAGTGTCATAAGTATCGCAAATGTTGTTGAAAATACAACAATAAAGGCCACAGCTATTGTATACATTATCCTTTTCTTAGTCATTTTCATAATTAATTCCTCCCCTTGTGCATATACTATTAATATCTGCAAAGAGAAGTATATTATTCATTATTATCATTAAATATACTCTTAAAAAATCCACCAACTTTATTCTTCACATTATCAATAAAATCAAATACTTTGAATTTAAAAACAACTTTCTTTCCATTTATTTTACTAGTATCAATATTACTGGCATCCTCTTCTTCACCACTTTTATTTGCAGAATTGTTTATAAGTGCGTATTCTTCATTAGTTAAAACACTCTTCATATTTGTTTCCATTTCTTTATAAGCCACTTCTCCCCTAGTTACATCTGTGAAGCATAATGGAGGAAACATAACACACCACCAATTGTGACCTTTTCCAGAACCAATTATTATTCTATAGGCTTCATATTTGCCTTGAGGTAGTGTTATATTCCCATAACTTTTTACAGGAAAATTTTCTTCACTAAGAGAAACTTTAATATCGTAATTATAACCATTTTCATTTATAACTAGCTTACTAATATTTTC
Organism: Clostridium sediminicola; assembly: GCF_050402865.1. Lineage (NCBI taxonomy): Bacteria > Bacillati > Bacillota > Clostridia > Eubacteriales > Clostridiaceae > Clostridium > Clostridium sediminicola. The sequence continues at coordinate 198,814 of NZ_BAABMF010000002.1, forward strand.
AATCTCTTTAGTATTATCTTTAAGTATTTCCCTAGATTCTTCTATGCTTTTAGAATTCTTTAACTTTGGAGCTATATAATTCAGCACTTCATCTCTTACTTTTAACTTTACTGCTTGATCTGAAGTAGTATCACTATTAGCAATTACATGAAACCTTATTAGCTTGTCCGCAATACTTTCCTGAGATTTTTCTCCATGTTTATTAATGTATGTAAATGAACCCATCATAATTGCAACCAACAAAAAGAATACTAGTAATTTTTTCATATTTCCAACCCCCTAAATAAATTTGCTTATCTAAAGTTTGGACAAACTTTTAAATTAATATACTAGATTTGAAAAATTTGGTTTATAAATTTAGTTGTAAAGTATAAGTTATAAGTTATCACTTACACTTCACAACTCAAAATAATTTTTTCAAAACATTATTTAGTTACTCCAATTCTTCTAACACTTGTCTGTACAGTAACATCAATTATGGAATTTTTATATACATCATCCCATTTTTCTTCTATATTTACCCATTTTTTAGGATGATACTTTTTAACCATTTCTCTAATACCAATAGGGTCAATAGAATATTTTTCCTGAGTGATTCTAGCCACCTTCTCGCATTCTTTCTCAATTGACTTATCAAAACTTTCTTCTATCTTCTTGATACATCCTTTATCAAACGCACTTTTATCAAGTTGATAATTTTTTACCTGCCCCTCTAATTTTATATTAACTTTAACTTGTAATCCGTCTTCATTAATTTCAATTAATTTAACTTCTCGTTCTATATCATCTATTTGAAAATCTACTGGGTGTCCTTCCATAAAAACAACTCTATTACCACCCTTTATCTTTCCTCTAAGAATTTCTAACCCTGAAGTTTCAATAGGATCTAAGCTTCCAATAGCTTTAAAATCTTTTATTAATGTAACACCCGACAAAAATATTTCATCACTTTTTTTATTGTAATCTATACTAGGTATAATAGCATTACCATTTTGATGTAATAATATCAACAGTTCATTTAGAGTCATAGGTAAAATACTTGAATTTCTACTGCTATTTTCAGATAATCCACTAATATAACTTTCAATATTCTTTTCCATTAATGGTTCATAAGATACATAACTTTCCGCTTTACCATTAGTAACTACTACTTGCATCTTTTTATTAATCCTAGGGTTTCTATCGAAATAATCCATAACTTCTTTTACCGTTTCTGGATACATTAAAATATCTTTACTTAAAATTAATAGTTTTGTATGCGATGTATAAATACTTCTACTAGTTCTTGAAGCCATATCTCTTATACCGTCCTGAATGGAATAAGCTTTAGTCGTTATAAACTTTTCTTTTGCAGAACTTCCTTTTTCTATACCTAATTCACTTATATCTGGGAATCCAAAGGTTATACTTAATTTATCTATACCTTTGTCTTGGAATTCATCGTCTGGTTTAATTTTTTTCATCTCATCTTCTTTATCAATATTCTCACATACATCAATAGCAATAGTAGATATAAAACTCTTCCTATCTATTTCCACTTTATCCCAACACCCTGTAAAAACTAAAGGCAATAGAATCAAAGGAATGAATTTCTTAACTCTCATTGCTTCCACTCCCTTTTTTTATAAAATTTAACATCAATACGGTTATAGGTATAACCCCGATAACTATTGTATCTATAAAAGGCATCACTAGCTTTTCAATTGAATAAAGCTCCGTTAAATTACTAGGATATAGAGAAAAAATATATATAACCGGAATAATAATCAACGAAGTTATCTTCACAGTTCTTAAATTCAATGTGTTTTTCACAATATCAGAAGTGAAATAATAAATATTTATAAAAGTAGTGAAATAGAAGAATATCCAAAATATCATAGCAATTCCTTCCCATCTTTCAATAAATGCTCCTGGTATATCCACTATAGAAACCATAGATATAGTAGGCCATAACAAATTTTTATTATATTCCTCAGGAAATACAGCTAAAGATATCATAACTATCAAAGCATAAAAAATTGTTATAAAGCCCACACTCTTTAATGCTACTTTAGGAAGTTCTCTTTTTTCTTTTAAAAATGGGTGCACCATAAATATTATACCGAACCCAATAAAACTGAAAAACTGCGTTTTAAATGCTTCGAAATATTCTATGGGCTTATGGTCAAATATAGGTAAATTATTTGTGAAATCAGCCCCATTAATAATAAAAGGAATAGCTAAAATTATAGGTACAAACATCAAATAAAAAGCAATTTCATTAAACATTATCACACTTTCTAACTCACCTCTTATGAGAAAAGTACCAGTTAACAACATTATAATTATTATTAACTCTGCAGGAGTTTTTTCTAACAAATACATTTTTAAAACTTCAGTAAATACTCTTAATTCTAATGACACAATTACTAATCCTGCAACCACAATAAAAAATGATATGAATTTTCCAACTACTTTACCAAAATTATTTTCTAACAATAAATCTATTCGATCATATTTATTAACTTCCAATGCTTTACATTGCACTATAACAATAACACCTATAATTATTCCTGTTAAAAGTACCACTATCCATCCTTCACTACCCACTATTTCAGATAGTTGGGATGGTAATGAAAAAATACCGGTACCAATAACAGTAACAACAATAGTTGCAAATAAATCAAATTTAGTAACATTATTGCTTCCTCTCATAGTCCATTCTCCTTAAAAACTATTTCTGTCTAATTCTATCTCGCGAATTCATATATATAGGTCTCTTTTTCAAATATTTTAACGGTGCTCTTAAAATAAAATCCTTTTGATCATCGAAATGAGATTTAACTCCTGGGGCAAGATAAGGAACCCCAAAACTTTTTAGTCTAATTAGGTGTATCATTAATAAAATCACCCCTATAACTATCCCGTATAATCCAATAACCGCCGCACCCGCTATCAATCCAAGTCTAACCATTCTCAAAGCTGATGTAACAGCATAATTAGATGCAACAAATTCTGTTATGGTTGTTATAGCCACAATTATTATCATAATAGGACTTACAATTCCTGCCGAAACCGCCGCTTGCCCTATAATAAGACCTCCAACAATACCAATAGTAGCACCGATAGGTCTAGGCAGTCTTACAATGGCTTCTATTAACAACCCCAAACTTATTTCCATAATCAACACTTCTACAAAAGCTGGAAAAGGTACCCCTTCTCTAGAGGCAGCAATAGAATATGCCAATTTTGTAGGAATAATTCCTGTATGATAAGATGTAACAGCTATGTACAAAGCAGGTAAAATTAAAGAAAAAAACAAAGCAAAATACCTGAATAAACGAACAAAAGTGGAATGTACCCATCTTTGATAATAATCATCAGGGGATTGAATGATGTTGTTAAGTGTAGCCGGTATAATTAAAGCAAAAGGTGAATTATCAACTAAAATCGCAGTTCTTCCTTCAAACAACGCAGCAGCTACTACATCAGGCCTCTCTGTGCTTTGAACTTGAGGAAAAGGTGAATAAATATCATCTTCAATCAACTGTTCAATATAACCGCTATCTAAAACAGCATCTATATTTATCTTTTCCATTCTCTTATTCAATTCTTGAAGAACTTCCTCATTAACTAAGTCTGATATATATGTAACTACTACATCTGTCTTAGATCTTTCACCTATAGAACTAGGAATCATTCTAAGCCGAGTATCTCTTATCCTTCTTCTTACAAGAGCAGTATTAAATCTAACAGTTTCTGTGAACCCTTCTCTAGAACCTCTTACTACAGTTTCCCCTGATGGCTCACTTACACCTCTTGCTGGCCATAATCTCGTAGCAATAACATATGCAATATTCAATTCCTCAATTATCATTAGTGTATCACCAGATAACATTGCATCTATTCCTTTAGATAAATCATCAACCTCTCTTAAGTCTGATACAGATAAGATTCTATCTTTGATTTCTTCAGGACTATTAAAAATAATATTGTTTTTCATTAAAGGAAATAGAACAAATTCATCTAATAATAACTTATCTCCCATACCATCTATATAAACAAAGGCAGCTTTCCATTTTTGAACGATAAATTCTCTATAAACTATATCTGAATTATCTTTTAATATTTCTTTCATATAACTGATATTATTATCTACACTTGTAGAAATCTCTTTTCTAACCCATTCCTTCAAAAAATCACATCCTTTATGTACACTTAGGGGTGATTTAAGAATAACTTCTACTATATTTCATTAAAAAAGACTTAATAGTTGCATACTTTTTAATGAAAAATAAAATTACTTCTTAAGCCGACCCTTAAATAATTATAATTCTCAAAACATATAAAATTACAGAAATAAAAATTGCTCCAATTCCTATTTTTTTAGCTAACTTAGAATCTTTATCCCAATTCATTTTTTTCATTTTCTCACTATCATAAAAACCCACAATCGCTCCCTGAATTGCCATCATTAACACAAAATATTTACCAAATAAATCTAACACCCTCATATTTTCACCTCATTTCATTTCTTTATTTTTTGCTCAAAAAGATAAAATATACATAAAAAAGACCAAAGGCTTAGAAAGCTTTTGGTTTTTTTATGTATATTTTTTATAATCTTAAAATTACGAACTTGAAATACAATGCGAAACAGATCAGTGATAAGTTACAAGTGACAAGTTAAGGATGATTTTCTTGCAGAAAATCTTTAACTAAGCTTTTATCATCTTCGATGATGGAGCAATGAGCTTTTGCTACGCAAAAGGATTTTTTTTATTTTTTATTTAATTAAAAGCTTTCGCTTGCGAAAGGTATCTACAACTTGTCACTTATCACTTGTAACTTGTCACTATAAATTTCTAACTTGTTCGCAATTTATAATTATTGTGCATAATATTTATATTGTCTTACTCAAATATACCTGACTATACTTATTATTAAAATACTCAAAACACTGTTGAGCCTTTTTCTCATCATCAAATATCCCAAATATTGTTGGCCCACTACCACTCATAAGAGAGCCAAGTGCACCAATAGAAACAATTTTGCTTTTTATATTTCTTAAAAGATTATATTTCCTAAATGAAACATTTTCCATAACATTTCTTAAATTATTGCTAATAAAACGTAAGTCATTCTTCTCAATAGCTTGGATTAACTCATCAGTTTTTGGATGTCTGTGAATTTTATTTATATCTAGAGATTTGTAAACCTCCTTGGTAGAAAGACCAAAGTTCGGCTTCACTACAACAATAATATGGTCTTTAAATGGCTTTAGAGGCGTAATAACCTCTCCAATGCCTTCACATAAGGCTGTTCCACCTTTTATACAAAAAGGGATGTCTGCTCCTATTTGCAAGCCTAATTCCATTAACTGTGATTCAGTAGTATCCACTTCAAACATTTCAGCCATAGCTTTTAAAACAGCAGCCGCGTCTGTACTTCCTCCTGCCATGCCTGCTGCAACAGGTATGTTTTTGTTAATAAATATTTTAACACCTTTTTTTATGTTATATTTATTTATAAAAATTTCTGCAGCTTTATAAGCTAAATTTCTCTTATCCTTTGGAATATATGCTTTGTCTGAATCAATTACTATGCCCCTGTCTATTTCTTCTATTATTATCTCATCATGTAAATCAATGCTTTGCATTATCATCCTCAGTAAATGATATCCATCTTCTCTTTTGCCAACCACATCTAAAGATAGATTTATTTTAGCATAAGCTTTTATTTTCATAAGTAACCCTCACTTCAATTCCATTTTATATTATAAGCTCAATTATAAGATATTTTTCATTATGTTAACTCTGTAAATATAAATCACATAATCACTTTCATAATTTATATTTTATCACGCATTATCCATTACATAAATATATTATAACACGAAAAATAAGCTTTTCGACATATGCCGAAAAGCTTTATTTTATATTACCGCTCTACCAGGAATAATTAATTTTTCACCTGCTGACAATTTCTCATCTTCACTAATTTCATTAACTTTTGCTAAAGCATCAATAGTTGTAAAATATCTTTTCGCAATCTTCCATAAAGAATCCCCTGCTTGAACTACATATATTGTCAAACTAGCTTTTTTACTAACAGGTTCACCTTCAACAGGATTTACCCCAACTATAAATTCTTTTGAATCTTCATAATAAACTGATGCATATACTTTAACTAAAGCCTTTACTCCTATTGTGTTCGCTTCTACAACTGCCTCTAAATTCTCTATATATGCTTTTACATTACATTGCATGTCAATTTTGGCACCTACCATATCAATACCACAATTAAATGGAATTTCTTCATAAGCAAATTCAACATCACTAGACCCAGTTTCTTTACAATACAATACTTTAGCTGATACCAAACCTTCGACAATTACTTTTCCTTCAACTATCTTTTTATCCGTTATACAAATATCTCCATCAGACATTAAAATTTGAGAAGGTCTTCCTCCAGATAAATCTACTTCAATATTTTCTTTTACAATAGTCTCCATAAACTTATTACCAAGAATTACATTTATATTATGATTTTCCTTTTGCATTTCAAGTATTAAACTTGGTGAATATGCATCCTCTATTGTATCAATTTCTTTTTTACTCATAACCTTACTAAACGACTTTATTAAAGCTTCAATATCAATTATCCTATACTCACCTAAGTCATCCTCTTTTATGTCATACTCAACGCCTTCTAATTCCAATTCCGTCCTTTGCTCCATAAATGAATCTACCCCTTCACAAAGCAATTCTTTTGTAACTAATATATCATCTTGAATATAACATATCTCAGTATCATCTGATGATCTATATAAAACCTTAAACAATGCGAAACATTCAACTTCAATTTTATCATCGTAGACTTTTATATCTTCTTTGTGAACTATTACTTCACATTTCAAAACTCTTCCTATCTCAGGCTTATCCATCGGAATTTGCAAACTACACTTAGCAACTAGTTCCCCTTCAACTTTAGCAGCGATATTATCAACTAATACAGATTTTTTTAACAATTGAATATCTTCATTATCTTCAATATCTTTAACTACTTCAAATTCTGAACTGTTATTTACAACAGATTTTAGCATCAAGATACCATCAATTCCTATTTTTCTTTCATTGATAATTTTGCATTCCATATGTTCTATTGTACATTCACAGATACACTCCATGCTACCTTCTGCTCCATTAATGTCAAAATAACTAGAAAACTCATTAGTATAAGATACACTACACACCTGAAATCTATCGTCAACTTTTGCCATATACAATACATCATATTTTATCGTGCCTTGTACAAAAACTTTATTCTGCATAATTTCTTTAGTTGTAATATATGGTTTGGCATCTAAAGATAATATTTTATTAACATCAGGTTCAGTATCTGGAATTACATATTCCTCTTTAACTACTGTATTTTGTATATCTTCACCTAATTTTTGCTCACATTGTATATTCTCTTTAATTAATTCCATAGTCATGTCTTCGACCTCCCTATTATACCTACTATCTAATATATATATATCGATACTTCGATTTATGATTATTTTTTAAGAATTCGTAGATTTATTTTGGAACAATAATTATAAATTGTGAAGAAAAGCGCTTCCATATTTATAGTTGACAGCAAAAGATGATTTTCTTCCAGAAAATCTTTAACCAAACCTTAGAAATCATATATTTAATATCATCATTATTTCAAAAAACAAAAGAGACATAAGGTTTACCCCTATGTCTCTTTTTAAAAAAATAAAAGCAATACTATGTTAGCATTACTTTTAACCAGCAAATTCTATTTGAACTGTTTTTGTTAATACATCTGAATAACTATATGTCACTGTCCTTTGGGTGTCGCTGCCTAATCTTACAACAAAAATACTTGGGTAAGTTTTTTCAATAACTCCATTACTAACAATAACCTTTCGTCTACCATTGTTAGCTCTTAAAGTAACTTCCTCACCAATATGATTGTCGATCTCATTCTTAATAGTAGCTAATACATTGCCTCTTTTCAAATAAAACACCCTCTTTCTACATCAACTATTATACTACAAGTAGATATTTATGTCAAATAAACTAATTATTTTATCATTAATTTATCCACTTTGTCAATGTTAATTTTCTGTTAACAACCCTAGAAATAAATTGTTTATACTAGTTTTATTTATGATTTCCTCCAATTTACTCCTTATATATTTTATTATTTTCATAATTGGAACTTTTATTCATAAATCTTTAGTTTATATTACTAATTTTTAAGCAAATTTAGATTTCGGATATCCTTCTCTATATTTACCTCTAGTTTGTAAACCTCCTATACCGTCAATTCCTGTTACAGTATCTTTAATAACATCTTTCACCGAAACAACCTTTTCAATGTTTGTATACGCTATTTTTTCACTCAAAAACACTGGATCAAGACAATGAATTAGAATGCGATTTGGGGAACTGGCAAAATTAGCACCTGCTAACCTTCCTAAATTACGATAAAAAAGTAAAGCTCTGTTTTAAGCTACTGTTAATTTTAATTAGTGAACGCAATAACTATAAATTGTGAACAAGTTCGAAATTTATAGTTACAAATTACAAGTGATAAGTGACAAGTTGTGGATACCTTTCGGAAGCGAAAGCTTTTAATTAAACAAAAGATAAAAAGATTACTTTTGCGTCAACAAAATCACATTGTTCAATCATCAAAGATTATAAAGGCTTAATTAAAGATTTTCTGCAAGAAAATCATCATTAACTTGTCACTTGCAACTTATCACTTGTCACTTTTTTAGTTCGCATTTTTTCAACTGCAAACTACTCATCTTCAATCGACATCGTTTTAAAACATATCAAAAAGAACTACCCGAATAACTTAATATTCGAATAGTTCTTATAATAATAGTCTTATATTGTAGCAAATCAGGCTTGTAGTCCTGTTAATTTATTGTATACGTCATCAAAGTCTTCAGCACTCTTAATATAGATTATACTGCCTTTAACAGCTATATTATCTATAGAAGCACAGCAACTAGGACATCCACATACAACCAGCAAATAATCATAAACCTCTTCTGGTTGAACATACTCCATTCCTTCAACAACATTCCTTAATTTGTTAACAAACGCTGCCCTATCATATCGATTGTTGCAACCCCCGCAGTATTTTATGCCTATTTTCATAACTATTTACCTTTCTTCTTTCGAAGAATATCTCGCGCTATATTTAGAAGTTCTTCATCAATACTTCTGTCAAGGATTACCTCTTTAACTCCTTCAACTTCTTCTAAAATAACATTTTGAATATGATTTCTAAAAGTCTCATCTGCCGCATAGCAACTACTACAATTACCCAAAAGCTTCACAACTACTTTGTTATCAGTAAAAGAAACTAATTTTATATCTCCACCATGACCTGCAAGTATAGGACGAATTTGCTCATCTATAACTCTTAGAATTTTCTCTTCCATATATCTTACTCTTTTATTCCTGCAACAGCTTTAGCAAGATTTTTCTTATATGCAAAGTTACCTTGTCTTCCAATTACTATTCTTTGAGCTTGTGGAGAACCTGCACCATGCATAGACTCAGTCTTATATCCTACAGCAGCAGTTCCTAAAGTTAAGTTTTCAATAAGTCTTAACACTCTTAGCTTGTTTTCAATAGGTGTTTTACCAGCACCTGCAAGATATTTTTCAACATATTTTCCTACTACTGGTGATTTAAGATCTTTTTCAGATGGCATTGTAACCATTAATCCACCAGCTACGTCTTCTGCAAGACGTGCAATATCATACGGGAATCTTGTTACGTTTTGTTTACATACATTAGCAAGTAATAAATCAATCATATAGTTACCTGCTGGCATTTTAGTTCCTTCTGCAGAACATGCAATACCACAAGCATATAAAGTTTCATTTAAATGCACCATTTCGATAAGCTTGTCTTTTACGTGAGAAGCTCTTGATACTCCATTATAATCGGCTGACAAAGCAGTAGCTCCAATAAGAACGTCACCAACACCTACTTTACATCCACCATAACTTTGTCTATGGTATCCAGCAAATCTTTCAACTAATGTTCCAGCAAATTCAGTTTCTCCATTTAAGAAGATTCTTTCATTTGGTACAAATACGTCATCAAACACAACTAGAACTTCTTGTCCACCAAATTTCTTGTTTCCTAAATCGATGTCTGCTCCTTCTTCTAACTTTCTTGTATCACATGATTGACGACCATAGATTAAGATTATACCTTCTGCATCTGTAGGAACAGCAAAAGATACTGCATAATCCTTATCATCTGGTTTCATAGCTATTGTAGGCATTACAAGTACTTCGTGTGAGTTTACCATACCTGTTTGATGAGCTTTTGCTCCTCTTACTACAATACCATCTTCTCTTCTTTCTACTACGTGAACAAATAAATCTGGATCTTCTTGTTTACTTGGCGCTAAACTTCTATCACCTTTCGGATCTGTCATAGCTCCATCTACAGTTAAATCATTTTTCTCAATATATTTCCAGAAGTTTCTGAAATTCTCGTGATAGTTTGTACCATGAGCTTGATCTACATCATAAGTTGTACTGAATACAGCATTTGCAGCATCCATACCAACACATCTTTGGAAACATCCTGCTGTTTTTTGTCCAAGCATTCTTTGCATTTTCACTTTTTTAACTAGATCTTCAGTTCCTTGGTGGAAATGAGTAAATCTGTTGATTTTCTCACCAGTAAGACATGAAGTAGCTGTCATTAAGTCTTCGTATTCTGGGTTACTTGCACACTCATATGTCATTGCAACTGAATTCATTGATGGTGCAATGATAGGGTGATCAACTGGATTTTCAACTTTTTCTCCAAACATATATACATTTAAATTAAGTTTTCTAAGACTTTCAATATATTGCTCTTTAGTCATCATAATAATATCAATCCTTTCAAAATTAGTTAATTTCAAATACATTTTAAACATACAAAACCCAATAGTTTTGATAATGGGATATATATTTATTTAATTAATATATTTCCAACTTTCGACTTTAAAATATTTTCAATCAAAATAAAATCTTCAGCATTATTTTCTAATATCTTTTATTTCTTTGGCTAATACTGATGTGGTAATGCATTTTTTTTTGCACTTTTGCATCATTAGTGCTTCCTAATAAATTACTATTTTATAGTTATTTGTACTTATTGTAGTTTTTTATATTTTCATATCCCACTTCATTATAGTACAAGTTTTGAAAAAAGTCGCTGTCAATTGTTTGAAAATCGACAGCGGACAAACTTTTTTATTCCTTAATTCTTTTAACTTCTTCTATTAACATAGGAAGTACTTGATATACGTCTCCAGCTATTCCGTAGTCAGCTACATCAAATATTGGAGCTTCCGCATTCTTATTTATCGCTATAATGATATCACTAGTTTGCATACCAGCTAAATGCTGTATCGCCCCTGAAATACCACAAGCAATATAAATTGTTGGTCTTACTGTTGTTCCTGTTTGACCTATTTGGTGATCATGTCCAATCCATCCTGAATCTACAGCAGCACGAGAAGCACCTACAACTCCGCCCATTACATCAGCAAGTTCTTGAACTAATTTGAAACCTTCAGCGTTTCCAAGTCCTCTACCACCTGAAACAATGATATCAGCTTCTCCAAGATTTACAGCCTTCTTAGCAGATTTTACGATTTCTTTGATTATTATTCTGATATCAGTAGACTCAAGAGCTACTTCTACTTTTTCAACTGAGCCTTCTCTTGTAGAATCAAATTCACCTTTTTGCATAACGCCAGGTCTTACAGTAGAAATTTGTGGTCTAGTATTTTTAGTTAAGATTGTCGCCATGATGTTTCCACCAAAAGCAGGTCTTGTTTGTTGAATATTTCTTGTTTCAACATCTATAGCTAATTTAGTACAGTCAGCTGTTAAGCCAGTTTCAAGTCTACAAGAAATTCTTGGACCTAAATCTCTACCGATAATAGTAGCTCCTACTAGGATTATTTCTGGTTTTCTTTCATTTACTAAATCAAATAATACTTTTGTATATCCATCAGTTGTATAATCTTTTAATAATGGACTATCTGCAATGATTACTTTGTCTGCACCATATCCAATAAGTTCTTTAGTAACATGATCAACATTATGACCTAATACTACTGCACTTAATTCTACATCTAATGTATCAGCAAGTTTTCTTCCTTCGCTTACTAATTCAAGAACAGTGCTATTTAATACACCATCTTTTTGCTCAGCAACTACCCAAACACCTCGGTATGCTGATAAATCCATTTTTTTAACTTCTTCTCTTTTTACTTCAATAGCGTTAAACTTACATGCAGGCTCACAAGCTCCACATACAGTACATTTATCATTAATTACAGCTTTTTTATCTATCATATCTATTGCATTAAAAGCACAAGCTTTAACACATAGTCCACAACCAATACATTTATCTAAAATTACATTTACACCCATGGTTTACCTCCTTATAGTGCTTTTTTATCTTTTAGTCTATTAATAAGATCTAATACTGTGTTTCTATCGCAACCTTCAAGCATAATTCCTTTTCCTTTTGGAGCTGGTGTGAATGTTTTGAAAACACTAGTAGGAGAACCTTTTAATCCAACTTTATCTAAATCAACTTCGATTTGAGCAGCATTCCAAACATCAATTGTTTTTTCGTTATATGCTTCGAATATACCTTTAACACTCATGTATCTAGGTTGGTTTAATTCTTTAATAGCTGTTAATACACATGGTGTCTTAACTTCTACTACTGAATAACCATCTTCTAAAGCTTTTGTTACTGTAAGTGTATCACCATCAATTCCGTAGTCTTGAACATAAGTAACTTGAACATAATTTAAATGTTCAGCTATTTGTGGTCCAACTTGAGCAGTATCTCCATCGATTGCTTGACGTCCACAGAAGATTATATCAACATCGCCAATCTTTTTGATTGTAGCTGCTAATGCTCTTGATGTAGCAAGAGTGTCAGCACCAGCAAATGCTCTATCTGAAACTAATATTCCTCTATCAGCACCCATTGCCAAAGCTTCAATTAAAGCAACTTTTGCTTGCGGGGGTCCCATAGTTACTACAACAACCTCAACGTCTTTTTGTTGGTCTTTTAATTGTAAAGCTCCTTCAAGAGCATTTTTATCATCATGATTGATAATACTTGGAACTCCTTCTCTTATCAAAGTTCCAGTTTTTGGATCGATTTTTACTTCATTAGTATCTGGTACTTGTTTAATACAAACTACTACTTTCATTTTCATCCCTCCATTACTTTAGTACATGACCTGCTATAACCATTCTTTGAACTTGAGAAGTTCCTTCGTAGATTTCAGTTATCTTAGCATCTCTCATCATTCTTTCAACAGGATATTCTCTAGTGTATCCATATCCACCATGTAATTGTACTGCTTTAGTTGTTACTTCCATAGCAACTTCTGAAGCATATAATTTCGCCATAGCAGCTTCTTTATTGTAAGGTAAATCATTTTCTTTATTAAATGCCGCATGATAAACTAAGTGTCTAGCAGCTTGAATTTTTAATTCCATATCTGCAACTATCCATTGTAATCCTTGGAACTTTGCTATTGGTCTACCAAATTGTTTTCTTTCTTTGATGTATTGAACAGCTTTATCTAATGCACCTTGAGCAATACCAAGAGCTTGAGCTGCAATACCAATTCTACCACCATCAAGAGTTTTCATTGCTATTTTGAATCCTTGACCTTCTTTTCCTAATATGTTTTCTTTAGGAACGATGCAGTTTTCAAATATAATCTCAGTAGTAGCAGATCCTCTAATACCAAGTTTTTCTTCGTGTTTACCAGCTCTGAAACCTGGGAATGTTTTTTCAACGATGAATGCAGAAATACCTCTTGTTCCTTTTGAAGTATCAGTCATAGCCATAACTATATAAGTATCAGCTTCTCCACCATTAGTTATAAACATTTTTGAACCATTTAAAACATAATGATCCCCTTCTAATACTGCTGTTGTTTGTTGCATTGCAGCATCAGTCCCTGCATTTGGTTCAGTAAGACAGAAAGCACCTAAGTATTCACCAGAACATAGTTTTGGAAGATATTTTGCCTTTTGCTCTTCTGTACCATAATTAAATATTGGGAATGTACCAAGTGAAGTATGTGTAGCATGTATACACCCAGTAGTTGCACAAGCTTTTGAAAGTTCTTCAATTGCTATAACATAAGATACTTGGTCTCCACCTGCTCCACCATATTCTTTTGGATAAGGTATACCCATCATATCAAATTTAGCTAATTTTTCAACTGTTTCTCTTGGGAATCTTTCTTCTGCATCAACCTCTGCAGCTATTGGTTCAACTTCATTTGTTGCAAATTCCCTCATTAATTGTCTTACCATTTCTTGCTCTTTAGTAAGATTAAAGTTCATTAGTTCTTCACTCCTTATTTTTGAATTTTTTATTTATTTTTAAAATCTGGTTTTCTTTTTTCTACAAAAGCAGTCATTCCTTCTTTTTGATCATTTGTTGCAAAACAAAGTCCAAATAAGTCAATTTCAATTGCAATACCTGTATCAATATCAGTTTCAATTCCTCTGTTTATTGCATTCTTAGTGTATCTTACTGCAGTCTGAGATCTAGATGCTATTTTCTCTGCAATTTTCACTGCCTCTTCAATAAGCTTATCATCTTCAACAACTTTATTTACAAGACCTATTCTGTATGCTTCATCTGAACCAAATAAATCTCCTGCTAAACATATTTCTTTAGCTCTATTTCTTCCTACGACTCTTGCAAGTCTTTGAGTTCCACCTGCTCCTGGAGTAATTCCTAGAGATACTTCTGGTTGTCCAAATTTTGTTTTTGCAGCTGAAATGATAAAATCACAACTTAATGCAAGCTCACAACCTCCACCTAGTACATATCCATGTACAGCGGCAATCAAAGGCTTTTCCATAGTTTCCATTTTTCTTTCTACATCATGGCTTAGTCTAGAGAATTTTCTAGCTTGTATTGGGTCTTTATCTTTCATTTCAGTAATATCAGCCCCAGCAACAAAAGCTTTACCTTCTCCTTTTAAAATCGTAACAAAAATATCATCATCATTTTCTATTACCTCAATAGCTTTACCAATCTCTATATAAGTCTCCGTATTAAGACAATTAAGAGATTTTGGTCTATTGATTGTTAGGAAACAAATATTCCCTTGCTTTTCTAATATTAAATTTTTAAATTCCACAGATTATACCCCCATTCAATCACAAATTATTTTAGCAATTTTTATGCCAATTCGACTTTAATTGTGTTTTTTATTTTATTTCTAATCCCATTGGTTCTTCGTCAAAAATTCTTTCATCCATTAACTTTAAATCTTCTGGAATTATTGGTTTAAAGTTCATGTATGCTAATACATCTTTTTCAAGATCTACACCTGGAGCAATTTCTTTTAATACCATTCCATCATTTGTTAATTTAAACACAGCTCTTTCTGTAACATAAGTTACATCTTGACCAGTTTCTATAGCATATTCACCACTGAAAGTTATCTGCTCAACATCCTTTACAAATTTCTTTGCTCTACCTTCATTCTTAATTACAAGTTTCTTATCTTCAACATCAATTTTAAGACCACCTGCAGTAAATGTTCCGCAATAAACAACCTTCTTAGTATTTTGACTAATGTTTATAAAACCTCCACACCCAGGTATTTTAGGTCCAAATTTACTTACATTTACATTTCCATTAGCATCGCATTGCGCAAGTCCTAAGAAAGTAATATCTAATCCGCCTCCATCATAGAAATCAAATTGTGCACTTTGATCTACTACACAATCTGCATTAATAGATGCACCAAAACTTAAACCACCTGCAGGAACCCCTCCAATTGGACCAGCCTCTGTAGTAAGGATCATTTGATCTCCTACACCTTCTTCATTGGCTACCATCGATACTCCCTCCGGCATACCAATTCCTAAGTTAGTTACTGCCTTTGGTGTAAGCTCCATTGCAGCTCTTCTAGCAATAATCTTCCTTTCATTCAAAGGCAATTTTTCTATAGATCCTAATGGAACTTTAGTTTCGCCTGTATATGACGGATTATACTGTTCACAAAAAGTTTGCATATGATTTTCTGGATTTGATTCAACTACTGCATCCACTAAAACTCCAGGTATTTTAACATCTTTCATTCTCAAACTTCCATTTGCAACTACTTTCTCAACTTGTACTATTACAATACCACCAGAATTTTTAGCTGCTTGAGCCATAGAAAGTCCATCTAATGTAACAGCTTCTTTATTCATTGTAACATTGCCATCTTCATCAGCATAAGTTCCTCTAATTATTGCTACGTCAATAGGGAAAGTGGGGTACATAAGATACTCTTTTCCCTTTATTTCTATCAATTCAACTAAATCTTCTTTAGTAATATCATTTAATTTTCCGCCACATTGTCTTGGATCTACAAAGGTTTTAAGGCCAACATGAGTTATTGTAGCAGGCTTTCCTGCAGCTATATCTCTAAACAAGTGAGAAAGAACTCCTTGTGGAAGATTATAAGCTTCTATTTTATTGTCCATAGCTAGTTTCTGAAGCTTTGGTGCAGCTGCCCAGTGTCCTCCTACTACTTTTCTAACTAAGCCTTCAACACCAAAGTGGTTTACCCCTCTATAATCATGGTCACCTTGACCTGCCGCATATACTAAGTTCAATCCTTGTGGTTTACCTTTTTCTAGATAACTTTTTTCAATCCCTAAAGTTATTTCTTCCGGATGACCACAACCAACAAATCCTCCAGTAATTACTGTATCCTTATCTTTAATTAAAGATATAGCCTCTTCAACTGTTCTAAGTTTTGAACTCATTTGTTATCCTCCTTCTATCTTGTAACAACAATAGCAGTACCTTGACCGCCACCGATACATAATGTTGCAAGACCAGTTTTTGAATCTCTTTTAATCATTTCATGTATTAATGTAACTAATATTCTACCACCTGATGCTCCAATTGGATGTCCTAATGCAATTGCTCCACCATTTACATTAACCTTCTCCATATCAAACTCTAAATCTCTTGCTACAGCTAAACTTTGAGCAGCAAATGCTTCGTTAGCTTCGATTAAATCTAAATCTTCAACAGTCATTCCCGCTCTTTCTAATGCTGTTTTAGTTGAAGCAACTGGTCCATACCCCATAATTGATGGATCTAATCCTTTCGAACCAAATGAAGCTATTTTAACTAATGGCTTAAGTCCTAAAGCTTCTGCTTTTTCTGCACTCATAACTACAAATGCTGCAGCTCCATCATTTATTCCTGATGCATTACCAGCTGTTACTGTTCCACCTTTTTTGAAAGCTGGTCTTAATTTTGCTAAACCTTCAGCAGTTGAACCAAACTTTGGAAATTCATCTGTATCAAATATTTTTGGCTCACCTTTTCTTTGTGGAATTACAACTGGAACGATTTCATCTTTAAATCTTCCGCCTTTAATTGCTGCCTCTGCTTTTAATTGAGATTGAAGAGAAAACTCATCTTGCATTTCTCTTGTTAAATTCCATTGTTCTGCAATGTTTTCAGCAGTAACTCCCATGTGGTAATCATTGAATGTATCCCATAATCCTTCATGAATCATGCTATCATATAATTGACCGTCGCCCATTCTTTGACCCCATCTAGCTTTATTTAAACAATATGGAGCTTGAGACATATTTTCCATACCACCAGCAACTACTACATCCATTTCTCCAGATCTAATCATTTGGAAAGCTAAACTTACTGCTCTTAAACCTGAACCACAAACTTTATTAATTGTAAAGCCTGGTACTTCTATTGGTAATCCAGCGTTTACAACACATTGTCTAGCAGTATTTTGACCTGTTCCTGCTTGTAAAACATGACCCATAACCACCTCATCAACTATTGCTGGATTTATATCCGCTCTCTTCACTGCTTCCTTAACAACTAAAGTTCCTAATTCAACAGCTGAAGTGTTTTTTAAACTCCCCCCAAAACTACCCATTGCTGTTCTCACTGCACTTACAATAACAACCTCTTTCATTATTAGTACCTCCTATTATTTTAATCCTAACATCCAACTACAAGATTTTAGAATTTGCTTTTCTTCTCTTGTTTTAATACTTAAGCAAATATCATGCCATCTTTATATCATATAAATTTAAAAGAATTAATGAGTTTAATAACCATTGATTTTAACTAAAAAAAATTAACTTACTATGATCTTATATCACAGCAAGCTAATCAATAAATAACATTTTGACATTATAAAGGTCTTTTATTAGTAAATATTTTATACATGTATATTTTATTTACACTCCAAATTATATTTTTCAATTTTTTTATACAACCCAACTCTACTAATACCTAATTGAAGTGCTGTTTTATTTTTATTCCCATCATTTTCGTTTAAAACCTCTTGAATTAACTCTGTTTCCACTGATTCAATTATGCTTTTCAAATTTGTATTTCCTTTTTTATAATACTTTTTCTTTTCCTTTGTAATTCTTTCAGGTAATTGTCTTGTTGTTATCGATAATTCTGTATCTAATAAATTGAGTGCTCTTTCAATCACATTTTCCAATTCTCTTATGTTTCCTGGCCAATTATAGTTTTGCAATTTTTCTAATGCTTCGTTGGTAATACCCTCCACATATATTCCCATTTTATCTGAAACCTTCTTTATCAAATAATCAGTTAAATCGATAATATCCTCTCTCCGTTCTCTTAATGGAGGAATTGTTATATTCATGACATTAAGTCTATAATATAAATCTTCTCTGAACTCACCTAATTGTATACTTTCTTCCAAATTCTTATTAGTTGATGAAACTATCCTTACATCAATATTTTTAGGTGTATTACCACCCACTCGTTCAATCTCTTTTTCCTGAATCACTCTTAATAACTTGACTTGCATTTCCATGGGCATATCACCTATTTCGTCTAATAAAATAGTCCCCTTATTTGCAAGTTCAAATTTACCTTTCTTTCCGCCTTTTTTTGCTCCAGTGAAAGCACCTTCTTCGTAACCAAACAATTCTGATTCTAATAATTGAGCTGGAATAGCAGCACAATTCACCTTAATAAAGGGTCCTGAAGCTCTAATACTAGCATTATGAATAGAGTGGGCAAAAAGTTCTTTACCCGTCCCACTTTCACCAAAAATAAGTATATTAGAATTTGTTTTTGCAACTTTACTCACCATATTTTTCACTCTCTCGAGCTTCATCGAACTTCCTTTTATATCATCTACTGAATATTCTGCCCTTCTCTCATTTACTAATTGATTCTTATAGAATTCTATTTCTCTCTCCAAGTTTGCAAGCTTTTTACTTAAAATATGAAAATTACTGATATCTTTAAACATTACCTTTCCAACAGCACCAACAATTTCTCCATTTTTTTTAATAGGAATTCTCATAGAAACCATTTTATTTCCTTTAACTCTATGAATTTCACCTACTTCAACTTCTCCAGTCTCCAAAACTTTATGCATTTTTGTATTTTCAATTACTTCTGCTACGTGCTTTCCTTCTACTTCACTTACATTCAGAAATTCTTTATACGCCTTGCTCATCATTGTTATCCTAGCTTTTGCATCTACAACAACAAACCATTCATTAACTGCATTCATCATTGCATTTAAAACTTCTATATATATTTTTTCACGTTCTATTTTTTCTGCCATATTATCATATTTAGTTTTATCAAAAAAAATTGCATATACACCTGTTACTTTATTATTATTAATGACTGGTACAATATTTGTACTTAATCTCATCTCATGATATTTTATATCTGTTTTTCTTGCATCACCTAAAGCTATAACTTTTGAAATTTTACAACTGTGAATTAATTTTTTAATATCATCTGTTACTTTTTCATTTAAAGAGATATCAAATAATTCTTTAGCTCTATTGTTAAAATTAATAATAGTAGATTTATCATCAAATTCTATAACAGCTTCTTCAATAGCATCCATAACAACTTTGATATTATTTTCAAAACAACTCATTTTTACCCTCCATTATTTTGCAAATCATCTTTTGTACTTTTTTAATAAATCAGATTTCAAAAGCTATACGACATAGCAAATTCAAACATATACTAAAAGATTGTGAAAATTTAAATAATTTATACTGTATAGAGTAATTCTAATACAAATTCAGATATTTGTAAACTTTATGTACACTACTTTTATAAATTGCGAAGAAAAGCGCTTCGCATTTTGTAGTTAAGAGTGAAGAGTTAAAAGATTAAATGACTTCCTTTTGCATTATCAAAAGATCCTTAGTCCCGTTAGTGAGGCTAACAAAGGCTTAGTTAAAGATTTTCTGAAAGAAAATCAACCTTAGCTTACAACTTAAAACTTACAACAAATTCCCTTCTTATTTTATTTCAATCAAAAATTAATTTTTCCCAATAAAATAAAGAAAGAACGGCTAAAAGTCGTTCTTTCTTTATTTTACAAAGCAATTTTTTATTTATTTTTTTTATCTTCATCCATCAAATGAACTAATAATTCTCTTCTTTTAGCTTCTATTTCTTTTGTTGATTTCTCGTCCCACTTATAGAATCCTTCTCCATTTTTAGTTCCATAATGTCCAGCTTCTACAATATCTCTCATAATAGGAGATGGTACTGGATCTGTACAAAGATCTTTGAAAAGGTATGAAGAAATATTATAGAATATATCTAAGCCACCAACATCAGCAGTCTTTAATGGTCCAGTATATGGCAGTCTACGTCCAAAACTAAATTCAACAGCTTTATCAACTTCCTCCATTTCAGCCCATCCTTGTTCTACAATATAAACTGCTTCTCTTAAAAGAGCGTATTGCATTCTGTTAGCAATAAAACCAAGACATTCTTTTTTCATTCTAACAGGCTCTTTTTTAATAGCTTTAACCCAATCAACAGTATTATCCACGACTTGATCAGAAGTTTTCTCACCAGGTACAACTTCTACTAATGGAAGAAGTTCTGCTGGGTAGAAGAAATGAGCTACAACAACTCTTTCAGGATGCTGAACAAATTCAGCTATAGCAGTAGGACTAATTCCAGATGTATTAGAAGCAAGTATGATACTTGGATCACATATTTCATCTAACTGCTTATAAACCTTTTGTTTAATTCCAACATTTTCAGCAATACATTCGATTACTAATTGAATATCTTGAACGCCATCTTCTAATGAATCTGCTAAACTAATTCTTGAAATTACTTCTTCAGCTTCTTTCTCAGTCTTTTTACCTTGTGCTACTACTGAAGCTAAGTTATTCTTAATACTTGCTAATCCTTTTTCCAAGTTTTCTCTAGATATATCATACATTTTTACGTATAATCCAGCTTCTGCTGAAAGTTGAGCTATTCCGTGTCCCATAGTTCCAGCACCAAGTACCATTATTTTTTTAAATTCCATATTCACTCTGATTTTAATAAAATAAAATCAGATTTCACCTCCTATTAATCTTTTAGTTCATTTATATTATTCTTATGTATTTTGAGTCCACCGCAAGATAGTCGCCAGCTCTATAATATTATACTTTAGAATTATTTTTTAAAATCTACTTTTTTGTATAATCAAAGAATCCTTTTCCAGTTTTTCTGCCTAAAAGACCTCCTCTAACCATTTTTCTTAATAATGGATGAGGTCTATATTTAGGATCACCAAATTCTCTATATAAAGTTTCCATAATTGCTAAATTTACATCATTACCAACTAAATCAGCTGTAGCTAAAGGTCCCATACCGTGACCAGCTCCTAATTTCATAGCTGTATCAATATCTTCTGCTGTTGCAACACCATCTGCCAATATACCTATAGCTTCATTCATCATTGGAATAAGTATTCTGTTAACTACAAATCCTGGAGCTTCTTCTACTTGAACTGCAGTTTTTCCTAATTTTTCTACCATACTAAATATCGCTTCTTTAGTTTCTTCTGAAGTCGCTATTCCTTTGATAACTTCTACTAATTTCATAGCAGGCACTGGATTGAAAAAGTGCATTCCAATAACTTTATCCGGTCTCATTGTTGCACTTGCAACCTCTGTTATTGAAAGTGAAGATGTATTAGTAGCAAGTATAACTTCTTTATTACATACTTCATCTAACTCAGCAAATATTTTTTTCTTTATTTCCATATTCTCTACAGCTGCTTCAACAACTACATCAACATCAGCAGCCATTTGAATATCAGTTGTTCCAGTCAATCTTGTTAGTACCATTTCTTTTTCTTCTTCAGTCATTCTACCCTTTGTAACACTTCTACTCAAATTTTTGTTAATCATTGATAATCCTTTATCAACAAAATCTTGTTTGATATCTCTTAAAATTACTTCAAACCCCGCTTGAGCCATTACTTGTGCAATTCCAGAACCCATAGTTCCTGCACCTAAAACAAATATTTTCATTTTAAATCCTCCTTAAACTTAATACATTAAATTATTTTATATATTTATACATTGTCTTTAATAAATTCTTAACACAAACAACACACAACTATTTCAAGCAACTATCATGCCAAAACATTAGTTTTGTGCAATTTTAACTTAAAACCATTTTTGTTAATTAATTAATTATCAAACTTATATATATTTATAATGAGTTATATTTTATCCATATCATTTCTATACTAAATTAATGTTTAATTCTTTAACATGTATATTTTTTTTACAATCAATCTTCTTTAAAGATATCTTCCTTTAGCACCTCGATAAATTTTTCAACTTCTATAGGCTTTAGTTTTTTAACAAGAATTTTTGATAATGTTTTACTAGCTAATGTTTTAAATCTTTCTTTGTCCTCAGGCATATTAACTTTAATTTTTAAATCCATCTTTCCTTCCCCCAACAAATTAATTATGCTTTTTCCTTAAAATTTTATGTTATATTTTTACATTTAGCTATTATAAATATATTAAGATCAAAATCATATTATTTGTATTTTTATATGTATAAACAAAAACAAAACTGCAAATGAGGTAATAAAATGAATGTAGCAATTTATAGTAGGAAAAGTAAATTTACATGCAAAGGCGAATCTATAGATAATCAAATTCAATTATGCAAAAATTATATTAATAACAGATTGAATGATAAGAATATAGCAGAACTTTTTATTTACGAAGATGAGGGTTTTTCTGGCGGAAATATGAATAGACCTCAATTTCAAAAACTACTAGAAGATGCGAAGTCCAAAAAATTCAATATACTTATATGCTATAGATTAGATAGAATAAGTAGGAATGTTGCAAATTTTTCATCCACATTAGAAGTGCTCCAAAAATATAACATCGATTTTATAAGTATAAAAGAACAATTTGATACAAGCTGTCCTATGGGACGTGCAATGATTTACATTGCATCAGTATTTGCTCAACTAGAAAGAGAAACTATAGCAGAAAGAATTAAAGATAACATGTTAGAACTATCGAAAACAGGAAGGTGGCTGGGGGGCACTCCCCCTCTCGGTTATACCTCAAAACCAATAACATTTTATGATGAAAATATGAATATTAGAAAAATGTCAAAGCTGAAACAAGTTCCAAAAGAATTAGAAACCGTAAAACTAATATATGAAAAATACCTAGAACTAAAATCACTTACCAAAGTAGAAACTTTTATGCTCCAAAATAATGTTAAGACTAAAAGAGGTTCTAAGTTTTCAAAAACAAATCTAAAAATAATCCTCTCAAATCCTGTTTATGTTAAATCAACTAACAATGTATTGAATTTTCTTCAAAATAAAGGCATTACTACATGTGGTGTTCCCGACGGTATCAGCGGAATATTAACCTACAATAAACAAAAATCAATCACAAATAACTCTGGTAACATAGTAAGAGTTTCTCGTGATATATCAAAATGGATTGCCGCAGTAAGTATCCAAAAAGGTGTTATTAATTCAGATGACTGGCTAGACGTCCAGCATATACTAGCAAAGAATAAGAAAGCATTCCCTAATCAAGGCAAAACTCATAATGCACTTCTAACAGGTATTCTTAAATGTGCTGAATGTAAAAGTCCAATGCAAATAGCACATGGTCATATAAGCAAAAAGACAGGGGGAAAAAATTACTATTATGTGTGTCCTTTAAGAAAATCTTCAAAAGGATTTCTTTGTAATAATAAAAATGTGAAAGTAGATGAATTAGACGCTAAGATTAAAATCTTTTTACAAGAAAACGCCTTTGATAAAAAGAAATTATTAAATAATTTAATAACAGATAATATAAAACTTAGAAGAAAAAATATTCATCTTAGCAAAGTAGAAGTATTAAAAAAAAATATTGAAAATAAAGAAAAAGAAATCCAAAACTTATTAGATACGCTAGCTATTGAAAATGATTTATCTCAATTGATTACAAGTAAAATTAAGAGTAGAAAAGATGAAATTATTCAATTAAAAAAAGAAATCCTACAAATAAATAATAATGAACCTAGCTTATCATTTACTGAAACACTAACAAACCTTTGTTCCATAATTGACTTTTTCACAATTACAGAGCAAAAAGAATTAATAGAAGCATTAATAAGCAAAATAACTTGG
Source organism: Clostridium sediminicola (assembly GCF_050402865.1). Classification (NCBI taxonomy): domain Bacteria; kingdom Bacillati; phylum Bacillota; class Clostridia; order Eubacteriales; family Clostridiaceae; genus Clostridium; species Clostridium sediminicola. The sequence continues at coordinate 223,374 of NZ_BAABMF010000002.1, forward strand.
AACGGAACAACTGGAGAAGTTACTATTTTCCCTATTTGCTAATTACATTATGGTTATTCCACAAAAAGTAATTTAGTTGAACTTACTTTTTGTGGTTTAACCACATTATAATTTATGTTATGAAATTTCATTTATTAAAATATCGCAATTTCAAAATATTAGCACCAGCATCTAATATAGCTTCATAACAAGATTGACATGCTCCAGCAAAAATAACTAAATTATCATATCCTGTTTCATAGCTTCTTAAAATAGAGACAGCTTGTACAAAGAACTTAGAGTTAGTGTAATTATCAATATTCATATAATCTGTTGCGTTTTTTACGATAGAATCATGCCCTGTAAGAACAACAATATCAGGCCTAAATTCTTTTACAAGTTCTAATACTTGTTCTGGTTGCTTTTTCTCAGAAATAACTTTACCAACAGCTTCAATATTTAACTGGCTATAAGTTTTCAAACAAACTTCTAAGTATTCAGCATCTCCATCTATATGAAGTATTTTACCTGGTCTTCCAAACAACATATTATTTTCTGTTTTTATATTCTTTATACTTTTAGCACTCCTCATTTGCTTTGGAGCAGATGCACTTGTACTTCTATTCATCAATATTTTCTTTATGTTTTTATTAATTTTGCTATCGAACACTTCATCATTATTTTTCATACATTCTTTAGTAGCAAGTTCTAAATCAGTTTCAGGGGAATCAGCTATTATCCTGAGATTTATTCCCTTTAAAATATAAATTGTTTTTTTTCCATCTTCCTTTGTATCTATAATTTTAAAGGTTATATCTTTTCCATAAGATCGTCTTACAACTATATCTCCAATATCCAATAAATCCTCTCCTAAAAAGTCATAATATATACTATGATTTATAGTAGGGATAGGTTACTGATTAGTTTTAAGTTTTTCTTCTTCACCAAAGTAAGCATCTTTTAAATTTTCATAAAATATTGCAGTGGATGTTTGTATATATGGTGTTAACCATAAAAAACCTATTCCTAAAGATATACACGATAATATCCACCATCCTATAAAACTTAAATATAACAAAAAAAGTTTTATTTTGAAACCTTTCATCATTATTTTACTTTGTTTAATACAATCCATTATATCGTAATCATTGTTATCAACATAAATATAGTAAGCTAATTTGTATCTAAAAATTATAATAGTACAAATAATAAAAGCTATTATTGATACTAAAAATATTATAATTCCAAAGCTAATAAATATTCCAAAAGATGATTCAAAATTTCCAACTGAGTTCATACCCTCATTAAAACCAGTAGTCATAATTATAATAGTAATAATTATAACGGAAATTATAATAACAGGTAACATTATTGCAAGCCACCATAATACAGTAAAAATACTTATTACTAAATTTAATAAAAATGATTTACCAAACCTTTTAAATCCACTAAATAAATTTTCTATTCTAATATTATTCTTTCTAATTATGTTCAAGAAAAATCCTGATAAACCATATATCAACGGTCCAGCTATAACCAAATTAATAAGTTGATTGAGATTTAAAATTAATTGTGATGTACTAGTTTGATTTGCATATTGATTGATATCATTATAGGAACTCAATAGTGTAAAATCTCTTAAAATATTGATACTTGTAAATCCTCCAATAGTAATTGATATAGAGCTTAAAAGTATAAAATATATAAAACATACTAAAATAGCAGTTCCCCATCGACCACTAAGAGAATCCAAAGCCTGTCTTTTAATCTCTTTGATTTTCATTATTTTTGATTTATCGAATTGCATATTTTCCAACACTTATACCCTTCCCCCTTCCAACATTTTGGGATAATTAATTATAATTCTACATTAGTTAAATAAATATAACAACATTGATTTTATTAAACCTTAATGTTTATTACACAATAAAACCATGCAAGAAATTTTCTTCTTACATGGTTTTTTTCTATTCGTTTTGTTCATAAGTTTTTTTAAATTCCTCAATGAAATTACTATATTTTTCTTTTTCATCGTCTAATGCCTTAAGTTTCTTATATAAAGTCTTTGTTCCCCAATTAATTTCGTTATAATAATATCGGTTAGACAACCTCCAAAATCTTTGAGGGAATAATAAAAATGCAAACAGAACTCTATACTCTTCCTGTTTAAGTGGAGTAATTTTATTGTAAGTATCAATAATTAAATTACAATATTTTATATCCCAATCTCTTCTTTTTAATACTTTGATCAAATAATTAGAGATATCATAAATCCTTAACTCTCTTTTACAATAATCAAAATCAATTACATTTACATCACTATCATCGCCTATTATTATATTATGATAAGTGTAATCATGATGACAGAAACTCTTTTCTTTTTCAGTAAAATCACATAGTTCAATATAATTTGAACTATCCAATACCTTCATTGCTCTAATACCATACCCTTTGTAAAATTCCATATTTTTCATGTATTCAAAATCAAAGTCCGTTTTTCTATGCCTCTTCCTACACATATTTTTCATTTTATCTAAAGATCTAACTCTCTTTTGCATAAGATGTGGCCATCTACCTAAATCTGTTTTCAATTTACTATTTTCAGGAGGATCATATCCTTTAGAGGCAATATGCATAAGTGCTAAGTTTTCAGTAGCAATAACTAAGTCCTCATCATTATGAAAATCACACTCTCTCCCTTCTATCCATTCAGATAACGTGTAAATATCCTCGTTTACAACTGCAAAAGGTTCCTCTTCAGTATTCACTTCATATCTATCAATATTTCTAAAACCATTATTTATTAGATGTTCTTTTGCTGCGTAGACAAAATAAAGTTTTTGAACTCCATAATTAATTCGTTTTAAACATTTCTTTCCTTTATTTGTTTTTAAAAGATATACTCCTTTTTTAGGTTTAATACTCTCGATATGGATATCAAATTGTCTTTCTATTTCAAATTCTCTCATCATCTTTATCACCTCCCTATAAAACTATATGTATCTAATTTGATTTTTAGAATAACTAAATATATCCGATCAACTGATTTAGCACATTTTATTTACTCACGTAATATACTGTATTAAAGTTTATTATTCGAAGGGAAAAAAAATGAAAATTGGAATAGATGGCCGTGCTGCTTATTGGTATAGAGGTACTGGAATCGGAACTTATACTTATGAGCTTATTTATTCTCTATCAAAATTTAATAAAGAAGAATTTATAATCTATTCGCCCAAAGATACCATTGCTAAGTGTTATAAAAATAGTAATTTAAAATATAAGTACATTAACCAATACTCTAAAAATATTTTTTGGGAAGATGTGAATAATCCTATATATATAAATAATGATGTGAGTATTTTTCATACCCCTCAAAATGGCATCGGTTCTCCATTTAAAGAAGATTGCAAAAATATAATAACTCTTCATGATATTATCCCAAGTAGAATGCCTGAAACCGTAAGTGATTGCTATATGAATATTTATAGAAAAGAAATGCCTCGAATATTAGAAAAAACCAATGGAATAATTACAGTGTCCCAATTCTCAAAAAATGACATTATAAAAGAATTCAACTTTCCAAAGGAAAAAATATTTGTAACTCATTTAGCAAATGAACATATATATAAAAGATTAGATACAAAGAAATGCAAAAGCATCTTAAAAAATGAATACTCTATATTAGGAAATTATATCCTTTACGTAGGAGGCTTTAGTCCTAGAAAAAACATATTAGGGTTAATCAATGCATATAGCATGTATATTGCTCAATGTCCAAATTCTAATACAAAACTTTTAATTGTAGGACATAAAGGCAAGTCCTATAGTATATATAAGCAACGTGTTGAAAAACTTCATTTATCTGATAAAGTTATTTTTACAGGATATATCCCTGTTAAACATATGCCTATATTTTACAACGCAGCTAAAGTTCTTGTTTACCCTTCCTTCTATGAAGGTTTTGGTCTCCCACCGTTAGAAGCTATGTCATGTGGAATCCCTATAGTATCTTCCAATGTCACTTCTATACCCGAAATCATTGGAGATGCTGCTCACTATATTAATCCATACAATACCGATGAATTATTTCTTGCTATAAAAGAAGTTTTAAATAATAATGAACTCCGAAATAAATTGGTTAAAAGAGGATTTGAGAAGTGCAAGGAGTATACTTGGAAGAAAACAGCTCAAAAAACTTTAGATGCGTATAAATCTTTATGTACCTAAAAAGGAGCAACTCAAAATTGAGTTGCCCTATTTTACTATCTCATCTAAAATTTCTTTTTTAACTTTCTCAACATCAGGCACATAGCTCTTAAGTAATTTCATATTACCCTTTAATTTATATTCACCTAAAGTAGCAGGAATTAAAATACTATCTCCCATATTGATTTTTTCAACTCCATCTTTAGAAGAAATATCACCTTCACCTTCAACACAAGTAAAAATATAAAACCTTTCTAAATCTGAAGACTCAATACAAGCATCAGTAATATTATACTTTTCTAAAGAAAATTCTTTGCATAAAGATATAAATGTCTTTGTATACCCTTCTCTTTGAATTGTTAATCCATCAGATTTCTGACCTTTTAAACTTAAATCTATAACATCTAAAGCCTTCTCTACATGAATTTCTCTACCTCTGTTATAATCGTAAAATCTATAAGTAGTATCACTATTTTGTTGAATTTCTGCAATTACTATTCCTGGTCCAATGGTATGTATTAATCCACTTTTTATAAAATACGTATCACCTTTTCTTACTTCAACAACATTCATATACTCTTCCAAATTTCCTGATTTCACTGCTGATCTTAGCTCTTCTTTAGTGCATTTATCTTTCAATCCAACGATTAATGTTGCGCCTTCTTTTGCATCTACAACATGCCATACTTCCGTTTTTCCCATATCATTTTCTACTCTTCTACCATATTCATCATCTGGATGAACTTGAACAGAAAGCTTATCGCTTGTGTTTAAAAATTTTATCAATAAAGGAAACCATTCTTTTGAAATTTTAATTCCAACTAAATCACTCCCAAATTCATCTATTAATTCTTTAAGAGATTTACCTTTTAAAAACCCATTCTCAACTATACTCATTCCATTTTTGTGACAAGCAACATCCCAACTTTCTCCAATATATCCTTCCGGTAGATTGCTTCTAAAAGCTTCTAAATCCCTTCCTCCCCAAACTTTTTCCACATAATAATTATCAAATTTTAATGGATACATAATTTACCTCCTAATTATATAATCGTGTCCTATCGCTAAATAATAAAAACATATAAATATTTTTTCCTTGATAGTAAATCATTTTCACCCCTTAGGGTCTAATTTGTTCCCATATAGTCTAATAAAATACCACTTATATAAATATGTATTTAAGTATTTTGTGAATTAACCATCTATATATATTTTATAACATATATAATGGTTATTCCACAAAAAGTAATCTAGTTGAACTTCGACCACAATATATAGCGTCAGAATGCATCAATCTGTGGTAAATATTGTGGTCGATTTTAGTTCAACTTACTTTCTGTGGTTTAACCATATAATAGCAAAAACAATATACTATTAAACAATAAAAAGAATTTAGCATATATATTTTGCTAAATCCTTATAATCTATTAAACTAAATATTCATTTTAGATTTATTCTAATTTTTGCACTTCTTATTGTACTTCCAAATTTACCTGAACATTTTTTTCCCATGCTTCTTTTATCAATTGTTCAATTTCTTCTCTATCTAAATCAGTTGTTTCATAAGTTGCAATGAGAATAAGCTCTGATTTTTCGTGCTTTCTTTCAGTTTTCTTCATAGTTATATAAGAAGATGCTAAATCCACCTGATACCAAGCTTTACCATCAAAAATGTCTCCTTTTATTCTAAAGAATTTTTCTTTTAATTCTTCAATAAATCTTTCAAGATGTAACTTATCTATTGCCATATTTGTTTCTACTTTAAATGTCTTTAATTGATTCAAAGGTGTATTTGTCGATGGCATAGGAGCCAAACTCAATGTCACAAGTCCTTTATTCTGGACTTCATGCTCAAAGCTTATTTTTACATCTTTTTTCTCTTCGGCTTCTTTTATGCTATTCCAAAATTCATCAGTTAATTCACAAAAACTTGTTTTGTGTATACTTACGTTTGCATTTATATTCTTGATTTTATTTATAATTTTTTCAAGCCTATCAGCATCAACTAAATCAACCTTGTTTAATACAATAAAATCACTATACTTTACTTGTCTTTCAACTGCAGGCAAAACTTGAACTAATTCTAAAAAATTAGTGCTATCTACAAGAGCTATAGTACCTTTATATTCATATAAGTCACCATAATTTTTTGTAATAAGTTCTAAAATTGTTTTAGTATTTGAAGGATCTCCAATACCTGAAGATTCCACAAAAACATGATCTAAAGGATATTCTCCCATTTTACCTAGTGCATCAATAAAAGCTCCTTTAAGACAAGAGCAAAATATTGCACCATTGTTAATTTCAACTAATTCATCACTTTCACTACCAACTCTATCTCCGTCTACACTTTCACTTCCAAACTCATTCATTACTATTCCTATTTTGTCATCTTGGAATTGCTTTAATAGTAGATTTAAGAAGGTAGTTTTCCCTGCACCTAAAAATCCTGTTATAAAATATAGTTTTATTCTTTTTTTCACCATATCTTTCTCCTTAAACAAAATTTATTTAACTTAAATAATTATTAGAAAAATATTAATAAAAAGAGAAGCAATGCCATTAAACTATGGATTGCCTCACTATATATTACAAATTAAAATTTAATTCTCTGAATTATGCTACAATTGATTTAGCAACATCTGCACATGTAGCAGCATCTGGAGTATAATAATCTGCTCCAATTTCCTTAGCAAAGTTATCTGTAATTGGCGCTCCACCAACCATTACTTTAACCTTATCTCTTATTCCTCTTTTTTCTAACTCAGCAATTACTTCTGGCATTCTACCCATTGTAGTAGTTAACAATGCTGATAAACCAACAATGTCTGCTCCGCTTTCAACTACAGCATCTACGAATTTTTCTGGCGCTACATCAACACCTAAATCAATAACCTCAAATCCAGCACCTTTAACCATCATAGCAACTAAGTTTTTACCAATGTCATGAAGATCACCTTTTACTGTTCCAATTACGAATTTCCCTAATGGCTCAACACCATCTTCGGCTAAAATTGGTTCTAAAATTTTAAGTCCAGCATTCATAGCTCTTGCAGCAATTAAAACTTCTGGTACATATACTTCATTTTTCTTAAACTTTTCTCCAACGATACTCATTGCAGATAATAATCCTTGATCTAATATTTCTTTAGGATTACATTTTTCGTCAATTGCTTGTTGAACTAAAGCTTTAACTTTCTTTGCATTACCTTTTTGTAACATTGCTGACATTTCTTCATATAAACTCATACCATACACTCCTCTGATTTTAATTTATATTTATTCTTCCAAAAATAAATAGCTTAATTTAAAATTATAATCTTTTATCTATCTCTTTAATCAAATCTGCTTCGCTAGGAATAATATTGTCAAATACTAAATCATTATTGATTAGCATTGCTGGTAAATTTACAACTCCCAATTTCATTGCTCTTGCAATACCAGCTTTAGATTTAACTAAACTTTCTCTATAATCAACTTTACCTTCATATTTAGGTAATACTCTTCTAACAGACTCTAACATATATTGACAAGGTGCACAACCTTCAGAATCTAAAGTAATAATTTCGATAAATGCTTTACCTTGTTCTACAACGATATCTTCAAATACTTCTTCTTCACCGTCTTCTTCTAATTGTCTATCCGTTGTGAAGTTATCTAATGATGTAAATTCTCCTCTAACATATTGTGAAATAGCTTTTATATTATCAATTGGAGTATCAAACGGCATATCACATCCTGGAGATAAAATATATCCTGGTGATCCACCTGCAATCTCAATTTCTTTTTTAACTTCTTCAACGTTTTCCATTGGAGAACCAAATAACATTTTAGTTGTTAATGGAAGATTTCCACCTATTGATACTTTATATTTATCTGCTAATTCTCTAGCAAATGCCAAATCAACATTTTCATCAAATGCAAGCCCATCTGGTTCAGCTTGACACATTAATTCAAGACATTTTGTAGCATCTCCACAACAGAATGTAGTTACTTTAAGACCTAATTCTTTAACATAGCTATTTAAATCTTTTAAGTAAGGAGAAACAAATTCTTCAAAATGATCTGGAGAAATTTGTGTTACCATTGGATCTACAGTAGCAATAACATGAACTCCTGTAGTAGAATACATTTTAGCAAAATCTTTAGCTACTTGATTACTAAATTCCATTACTTCTTTAACTTTATCAGGATCCATTATCATATCCATAAATAGGTTTGTACCCATTAAATGAGATGCTAATGTGAAAGGTCCACATATTAATGCATAAAGAGCAGTCTCATCACCGATTTCTGCTGCAATTCTTCTAGCTGCTTCTAATACTATTGGATATCTTCCATCGTTTTCAGTAGGTAATTTTAAATCTTTAACTGATTTTTCTTCTAATATGTGAGAAGTTACTGACGGTGGGTTATTTGCCGCCCATTTAATATCACAACCTAAAGCTTCTGGCTCTATTTGAAGATCAAAAGCTACTGGTAATCCATCTGGTTTATATACTTCATTAGCCTTTAAAACTCCTGCGACAATATTATCAACGCTTTTTAAATAAGCCTCTGCATCCATATCAAGTAAGTTTGCTGTTTGAACTCCTGCATAAGGTACCCAAGGTGTTCTATCAACTGTTTCAAAACTAAGTGCTTTTAATACTCTCTCTTTACCGTTCATGATATACCTCCAACAAATTTATTTATATTATATTTTTTACTTGTTTATAAATATTATTATTGTTACCGTGCACAAATATAATATATCACTTTTAAAGTAAACGTTATTATAATTATTTTATTATTTTTGTAATATTTTTAGTGTTTTAAATAAATAGACTATAATTCAAAAAATTGTGATAAAATTTTAAAAAAAGAACAAATTTAAAGGGGTCTTAATTATGCCAAGATTAAATAATCTATGCTATGAACCAAGAAAAAAGATTGTTTTTAACTCAATTGACTGTTATGAGGATAGCCCAATTTATGACCATACCTCTGAATTATTTGAAGAGATAAAGTCAAAACTTCCCGATTACATATCCCCAACAGGAATATATTCAATTACAGATATTCCACAAAATAATTATTTTATTTTACCCAAGTGTTATACAAAAGTATGTTTATGCTATGTTTCAATAGGTCACAAAATAATAGATGTTATAAATAACTATTTTAATGAAGCGGAATATCTTGAAGGAATGTTATTAGATTCTATTTCTGATGATATATTATTCCAATATAGCAATAAAATGAGAGATCACATAGAAAAACTTTCATCAAAAAATAACTACGGACTAAGTAAAAGAATCTCTCCTGGTGATAATAATTATCCTATGGAATATACAAAGTTTATAGTGGATGAATTAGTAAGGTTAGAAAATCCATCCGAACATATATCTTATACAGATTCATATATGATTAAACCTGTAAAATCATTAGCATTCATGTATGGATTAGGGCTTAACTTAAAATCAGAAAAAGACCACGATTGTAAAAGCTGTACAAATATAACTTGTAAATTTAGGGAGGTATAATTATGCAAATCAAAGCAAAAGTCATCTATGGAAATACTGAAAAATCTATTGAAGTAGATAGCAATATGAATTTACTTAGCAATTTATTAAAGAACGATATAAAAATGGAAAGTCCTTGTGGAGGAAAGGGGATTTGTGGAAAATGTAAAATTAAAATTTTATCAGGTTCATCACTCCCTTCACAACAAGACAATAAATTTTTTACAGAGGAAGAACTAAAATTAGGATATAGACTTGCTTGTACTTGTTTTCCTTCTGAGGATATAACTATTCAGCTAGATAAAAATTATTCAGAAAGTTATGAAATATTAACAACCGAAAAAATCCAAGAAATAAATGACAACGATTTTAGAATCATGATTCATGAAGTACCAATAAAGGATGATTTGCTTGAAAAAACAAATAACATTACATCATATATAGATAATTATTTAGGATCAAAATTTCAATATTCTCTTAGTTCATTAAACAAAATTTCTAACTTATTAAAAAAAGATATTAATACTATTAGCTCATTATTTGTAAAAACTTCTAGAAAAAAAGTTATTGATATCTCAGATAAAACTATCTACTCTTATGGTGTTTCCATAGATATAGGTACTACAACATTAGCTCTTTCTCTAATAAATATGACTAATGGTAAAATAATTAACAATTATTCTATTATAAACCCTCAACAAAAATTTGGATATGATGTTATTTCAAGAATTCAATATGCCTCTGAGCATGAACAAAATTTGAATTTTATAAGTGATACCATTATTACAACCCTAGATGATTCAATAAGAAAGCTACTTACTTTAAGTAAGGTTGATAGAGATTATCTAGATTGTGTTGCTATTGCCGGAAATACTACAATGATTCAATTGCTTTTGTCTTTGGATTCTTTTTCTATTAGTGTATCTCCATTCACTATGGTAACTGATTGTACAATGGCTCTTACTTATAGAGAAGTTTTCAATAATAAATATATTGATGCAGAAGTATTTTTACTTCCAGCTGTTGCTGCTTATGTTGGTGGTGATATAACTTCTGGAATATATACCACTGAAATGTATAAGGATGATAAAATTTCTATACTTTTAGATATTGGTACTAATGGCGAGATGGTTATCGGTAATAAAGATTCTTTGATGTGTGCTGCGACTGCTGCTGGTCCTGCTTTTGAAGGCGCTAAAATCAAACATGGAATCGGTGGTGTAAAAGGTGCTATATCTGCTGTGAGCTTGTCAAATAAAACTATCGAAACAATAGGAGATAAGGCTCCAATAGGTATATGTGGAACTGGAGTAGTTGACATAGTAAGTGAATTCATTGATAATGAAATTATCGATGAAACTGGTTACTTAGAACCTGAATATTTAGACGAAAATGAAGAATTTTTCATTGCTAAGGATTCAAAGGGTAATAATATAAGTTTTACACAAAACGATGTTCGTGAAATTCAATTAGCAAAATCCGCTATATTATCAGGAATTGAAGTTTTAGTAGAAAGTTATGGTATAGATTATTCACAAGTAGACAAAATATACTTAGCCGGTGGCTTTGGGACAAAACTCCACATGAACCAAGCAATAAACATCGGTCTTATACCAAAGGAATTAAAAGAAAAAATAATTCCAATAGGTAACTCATCACTTGATGGAGCTATAAAGTTTTTACTTAACAAAAATGCTTTTACACATTTAAATAATATTATACAAAAAACAAATTATATAGAACTATCTTTGAATCCTGATTTTAATAATAAATTTGTAGAAAACATGATATTTTAAGATAAACAATATTTTACGGAGGTAATTTCATGGAGGGGCTATTCGGTACAGATGGTAAATTAAACCAATTAATAATAAAAGAAGCTTTGTCAACATTCTATTTTTCTACTAATGTACCTGTATTTGCTATTAATGAAAAAGGAGATAGAATTGCCAGTTCCGAGGGTAACTACGATTTTTGTAAAGAATTTAGACTTTTAATTAACAATCAAAATATTTGTAAGCAAATTCATTTATATAGCAGCAAGCAATCTGTGCAATGGGGTGAAAGTTATATTTTTACATGTCCTGCTTTTTTAGTGCATATTTCTGCTCCAATTGTTTATGATGGAATATTTAAGGGTGCTCTAATTGCAGGTCCTATTCTTTTAAATGATGTAGATGACCTTATTGTTAGTGATATAATACAAAAATATAATATCTCTTTAGACAAAAAAAATGTTTTAGAAAAACTCATAAAAGACATTCAGGTTATATCCCCAGTTAGAGCAAGATATTTAAGTAAAATGCTTTTTACTGTTACTTTAAATATGTTAGACGAAGAAAAATTCAAATTGAGAGAAAGAAATGTGGTATTACAGCAACAATCTAAGATTAGCGAAAGTATTCATTCAATAAAAATAGAGAAAATTTCTGATTCATATCCTTATCAAAAAGAAAGAGATCTTTTTACAAAAGTTAAACTTGGTGATGAAGTTGGCGCAAAAAAAATATTAAATGATTTATTAGGTCATGTTTTCTTTTCCTCAGGAGGAAAACAAGAAATAATAAAAACTAGAATTTTAGAATTATTCTCAGTATTATCAAGAGCTGCTGTTGAAGGTGGCGCATCACTAGATACAATCTTTGGTATTAACTTTAAATTTATTAGTAAACTAAGTAAATTAGAAAGTATTGAAGAATTATCATATTGGACATTAAATATTTTGGACAGATTTACTGAGAATGTTTTTAATCTTCCAAGTATGAAAAATTCTGAAATTATAAAAACATCATTAAATTATATCAATGAACATTATATGGAAGATATATCTTTAGATACAGTAGCCAATTTTGTACATTTGAATTCATCGTATTTTTCTTCACTCTTTAAATCCCAAGTTGGAGAAGGTTTTTCTGACTATTTAAACAAAGTCAGAATAGGTGAAGCAAAAAAATATCTGAAAGAAACAGATTTACCCATTCTTGAAATTTCTATGATGGTAGGTTACGAGAGTCAAAGTTATTTCACTAAAGTCTTTAAAAAAGTTGCTGGTAGAACACCCAGACAATATCGAAACAGCTAATTTCCGTATGGAATTAGCTGTTTTGATTCTTAAGTGAACCCTTATTATCTCGAATTAATAAATACGCCTGAAATTATAAATGTAGCAGCTAGAACACTTATTAATGTGATTTTTTGACCAAGTATAAAAAATGCAAGAATCATAGAAAAAAGTGGAACTAAATTTATATATAAACTAGTTTTGCTCGGACCAATTTTTTTGATAGAAATTTGTTGAATTAAATATCCAATAACAGAAGCAAAAATCGCCATATATATTATCGAACCCCATCCTTTAATAGTTGTGTTGCCAATAATTTCCCATGGTTTTTCGCTAATCATAAGCGGCATTGTTACAATAGCACAAATTGAAAAAACATAACTCGTTATTTTTAATGGACTATATTTTTCTCCTGCCTTTTTAGATAATATTGCGTAAACTACCCAAAACAACACTGCCAACATCATGAGTAAATCACCTTTATTGAATTTCATACTAATCAACTTGGCAAAATCTCCATTTATAGTAATTAAAACAACTCCAGTAAAAGCTAAAAGTATAGCTAAAATATTTTTTGAATTAATTTTATCCTTTAAAAAGAATGCAGACAACAAAGTAGTTATACAGGGATTCGTTGCTCCTATTAAGGCAGAATTTACAGGTGAAGTAAATTTAAGTGACATAAAGAAAAACAAATGATATCCTACCATACCAGTTAAACTCATAGCTACTAATAATTTTAAATCTTTCTTTTCAATTTTCCAATTGCCTTCGTTTTTAAGTAATAAAGAAGCAATTACTATTGTACCTATAAAGAACCTTAGAAAAATAAGAGTAAAAATGGGGAATTCTTCAACTGAAAACTTACCCGCTATAAAAGCTCCCGCCCAAAACAATGCTGCAATTACCATGCTATTTTTTTCAATTAATAATTTGATGTAATTTTTTTTATTAGCCTTCGCTATTTTTTCCAATAAGAACACCCCTTTTTAATAAAATTCAGAATCAAGATTTATCTCTTTGTATTTCCTACAACATAAAAATTTGCAAACATAAACAATGTAGCTAATATTGCAAGTATTTTAAATGAAAATATTAATGAATATGAATCTCCTAATTTACCCACTAGAGGAAAAATAACTATCATAAAGAAACTGAAAACCATACTTTGAAAGGATATTATCGTTGCTCTATTTTCACTTGGAATTAGCTTGTTTATATAATCCGAAGTGGTTACAAATATTATTACTTCCACGGCACTCATAATTATAAAAAATACACTTTGATACTTTGTAATAGCTGCTCCCCATGCACATATTACAAAAACCAATGGCATTATAATTAATATTCCTTTTTCTTTTAGTATTTTCTCAATAACATGAACCTTTGAGGCAACTAAAGCCGAGATAATAGATGTTACTGATAAAATTATTCCTATTTTAAATTCAGTATACCCACCAGTTTTCCAATAGTTTTGTAAATAGAAGAAAAGACTAGTGCAAAAGGCACCAATAACTTCACTAAAAATTATTAAGAACCCAATTTTCATATTTCCTCTTATCACACTAATACTATTTGTCAGTTGATTCTTCAGCACTTTGATAACATTATAATCTTTTTTATTTTCTTTTATAATTATTGGTTCTTCAAATAACGTAGCTTCAGAAAATGTTACTACTACAAATACTGCACTTAACCAAAATGTGAAAAAGTAACTTTTAGTAGCCAAATATCCGCCAAGCAAAAATGCACATACAGAACTAATTTGCATCACCATTTCATTTTTACCATTAACTTTAATAAAGCTATCTTCTTCCCCTAGCTCTTTTAGTGAATCATAAATCAATGCCTCACCTGCACCAGATTCTAGATTATTCCCAAGAGCTTGTATAATAAACGATAATGCAAACATATAAAAACTATTAGAGTAAATTAATAAAATAGTACTAATAAAAGTACCTACCCTACCAAGTACTCTGCTGACTTTTCTTCCAAATATATCTGCAACCGCACCTGTAGGCACTTCCATTAAAAATGATGTTATATGATATATTCCTTCTAGCACGCCAAGTTGTAATAATGACATTCCCTTAAAAGCTAGATATATCATCCATAACCCTTGAGTTAAGTTTAATCTTGATAAAAATATAAATATATAATTTAATTTAATATTATTTTTTAGTTTATCCTTATAATTCATTGTTTTACCCCCATATATAGTTGACAGTTTTCAGTGGTCAGTTAACAGTGTAAAAGATACCCACTTTAACTTACCTCTTAAATTTATTTATCGACCTTTTTTGGGGATAAAGCACAAAATAAAAAACCTGCACAGAAAAACTGTATAGGTAAATAATCTTTAAACTATTATCACATGCAATTTTTCCTTATGACAAATTCATTATCATTCTATTTTTAGACGCACCTATCCCCGTGTGCCTAAAAATGAATGTTTGATTTTGAACTTCATTCAAAAACTCTAAACAATTAAATTTGCTCATGAAGTAAATTGCACCGCCTTTATATGTAATTTATAATTCGTAATACATAATTATGCATTACATAAATAAATATACCATACCTATATAGTAAAATAAAGATTAAACCTATATATTTCCATTACTTTGTACCACAAAGAATATTATTGCAATTATTGTTATAATGGATAAAACTAATAATATTACTTTTAAAGCACTTACCGGGGCTTCACCATCTACTTCTCTATTTCTAAAGAATCTCTTAGTAAATCAACGAAAACTAACGTAGAAAAGGTTATCAATTGATATTTTTTTAACAATTAAACATTTACATGACCTTAAAAAAGGTTTGTTTCTACCATATAATAAGTATATAATTAAGACATAAAAATATTGAGGAGGAATTTTATTATGAGTATAAACGAAAGAAAAGCAGAAATGTTAAAAAGATATGTAAAAGATTCTTTGATGGAGAAATTCAAATATACTGCTGAAAAAGCTGATAAAAAGGTTGAATCGTCTAATCTTCTAGAATCTTTAAAAACTAATTCAACAGCCATAAGATTTTTTGATGCAGAATACTGGGCTGGGCAAATATCACTAAATAATATTTAATTTTATCTATAAAAGTAAGTCTTGAGACCTTGAGATGACTTGCACTTTAGATATATTTTTAACAATATTATATATTAATGTATCTAAAATCAGGCCTAAGGGACCTGTTTTTTTATTCTATATCTTTTATAAACATCATACAATTAAATAGTTGCACTAAACTTAAAATAAAAAAGGGAGGTACAAGGTTTCTACTTAAAGTTAATTAACTTAAAAATGTTAATTTAACCAGAAACCATATATTTATGATGAAAAAGATATTCTATTTACTGCTTTTAATTTTTATTCTCAATTTAAACCTTATTACTGCGCATGCAGCCCCATCAAATACTAAAACTGTAAAATCAAAAGTTATTAAAATTATTTCTACTCCTGAGACTTGTACAGATCTTTCAGATGAAAAAAACATAATCAGCGAATCTCAAATAATCCAAGTAAAAATTCTTGAAGGAAATCATAAAAATGAAATACTTCAACTTCAAAGTGGTGAATTCATTTTAGATTTAGGAGATATAGTTAATTTATGTATTGGAGAAGAAAATGGCACAATAACATCTGCTAATGTTTATCAATTTGTACGTACCAAGTTTACACTTTACATAATAATATTTTTTGCTATTATAATGCTTTTAGTTGGAGGATTAAAAGGCTTAAAATCTATAATAACTCTTGGATTTACCGCTTATAGTGTATTATTTGTTTTACCAAAACTTATAATAAAAGGTTATAATCCAATATTATTAACTATAGCATTAGCTTCATTAATAACTATACTTACTTTAACCATTGTAAATGGCTTTAACTCTAAAAGTTACGCTGCCATACTCGGTACCATTGGAGGAGTAATAATTTCTGGATTAATATCCGTTTTTATGGGAAATATACTGAAATTTTCAGGGTTGGCTGGTGAACAACAACGTGCTTTAATGTATATACCAAAAACTTCTCATATAAATTTTTCTCAATTACTCTATGCTGGTATTTTATTAGGAGCTCTTGGTGCTGTAATGGATGTTTGCACTTCTATATCTTCCGTTATTCATGAAATCAAATTATCAAATAAAAATGCTAATAGTTGGTTTTTGTTCAAATCAGGAATGAGTGTTGGTAAAGATATAATAGGTACTATGTCTAATACTTTAATACTTGCATATGCCGGCGCCTCTATGAGTGTAATCATTACTTTTATGGCTTATGATTCAAATTTAGCTGAGATCCTAAATCAAGAAGTTATCTCCGTTGAAATAATTAGGTCTTTAGCTGGTAGTATTGGTTTGATACTATCAGTGCCTTTAACTGCTTTTATTGCAAGTTCCGTTGCTAAAAAACCACGTACGTAATTCAATCATTATAATAACAAAAGAGCCATTTCGGCTCTTTCGTTAAACTTCAAGTTTTTTATCCAAGATATAAGAAGTTACTAAAAATAAAATTATAATAATTATCGATGTAAATATTACTTCTGTGGTGAAATAAGATATATCATTAAATGGCAAATCTAGTGTAGATATATCCATTGTAGAATTCTCAACATGCATACCAAATCCATAATTTGAACTAATACCCTTGTTAAAAATTTTCAAAATGAAAGTTTCTATAAATGAAATTATTCCTGATAAAACAAAGAATATTATTACTCCTATAAAACCACCAATTTTGCCTTTAATTTTATTGCTACTTAATAACGTAATAACAAAATATATTAATAATATTTGAGACACATATTGAATAATAAATTCTATAATTAAGAACGTATAATTAATATCTATTATTTCTTCAAATATATTAATTCCACCTTCAAAAATCCCTATATCTCTAATCATAAGTAAAATGAATACTGTACAAACTATTGCTGATAATAAAGTCCACATTAAAGCAATTATTGTTTTAACAAATAGAATTTGCTTTCCTGTTACCGGTAAAGTAAATGTCAAATAAGCCCTATCCTCATTAATATCTTTTTTATAAAAATCTATTATCATTATCAAAAATGCTATAACCATTGCCATTGAAGTTAAAACTGTTACCAAAACTCTAAACACAATTTTATCGTACCCAAATCCTACAAATGCGGCAATGTTTGCAATTAAAACTGCAAGTAAAAATGGTCCATAAATTCTATATGTGTTTTTTAACTCTAATTTAAATAATTTACCCATTGTTATCACCCCTACTCTCTAAAAATATCTCGGTAAACTTCATCTATCGACATTCCTCTATCAATTCTTAATTGTTCTGCATCCCCTTGTTCGATTATTTTACCCTCAGAAATAAAGGCAACTTCATCAAATAATTTTTCAATATCTCTAACTAAGTGTGTTGTAATAATCATTGAACTACCTTCATTAAAATTATTTAGAATAGCATCTAATATTTTTTCTCTTGCCACAGGGTCTACCCCTGCAATAGGCTCATCTAGCACATAAAGTTGTGCATCTCTAGATAGTACTAGAGTTAATATTAGCTTCTCTGTCATTCCTTTTGACAAAGATTTTACTTTCATATTTTCTTCTAGGTTCATAAATTCCAATAGTTTTTTGCATTTATTAACATTGAAATCCTCATAAAAATCAGAAAATACTTCTACTGCATCTTTTATCTTCATCCATTTATAAAGAAAGCTTCTATCCGGTAAATATGATACAATTTTTTTTGTTTCTACCCCTGGTTCCTTGCCATCAATGTATATCTCCCCATCATTCTTATGCAATAATCCAACAATAGTCTTGATAAATGTAGTCTTACCACTTCCGTTAGGTCCTAATAATCCCATTATTTTGCCTTTTTCTAAAGTTATATTCAAATTATCTACCGCAACTTTTGCACCATATTTTCTAGTTAAATTTTTTGTTTCTAATATAAGTGACATAATCACTCCTCCTTACTAGTTATTTCTGATACCATACTAATAATATCTTTTGAATTGAAACCAAGTTCCTTCATTTCAGATATAAAATTCGTCAAAACATCTTCAGCCATCGTTTTCTTTAATTTATTTATCAATTCTTCATCTTCAGTTATAAACTTGCCTTTCCCTCTCATAGTAAAAGCTAAAGATTCCCTTTCTAGTTCTGAATAAGCTCTTTGAATTGTATTAGGATTTACTTTTAAATCTTGTGATAATTCTCTTACTGAAGCCAATTTATCTCCTCCTTTCAATTCACCAGATACCAATAATTTTTTTATGTTATTAATTACTTGTGAGTAAATAGGCTCTTTGTCATTAAATATAATGTTCAAGATTGCACCCCCTCATTAGTGTGTTAATTACATAATACACTAATTGGTTGTTGTATGTCAAGAGCTTCTATACAAATTATTGAAAAAAAATAAAAAGAACTGAAGTTTATAGATTATCAGCTCTTTTCTTTAATATACTTTTTTTATCTAAAACACCAATAGGTAAAGTCATTGCTTCTACAAAGACGCCCATTGATACTAATTCTCCTAAATCGTTATTTATAATTAAAGCTATCATAAGATAAATCATTGTAAAACTCAAAGATAAATACTTTAACCTTTTTCTCCTATCTACGCTAATTATTGGCTTATTAGGATGATCTACTGGCGAAAAATATAAAATAATACAAAAACTTAGAATAGCTATTACAATTTTAAATATAATATTAAAATCTAGGTATGCAGCTGGAAAAACAATAAAGCTCATCGATAAAAGAGTAATAAAAAAACACCTTATTGTAGTTTTTTCATGGTATCCGCCTGCAAAACTTCTTAATGAAGTAAAAACAATTGCAGCTACCAAAAAATATTGCGTCAATGATAATAAAGTAAAAAATACTAAATAAATAATAAACTTTATAAACTCCTCTAAAAAACATGCTAATCCAAATTTCATCTTTTTAATCTGAATCTCATCATATGTGTTATTTATAGTTATTCTATATACTAACCTATCAACAAACTCTTTCATAATACTCCTTCTTAACTTTAAATTTTAATAAAAATTCCGTATTGTTTTCATTACTAATGATATCAATGCTTCCTTTGTTTCTGTTAACTAAATCTCTTACAATAAATAAACCATAACCATGATCTCCTCTATTTTTTCTTTTTGTAGAAAATCCTTTTTGAAATATTTTATTTAAATATTGTTTAGGAATCATTGGTCCATTATTCGATAAAGATATATAAAAACTATCATTCTCAATATAACTATAAAATGATATTATCTTATTTTCCTCTTTAGTACTACTATTAACTGCGTGAATTGCATTATCTAAAATATTGCTAATTATAGCAATCAAATCATTATTATCTATATCCAAGAATTCTAACGATTCTTCAAAATCGATATCTAAATAAATATTATTATCTATTGCGTATTTACTCTTAACAGCTAATAATCCATCTATATATTGATTTCCTGTATCATAAAATCTATAAGAATCATCTAAATTATCAATTGTTTTTTTTAGATAACATCTTATTTTTTGCAGAGAATCTTTTCTATCAAGAACACACAATGCGTAAACTGTATTTATTATATTAGCAAAATCATGTTTTTCCTTTCTAACTATATCTACAACGGTTTCTAAATTATCTATATATTCTTCTCTAAGTTCATATTTATATTTAATATTTAATAAATTCACTCTTTTCTTATAGTCAAGAATATTTACCGTAATAAATCCGCCAAACATCAAGTAAAGTAATACATTGGATAAAAAAAAAGTACTATTAGCTTCAAATGAACTTTGCAAACTCATTATTGAAACTATTATAAAAAAAATCCCTAAAACCTTATAAGCAGTAGTATTATTATCTGTAAAAATAGTATTAAAACTTCTAAATCTATTCCTAAATTTAAACATAACAACTAATTCAAAAATTTCAACACTTTGAATAAATAAGGATATGTAAAATCCATAAGATAATGAATTAACAATTTCCATTATACCCATGTGTAAAATTAAAGATAAAACACTTAATACTAAAAATTCATTAAACATAAAGTATATTGATGAACATAAAATTATAATTATAGATGCGTAAAGTTTTATAGAAAATAAAATAGAAATTGAAATAAAAGAAAAGATGACTATTAATATAGTTCTATATCCCAATGGCAAATTAAGAGTTATCCAAACTGAGTATAAAGTATATATTATTATATATAATAAAAATTTAATTTTATCTTTTGAATTATTAAATTTTTTTTCAATTAATAAACTAAAAATCAGTAAAATGTTCATAGCTTCTATTGAACATGTGATTAAATGATATATGGGTATTTTATTTTCCATAATTCACCTCATATTCGAAAAATAATGGTTATTATTTGTATTTTAACCTTATTATATCATAATAACCATTATTTTTCTATGTATATGTATGCGTTTAGCCTAATAATTCCTCTGGGCATTCTGGTTGATGAATAAATAACATACATGCACTACAAACTGTAGCACTTCCTATTAATAAAGCAATAATTCCTACAAATTTAAATAAATTTTCTTCTAAAATAGATTTAATTTTCATTTTACTCTACCATCCTCTCTTTTTACAATAATTTCTATTACTGTTATTTATATTCTAGCATATTTTAACATTTTTTCAATGACTTTCTTAATTTTTTTTATATTTATTTTCTTAATATATATTAATATTTGTTTATATTCACCAAATTATTTTTTAATATTTAAAATAACCTCAAAAAATAAAAAAGAAATAAAGCACCCTTTATTTCTTTTCATAAAGTACTCTATTCCCTGTATCTTTCTTCATTACTATGGAATCATACATCCCTCTATCTACCTCTGTTTTAAAAAACAACCCATCTCTTGGTCTATCATCTACTGGAAAATCGTCATCGACAACATCTTTATATTCAAATGGATGTCCTTTTGGAACTCTATTAAGTTTGTCAATGTCTATATGACTTTTTTTCTGCATAATAACTCCTCCACAATTTTATACTTCAGGAACTCCTTTAACTGGCCCTTTCATATCAGAATCTACTTCTAAAGTAATTGGATTTGCACTTTTTTTATTTCTTGTTTTATTGTCATTCTTTTTTCTTTGTTCTGATTTTTTACTCATGAAATCACTCCTTATTTATCATTTCTCTTTGATTTTATATCACTTTGTTTACATTGTTTTTCACTATTATCAGTTCTTTTAGTTCCCATATTTACTTCTTGTCTATTAATATCAGATTTCTTTCTTTTGCTCATAAAAAAGCACTCCTTTCAAAATATAGAATCCCCATTATCACTTATATTATTCTATAACCTTTGCTGATTAATATATTAAAAAAAATTGATAAATTCCAACAAAAAGCTTGCAGAATTATTTCTGCAAGCTTTTATCTTTCTTTACAACTATCTCTAATAATTAACTTAGTAGGAATAGTTACTTTTTTACAAATTTCTCTTCCTGTTTTTAATTTCTCAACCATTAATTCTACAGCTGTTTCTCCCATAAATTCAGTAAAAACCTTTACTGTTGTTAATGCTGGAACTAAATATTGAGCAGTTATAATATCATCAAAACCAATAATACTTATATCATCAGGGATCTTTAATCCTTTTTCAATTATTGCTTTATATGCACCTATTGCCATAGGGTCACTAGCAATAAAAAATGCTGTAGGTAACTTTTCATTCTCTAAACATGATTTCATCAAATTATAGCCATCCTCATGAGTAAAACTACCTACTCCTATGAACTTCTCATTAAGATTACCTTTATGTGTCATATATTCTCTATAGGCCATCTCTCTATAATCACGTTCTTTATTATTTTTCCCAACAATATATCTCTCACCACCTATATAACCAATTTGTTCATGTCCTTGTTCTATTATATAATCTAATGTATCAAACACAGATTTTCTAAAATCAAGAACAACAGAATCAAATTTATTTTCATCAGGAGATGAATCAACAAAAACTATATTATTGGACATACTACTTAATTGAATAATTTGACTTTCATCAAAACCTCCAATTGCTACTATTGCATCTAATGTTTCATTTATTTGAAATTGATTAAATTTATCTAATCTAAAAAATCTTATATTTTCTTCAGAACATTTTCTTTCAATGGCAACTCTTATAGAAAGATAAAAAGGATCTCCTATTTCCTCTTTCTCTGAAAAAAAATGTGCGATTCCTATTACAAAAGAATCTTTCCTGTTTTTTCTTTCCCTTACTGTAATATATTCAAGTTTTTCTGCAATTTCCAAGATTTTTTTTCTAGTACTATCTTGTACATTCAAGCTTTTATCATAGTTTAAAACCCTAGACACAGTTGAAATTGATACTCCAGCTTTTTTTGCAATATCTTTAATTGTTGCCATAACTCTCTCCTAACTTACTTAATTCATTATTATATTATATCCGCCACATAAATTCATAATAGCACTAAAAACTTTATATGAACATTATATCATAGACATATTTTAAATAACCCTTATTTTTATACAGCTTTCAATATAAATATAGTTGAATAAAAATCCTTTATCCACTTATGTTTGCACCCATCATTATATCCTGTAAAAATCTCTCCTGGCAGAATTCCAATATTCATTAATTCATCACCATAAAACAGTTTATCACTATTGTTTATAGAATATTTTTTTTCATTATCTAGCCCTTGGAGCTTTATTCTCTGTAACACCGGATTTGCTTCATTCAAAATTTTATAATATCCAACTAAAGATTGCTCTTTGTCTTCCGACACTACCATCCAAGAAGTAATATTTCCATCTTTTTCAAATGGACTTATTAGTCTATAAAAATCACCTTTTTGGATTAATTCTCTATTTTCTTTATAAAAATCTATTTGATTTCTTAGCTTATTCTTATCTTCAATTGAAAGATGATTTAAATCAAGTTCATATCCAAATGTTCCAAAGTATGCTACATTCGCTCTAGTGTCTATATCAGTCACTCTAAGAACTTGATGATTTGGTACCGCTGATACATGAGACCCCATTGAACTTATCGGATAAACCATAGAAGTACCATATTGAATTTTTAATCTTTCTATTGCATCAGTGTCATCAGATGTCCAAGTCTGAGGAGCATAATAAAGCATACCCGGGTCAAATCTTCCTCCTCCGCTTGCACATGATTCAAATAAAATTTTCGGGAATTTTTCAATCAACCTTTCATATAAATTGTATACACCCAAAATATGCCTATGCATTAATTCCTCTTGTTTATGTGTATCTAATGCTATAGAATAAGCTTCAGTTATATTCCTATTCATATCCCATTTTATATAAGAAACAGGTGCTTCACTCAATATATTATCCATCATTGCAAAAATATAATCAACAACTTCTTTTCTTGAAAAATCTAATACAAATTGGTTTCTCCCATGAGAATCTTTTCGATTCGGAGTACTTATAACCCAATCTGGATGTTCTTCATAAAGCTTGCTGGCTTTATTCACCATCTCAGGTTCAAACCACAACCCAAACATCATTCCCATATCTTTTATTTTATTAGCCAAACTGCTAATTCCATTAGGCAACTTTGATTCATCTACGAACCAATCACCTAATGAAGTCGTATCATCATTTCTTTTTCCAAACCACCCGTCATCTAGAACAAACATCTCAACACCGTATTCTTTAGCCGTTTTAGCAATATTTAATATTTTTTCTTCATTAAAATCAAAATAAGTAGCTTCCCAATTATTAATCAATATAGGTCTTGTTTTATCTCTCCAATACCCTCTTGCTAAACGAGTCCTGTATAATTTGTGGTATGTTTGACTCATACCATTAATACCTCTTAATGAATAAACCATCACGGCCTCTGGTGTTTGAAATTCCTTTCCCTTTTCCAAGCTCCATTCAAATCCAAAAGGATTTATTCCCATTGTTATTCTTGATACAGATAGATAATCTACTTCTACTTGCGCAATAAAATTTCCACTATAAACTAAACTAAACCCATAAACTTCTCCATTAAACTCATTTGCATCAAATTTTTTAAGTGCTATAAAAGGATTATGATGTACTGAACTAGCTCCTCTTGCACTATAAACTGATTGAATACCACTTTGAAGCTTTCTTTTCTTAACATGTCTTTCTCTACTCCACCCACCTGATAAATGCATCATTTCATACTCATCATCAGGTAAGTCTAAAGACATACTCATTGCACTACATAGTTTTATATCACTTTCTCCTTTATTAATAAATTTAGCACTTCTTGCAATAGCAGAATAGTTTTCAAATATCGAATAATACAATACTAACTCTGTACGTATAATTGAATCTTCTAAATGTATTTCAAGAGTAATTGCTTCATTTTCATTTTCAGTATAAGTTGCTGGTAAACCATCAAGTTTTTTCTTACCTTTATATATATAATGTTTTTTGTATTCAAAATTGGTAATGGTACTTCCGTTTCTTTGTTTTATTTTATGAGAAGGTTGTCTAAAATCTGTAGTTCCATAAGATGGATATTCTTGTTTTATATGATCAAGTGAAAAAGAATAATCATCCTTATAAATACAAGCTGTTAACGCTCTATTGTTTATATTAAGTAGATGTTTAAATGAATCTCTATGCGTAATTTTTTTCCCAAAGTATAAATTACCTATTTGATTATTCTTTAGTATATTTATAATATAACTTATTTCATTATTATATAAATGAAATTCCTTAGTATTTTTATTAAATTTAATAGGCATGTTATTCCTCCCCGCTTTCCTTACAGTTTTAAATTAAGTCACTTTTGATAAGATATTATGATTAATATAAACGTGAAACCCTACACCCAAAATCACCACCCAAGCTTTAAACGATACAAACAAAATTATCAAAACCATTGTTAGAACAAGAATGATCATTTTGTCTATTTTAAGATTTGCTGTAGAAAAAGATTTTATAATCGTATCTATATAAGTTAAGTCTCCTTTAGATAAATAAAAAAATATTACTTGAAAAAACATTACACACTCGATAGTTATAAAAATAAGTAATGCTAAAGCATAAATATTTCCGTCAATTAGTTTTATAAATCTAAATATTGAATATCCCATTGCCAAGAACCAAATAGTAATACTTGTAGCTGGTATTACTTTTTTTACAAAAGATCTAAAATATAAATAACTCAAATTCTTAACAGTTATCGAACCATCATTTTTTTCAATTCCTTCAAAACATGAATATGCCGCTGTCAAAGATACACCTATTGTGATAACAGGTATTGAAGTTAAAATCACAAAACAACTTATAAAAATTATATAAAAACATAATTCTCCATAATTTAAAAACTTATTCTCTAATACATCTTTTCCAATAATTTTCATACTATCACCTTATTTCACTGCACTATCAACCATACCTTTAACAAAGTATTTTTGAAGAGCAATATATAATATAGTTATTGGTAAAATTCCCATAACAGCAGACGCTGCTGCGGCATTTAAATTTGTCCCCGTCATCGCAAAGAAAGATGATATTGCTAATGTAACTACTTTCATATTAGGATTTTGTAAGAAATATAACGAAAACTGATAATCATTCCATATCGCCACTCCAGTTAAAATGATTACTGTTGCTGTAACTGGCTTCAATAAAGGTAATATTATTCTATAAAAAATACTGAAATTACTACATCCATCAATGGTAGCAGCTTCATCTAAAGCTAGAGGAATTGTTTTTATAAAGTTTGTGTATAAAAATATACTTAACGGTAGTTGGAAAGTTACATGTACAACAATTATTCCCCAAAATGTGCTGATTCCCTTTAGTTTTGCCATAAAACTATACAACGGAACCAACAAACTCAAAGGCGGAATCATCATTATAGCTAATATAAAAGTTGTAATAAATATATTTAATTTAGATTGGTTTCTTGCTAAAGGATAAGAAGCCATAGCACCAACAAAAACAATCAATATTACTGAAACTAAAGTAATAATTATAGTATTTCTAAAAGCTATCATCATCCCTCCATTATTCAAAGCTATTGAATAATTTTCAAAAAATAGTTTTTTAGGCAATATCCAATAAGAAGAAAAATCAGTAATTTCTTTTAGAGATGCAACAATAGTTATATAAATTGGAACTACATGAATAATTGCAACAAAAATTGCTAGAACTGTTTTCCACATGGTTTTCTTTTTCATTAATACTCCACTTCCCTTCTTCTAAAAAATATTTGTATTACTAATGTAGTTAATAATATAGAAATAAATAATAGAAGTCCGATTGCTGATGCATAACCAGCTGATTGAGTATCAAAATAAGTCGAATGAATCAATGTTGACAATGAGTGAGTAGTATATCCCGGTCCGCCATTGGTTAAAGCTTTGATTACATCAAAAAGTTTCAAACCACCGATTAGATTCAACGTAACACTAGTAACAATAGAAGGATATAAAAGAGGTAAAGTAATATGTCTAAATTTAGCCCATGCACCTGCACAATCAATATCCGCTGCTTCATAGTACATAGTTGGTATTCCTTGAAGACCAGCGAGATAAATTACCATTGATATTCCCATAAATTGTAGTGTATTAATTACAACCATCATCGTTACCGCAAGATTTGGACTTGATAGCCATAGTTTAGGCTCTGCTCCAAATAAAATCAAAATATCATTCAATGCTCCATTATCATATCTAAGTAAGAAATACCACATATAACCCATAATAACTGCTGATATCAGTACTGGTAAGTAAACTATAGTTCTAGCTAACCCGCGGCCTTTAAAATAATCATTTAGCAAAACCGCATATGCTAGTCCTAAAACTTGCTGAAAAATAGTACTTCCTATACCGTAAATCAATGTATTTTTAAATGCCATTCCAACATTGGCATCAGCTAACATTGTTTTAAAATTATATAACCCGATAAATTTATAACTCTGAGAATAACCATTCCAGTTTGTAAACGCAATTTTAATTCCACTTAAGAATGGATAAAGCACAAATACCAAAAATAATAATATTGCTGGAATGTACATTAAATTTGTCCACTTTAATGCCTTTTTCAAAATATCACCCCTTCTAAAGAAAAGTAGGATAAATTTATCCTACTTTTTTATTGTGCCATTATTATTGTTGAGAACGTAATCTATCGTAATCTTCTTTTAATTTTTTAACTACATTATCCATATCCATTGTCCCAGATATAATTCCTGTTCCTGTTTTACATAATGAATCCCACATACCGTTTGGAAGATACTCACGGTCAAAATATCCAAACCCTCTGAAATTTGTGGCATTTTCAAAGTATGGAGCTAAATTTCCTGTATCACTTTTATAACCATCTCCAGACAATCCAGTTGGTGCTAAGTTACCTGAAGCAACTTTATTTATATTTTCTGGTTTAGCCAAAAATTCTAAGAATCTCTTAGCCTCTTCTGGGTGTTTTGTATCTTTCCAAATACCCAAAGTACTTCTTTCACCAGTAATCAAGCTAGGCTCATCATCCGGAGTATTTGCTGGAACAGGTATAAATCCATATTCTCCATCAGGTGCAAACTTCTTAGCTTCACCAATAACATAGTTACCAAAGAATGCAAATGCAGCATTTCCTTTAGCTAATTGCTCACCTACTTCAGGCCATGTCCCTTCAGCAACATTCTTGTTCATATAATCTGATTTATATAAATCATCGAATAATTGAGCAACTGGTTTCCAATTATTCCAATCAAATGAACCATCCTTCAATTCATTTCTATAATTTTTAGATTCGTTTGTGATTAAGAATGAAGGCGCAACCCAATCAAAAAAGTTACCAACTGTCCAATCATCTTTAGCTCCACCTATGTAAAGCGGTGTCTTCCCAACTGCTTTCACTTTTTCACATGCAGCTTTGAAATTATCCCAAGTTTTTATTTCAAAAGGATCAACTCTAGCTTCATCTAATACTGTTTTATTAAATGCTATACCCGCAACATCATAGTCCATAGGTAATACAAATATTTCATCATTAGTGTTAGTAATTACTGGTTTTATTAATGGATCAATTTTACTTGCCCATGGTTGATCTTGAAGTGGTGTTAAATATTCGCTATATCTTGCAACAGACCATCCGTGAGTAGACCAAAGGTCAGGTAAATCGTTTGCAGCCATTTTAGTTTTCATTGTTGATTCATAATCAGGTAAGTAAGCTAATTCAACATCGATGTCAGAGTTTTCTGTCTCAAAGTTCGCAATAATTTCTTGGAGATTCGTATAAGTAACTTCAGTTTGATTAAAGTTTACCGCTACACTAAGTTTTACTTTTTCTTTACTTTCTTCATCACCAGATTTAGCTTCATCTACTGATGTACTAGTATTTCCTCCACAACCAGCAAGAATTAACATTCCAGTAGCTAGCATCATTGCAATTGTTGATTTTAAAAATTTTCTTTTCATAACTTCCCCCCTATAATCGTTGTAATCGATAACAACTTTATGATTATATTTTAGCAAAACTTTACTAAAATTTCAACAGTGAATCAATAACTTTTTGTAACTAATTTTACTATTTTTAACTTTAATTTTCTGCAACCTTTGAATCCGCTTGATTTTAAACTAATTAATACCTAACTTTTTACATTTAATTCTACACAACCGCATCAGCATCAATTGATTTTATTCATAAATACAATTAATTTTACTAAACTTTTACTAAATAAATAATAAAAAAGCAGTTCTACATAAACTGCTTTTTTTACTAACTAAAATTTATTACAAATTATAATGTCTTAAATCATTCTTTATAATTTCTTGGATTAGGTGCTTTAACAACAAACATTTCTAATAAATTCTCATCAAAATTATTAACATTCATTTTAACATTATACGGTATACTTATAATACTACCTTCTTCGTATTTATGAGGCTCTTGTTCACCCAATTTCAAAGTCAACATTCCTCTAGCAACAATCATATACACATTTGAATTTGAATAATGTTCAGGCAAACCCTCACCTTTTGTGAATTTCA
Source organism: Clostridium sediminicola (assembly GCF_050402865.1). Classification (NCBI taxonomy): domain Bacteria; kingdom Bacillati; phylum Bacillota; class Clostridia; order Eubacteriales; family Clostridiaceae; genus Clostridium; species Clostridium sediminicola. The sequence goes on from NZ_BAABMF010000002.1 coordinate 253,145, forward strand.
TATGAATTAAAGCGGCATTATCCTCATCCACAACCTTTTGAATAACTTTTTCAGTAATATTTCCATCTAATTTTTGAAAATTATAATTAGTTTCTATCATAAATTTACCTCCTCTTAATTCCACTTTATCTTTATTATAATTTTTAACTTATATAAAATCAGTTACCTAAGTAACTAATTTTCACATATTTATTTCTCATTCTTTTTTATAACATCATCCCCAATAGCTGCAACATTATCTAAAGCTTCTTTCACAGTATATTTCCCTCTTATAACTTCAGTAATATATGTTTTCACATCTCCATATATCACTGGCATTAAATTTTGTTTTGACCAGTCCTCAGCTGCAATTTCAGGAGTATTATTCAATTCCTCTGCAAATATCTCAAAAAATTCCTTTCCAAATTGGTATTCTAGCTCATTATTATCCACTCTAGGACTTAATAACAAAGATTCCGTACAATATCTAGCGTTAACTTCCTTAGAAGTTAAGTATTTAATAAAATTAACTGTTTCCTCTTCTACTCCAGTATCCTTAAAAGCCAGAACAAATTTGCCTGATGGTACGGAAGACCTATTTTCCCCAGTAGGCACATAAGTCACTCCCCATTCAAAATTAGATAAATCTCTATAGTTTGCCATCATCCAATTTCCAGAGAAATGAATTGCAGCCTCTCCAGCTCTAAATAAAGAGCTAGTATCTTCTCCATTTAACCACACTGAGTTTGTTACAACATCTTCATCATTCATTCTTTTGAAATATTCTAAAACAGCAATACCCTTTTCATTATTTATTGTCATTTTGGTCCCATCTTTATTTACTATTCTTCCACCAAAATCATATAATATTGTTGACCACCTTTGCGGAGATGCATCCCACAGAATACCGTACTGAGCCCCACCCTTATCCTTAACTATTTTAACAGCTTCAACACATTCATCCCAATTCCAAATATCATCTCTAGATAAAGGCACATCTACACCAGCCTTATCAAATAATGTCTTATTATAAATCATACCATTTACCGTAGCATCCGTAGGAATTGCTAAAACCTCTTCACCTATAGTGTAATAAGGTTTCAAAGATATTACAAATTGATCTGTAATATTTTCATCATAATAATCATTAAGGGGTTGCGATAATTCAGAATAAGCCCTAGGATTAGACACACGTGCAAATGCTGGCGTTTTCCCTTCTGAAATCATACACTCTATTGTAGTTCTTAATTCTTTATACGGTACTTCTATTAAATTAATAGTAATATTTTTATTTATTTCTTCATAATCGTTAATTATTGACTTCACTACCTCACCTTCAACGCTATCTGAAAACCAAACAAAATCTAATATAACCTCTGATTTTTTATCATTACCACATGCTGTTAATCCAGAAATAGTTAAAATTATAATAACCCCAAGAGCTATTATCGAAAAAAATCTTTTTTGCATCTATTCTTCCCCCAAATTCTATTTGACTGCTCCAATCCCTAAAACAATTCAATATTATAATTTTATTTTACAATAATTCAATTATATCAAATTACCAATTATTTTCCACGAATTTTTCTGCAAAAACTTAATTATTAATTTCGTTAATATAATAAGAAAACTACTAGAGAGTTTTCTAGTAGTTTTTATAGTAATGAATCCACCATTCTTTTATCTTTCTCAATTTCGCAACCATCAATAGTGAGAAGTGTTCCTGTTATCATAGATGTTATCCCTGCATTTAGAACCTCTTCCTCTTTTCCTCTAATATATTCTCTTCCAGCGCCAAAAACTAAATTAGTTTTGGGTAAAATAAATCTATAAACTGCAATATACCTTAATATCTCATCATATTTCAATACTCCCACTGACTCCAAAGCTGTCCCTTTTACAGGTACTAAAATATTAATTGGTACATTATCTACATTTAAATTTCTAAGTTCAAGCGCCATCTTAATTCTATCTTCCGGAGATTCTCCCATTCCAAATATTCCACCTGCACATACTCCCACGCCAGCTTTCTTTGCATTTTTTATAGTATTTATTCTATCTTCATAGCTATGAGTAGTAATAATATTTTTGAAATAAGATTCACTAGTTTGAAGATTGTGATGATAATGTTCTAACCCTACTTCTTTTAATCTCAAGAATTTGTCATGTGTTATAACGCCAAAAGATCCACATACTTTTAAATCAGTCTCTTTTTTTAAAGTTTTTATCACTTCAATTACTTTATCAAAATCATGATCTTCTAACCCTTTACCGCTTGTCACAATAGAAAAACTATCTGCACCTTGTCTTTCCTTTTCCTTAGCATCTTCTATAATCTTTTCACTATCAATTAGTTCATATTCTTTTACATCGGTTTTATGGTAAGCAGACTGTGCACAAAATCTACAATTCTCAGAACATTTTCCAGATTTAGCATTTACGATTGTACATAAATTAACTTTATTATCATTAAATTTCAATTTAATTTCTTTTGCAGCTTTTATAAGTCCTTCTAAATCTTCAGTTTTTGATAATTCTAAAGCTTCTTGGAAATTTATAAATTCTCCATTTAATACTTTATTTTTCAAATCCATTATAATTATATCCATTTTTATTACTCCTTACGAAAATTAATAATTGAATAATTCTATCTAGCTTCTAACACTTTTGCTTTCTTTAATCTTGGTATTACATTAACACCCACAATTGCAGTTATTAAACATTTCAATATATCTCCTGGTAAAAATACTACTAATCCAATTTTTAATGCTCCTCCTATTGAAAGTTCCATTCCAACCACTTTTGTAAGAATCACATATAAATATGGAACCCCTATCAAATAAATTACAAATAATCCAGCTATAGATGCTATTAAGAATGTAAAATAGTTAGGGTTATCTGAGTTTTCAACAATTTTTCCAATAACATAAGCTCCAACTATAAATCCAATTAAATATCCAAATGATGGTTGCATTACATATCCTATACCTCCACCTTTAGTAAATATAGGAATACCAATTAACCCAGTTGCTACATATACAATCTGTGATAAAGCCCCTAATTTTGACCCTAAAATAATTCCTGCAAAAGCAGTAAATAAAAACTGAAGAGTTATTGCTGCAGGTTCAACTGGTATCTTCAAAAATGCTCCAACAGCAGTAAGCGCTGCAAACATTGCAACTAAAATCATATCTTTTGTATTAATTTTCATTCAAATTCCTCCTCGGTTACTAATTGTTAACTTGTTTATCATTCACGGTTTACATATTTATATTATAGCATCCTCTCCATGATTGTCAACCTTTAAGTAACCAAATGTAAACAATAAAAATTTACTATACAATAATTATCTAACACTTATAACAAAATTCACCTTATCAATCTTATTTATAGTTAGCTTTTTACCATATTTTTTAAATTCTATCTCAAGTTCTTCAATATTTGAATAGTACTCATCCTCTATTTCTTCAATTTGTTCATTTGAAAATCCACTCATTAAGTTTTCTTTTTCCTCCTCATTTTCAAACATCATATCTCCAATAACAATCATTCCATCATCTTTTAACACTCTTATCATTTCTTTAATAGCCATATTTTTCTCCACATCATTCAAATGATGAAAAGCATAGGTAGAAACAATAATATCAAACTTACTATTGTTAAATGGTATTTTTAAGAACTCCCCTAGTCTCACTTTTAGCTTAGGAAATTTTTGTTTTGCTACATTCAACATTTTCCTTGATTGGTCAATACCTATAATATTGTATCCCTCATCTAAATATTTTCGAGAAAGATTTCCTGTCCCTACTCCAATATCAAGAACATTAACTTTATTTGTATCTTCACATATATTCTTAAGCGACTTTTCATATACAGTTTGTAATATTTTATCGTAATTTTTATAAATATTTAAACTACCTATATTTTTTCTAATAGATATATCATAAGTTTTAGCCCAGTCATCAAAATTCCACTTGTCTTTCCAGTTATTCTTAACACTTCTTACTTCGTTAATAGTTTTTACTGATTGAATTATTTTATCTACATACTTATCATCAATAGTTTCATATATTACATCCATTAACTCCTCAACGGAATCTTTTAGTAGCCTCAATCTATGCATTTCGTCATTTAATACTTCCCATTGCTTGTAAAAATGTTCTAATATATTATCCTTGTAATTTTTATCAATGATATGTTTTATATCTTCTACTGAAAAATCTAGCGCTCTATACATAAGTATTGTTTGTATTCTTATTAAATCATCTTTTGTGTAATACCTGTAGTTATTATCGCTATCTCTTAAAGGATTTATCAGCCCTTTCTTTTCATAAAATCTTATCTTATTAGAAGTAACATTAAAAACATTTGCCACTTCATTAATTGAGTATTTTTTTGACATTTACAAATCACTCCCTCGCTATTATCTGCTATAAGTATAAACCTTAGCTTAAGGCTAAGGTCAACACAAAATATAAATAAAAAGCATGTAATCAAGAACTTTTTATTCTTAATTACATGCTTTTTATTATTTTGAATCACATTTTTTCTTTGTATAAAATAACAAAAATATAACTACAGGGGTTAAAATTAATCCTATCACACCTCCTGTAAATAATTCCACAATCCAATACCTCATTAACATTCCACCATCTAGAAAACTTGTTATTATACCATTATATCCTGTTATAGTATAGTTAACACTTTCAGCCAGTCCAGTAAAAATTTCAGCCATACCTGATGCTACATATAAATGCCCAATAACCACAAACACTCCTATAATAAAAGAATTTACAACATTTCTTCTACATGCAATTACAATCATAGGAATAAGTCCCATCATATTTGGCAAAGATCCTAAAGGCAAAAATCTTACTCCTGGTAGAGTCAATGCTAATATCAATGAAGCAGGCATTAATAATATTCCCGTAACTATAACAGCTGAATCACCAAGCAAAACAGCCAAATGCAATCCTATATATGTTTTTTTCATTTTAGGAAATTTTCTCATCATATACTCCTGCATTCCAGAAGAAATAGGCAACAATCCATCCCCTAATATCCTTGTCATTTTAGGAAGTATATAAACCACTGCTGCAATATTAAATGCAAGCTCTAAAGTATCTTTTGTACTGTAACCTGCTACTATTCCCAATACCGCTCCCATAGCAAATCCTATAAACATAGGATCTCCAAAGAAACCAAGTTTATCTTTAATTTTATCTGGATTAGCTTGAATTCTATTTATTAATGGAACTTTCTGTAATAAACTATTTCCAAAAATGCCTACTGGATAATAACAGACACAATGTAAGGTAGTAATAGTAACCCCCTCTATACCCAAGAATTCTTCTACATCCGGAGCGCTCCAATCTGCAATTTTCAAAATAATTATTTCCGAAAAAACAGCTGCACAAGTAGATATATATATATTTCCAGTCACATAGTATAGAATTTGTGCTAGAAAAATAAAATGCCAATAATTCCAAATATCTATATTTACTGTTTTAGTCCATTTACCAACTAACATTATTACGTTAATTGCCATAATAATCGCTAGTAACAAAGGTACAAACTTAAAAGACCAAGTTATTGCCGCAAGTGGTGGCCAACCTACATCTAAAACATTTAATTCCATACCAGTATTTTGGACTATCACTTCTAAAACTGGCCCTAGATACTTTACAAAATTATCAAAAATAACAAAAATTCCTATAAACCCTATTCCCAGTGTTAAACATGATTTAAATGTTTTTTCCCACGGCAATCTAATTATCAAAGCTATAATCATCATCAATATTGGCAACATTACATAAGATTCAAAACTTAATATCAGTTCTAAAACTCCACTCAAAAAATCCAACATCTTTGCTCCCCCTTAAAATTATGTGCAGTTTATCTATCTATTGACAGGTTACAATCAACTATAAACTGGCATATCTTTAGTATAGAAGAAGTATAAAAATAAATATATGTTGATTCTTATCTATTTCTTTGCAGTTTTTATCTTTTTTATATCACTTGGAGGATAGTTTTTTACTCTTTTAAAAACTCTATTAAAACTTGATACGTTAGAAAAACCCACTTCATAAGCCGCTTGTGAAATATTAATATCTTTTGACAGTATCAATTTTTCCGCTTCAGAAATTCTAACAAAATCTAAATACTCTTTAAAAGTCCTACCTGTTATTTTTTTGAAATATCTTGAACTATAATTATAACTTAAATTAAGAATACTCGCAGCCATCTTTAAATCGACATTCTCCTTATAATTAATTTCAATATACTTAAATAACTTATCTAATTTTTGTAATTCAATATCTTTAAAATCACTATTACTATTAATTACATTACTTCTGGTGAGTACTGCTACTAATTGATACAAATATCCTTTAATAAATATTTCATAACATTTTTCTTTATTAACAAACTCATCATAAAGCCCATTAAGTATATAATGTATTTTTGAATAATTTTCATCTGTATTTTTTATGTGAGAGATGCCACTACTATTATTATTTAAAAAGTAAGTTATATATTTCGATTCAAATAAAGATGTAAAATTATTCTCTATAACATCTGCATGAAATTCAATGAAGAGTATACTAGTTGTTATAGAAGGCTCTATATAAGTAGTATGTATATCTCCTTTTTTTAAAATTATAATATCATCTTTTTTCACCTTTGTAGTTTTATCATTTACTTGTTGTAACGCATCTCCTTCAAGCATGTACATAATCTGATGCCATTCATGCCAATGGGGATGCTGAACATCATTATTTATCAAATTATCTTTTATGAATATGTCCACTGGAAATGATAAACCATTATGGACAAGATTTTCTTTATAAATTTGCATTTATACCTCATTTCCACACTATACTAATTCTTTTACCCGTTTTATATTACTCTATTCGAATATTAATATTTTTCATTTATGTATTTTTTTAATGTTAAAATATGCATAGGGTAAAAACTTTCTTCATTTACTTCTAACATATTTTTTAATTCCTTTAATGATACCCATCTAATATTTTGTGTTTCATTTGTTTTTTCTAATACTTTACCTTTAACTTTACATATAAAAGTTTGAACCATAATAGGATAGTTCCCCTCGATATTTTGAGAACATGCATATGGTGTATAGTTTAAAACTTTATATCCATTTAATTCAAAAATAACCGAATCATTTTCTCCTTTAATTTCTGTAACAGTCAAACCTGTTTCTTCCCATATTTCTCTTCTTAAACAATCAAATATATTCTCAAATTCTCTTATTTTACCTGCTGGAATCTCTATCAAACCATTTTCTGACCCACCATTCTCCTTATATCTTTCCTGAATTAATATATAATCTATTTCGCCTATTCTTTTCGTTACAATACCACCTACTCCAGGTTTTGCAAATACTTCCATGATAAACTCTCCTTTAATAATTTCATTTAATATCAACCTATTTCAAAGTTTTTATTCTATAACATAAAAATTAACCAATGTCTCAGAGGGATTATTATCCTCAGTGGAACAAACCACAAATCCAGGTTTTTCAATTACTATATTTCTTAAATTATTTATTGATTTTTTAGATTTAGCTAGGCCTAAATTGCATCCAATCTCTTCTTGTATTTCAATGTAGTCAGGTATATCTTCTAACCTCTCCTTTTCCAGTAAAGGAACCGTATCTATCATTCTATCAATATCAGCATTATCTGAAAACTTCAGAATATCTAGCCAAAAAGGATAATAAATAATCAAAGAGAGTAATTCATTAAAAGAATTAGCAATCTTTCCTGCCTGCCCTTCAGAACTAACATATACAACAGATAATTTTTCTACATCTCCATCTCCCACAATAGCATAAACTCCACCAGAACCATCAGTAGCAAGAATCGTTAATTTTTCTTTAGCATAAAACATATATTCTTCTGTATCATTTGAAGGCTTACACAATATAAAATCACAATAGTTTTCAAGCATATTTTTAATATTTTCTTTGCTATCAATTTCTAAATATAACTTAGGTAACATACTACTCACCCTCTTATCCATATAATATTAATATTGTACCATATTTATTTAATAATCTTTTTTCAAACCCTTCCCTATACACAAAAAAAGTCATGCAATTCTAAGCATTTTCAGCCTAAAATCTCATGACTTTTAGTATAACTTTATTATTTTTAATTCGAATTTATTTTATCAATCCATCTACATAATCAATTTAGGACAAGCCTCTTTTTATTCAACCGTAACTGACTTAGCTAAATTCCTAGGCTTATCTACGTCACAACCTTTTTGAACTGATACATAATATGCTAGCAATTGAAGTGGAATAACTGAAAGAATTGGAGCTAACACACTTCTAACTCTTGGGGTATAAATTGTTGTATCTACCACCTTTTCAATATCTTCATATCCTTCCTTGCTTATTGCAAGTACTTTTGCCCCTCTAGTTGTAACTTCTTTTATATTACTCACCATCTTCTCAAATAAGTTACTTTGAGTTGCTAAAGCTATCACAACAGTATCTTCCTCAATTAAAGCTATAGTTCCATGTTTTAATTCTCCACCTGCATAAGCTTCTGAATGAATATATGAAATTTCTTTAAGCTTTAGCGACCCTTCCATTGCAACTGCATAATCAAGACCTCTTCCTAAGAAGAATATGTCTTTGTGTTTTGCAACTTCTTTGGCAAATTCTTTTATATCATCTGTATTTTCTAACACTTCAGCAGCTCTTTCAGATAAATCTAAAAGACCACTTTTTATTTTTTCAATTTCTTTTTCTCTTATGCTACCTGTTTTTTCAGCAAAATATAATGCAACTATATACAAAGCTATTAATTGAGTTACATAGGCCTTTGTTGAAGCAACAGCAATTTCTGGTCCTGCCCACGTATACAATACATCTTCCGCTTCTCTTGCTGCAGAACTTCCTACTACATTTGTAATTGCAAGAACTCTAGCATTCTTTGATTTTGCAAGCCTTAAAGCTGCTAATGTATCCGCAGTTTCACCTGATTGACTTACTACAATTAACAAAGTTTTTTCAGTTATAAATGGATCTCTATATCTAAATTCAGAAGCAATATCAACTTCTACAGGAATTTTAGCTAATTTTTCAATTATATATTTACCAACAAGTCCAGCATGGTATGCCGTACCACAAGCAACTATATATATCTTATCAATGTCTTCTAATTGATCTTTAGATATTGTGATACTATCTAATTTAATAGATTCACCTTTAATAACTCTTGAAGTTAAAGTATCCTTTATAGCTTTAGGTTGCTCATAAATTTCTTTAAGCATGAAATGATCATATCCACCTTTTTCAGCAGCATCAGCATTCCATGTTACATGGAAAGTATCCTTATCTATTTTATTTCTATTTTTATCAAATAATTTAACTCCTTCTCTATCAATAACAACAAACTCATTATCATCAAGAAGGTAAACATCTCTTGTGTGATTTAAAACGGCTGGTATATCTGACGCTATAAAAGATTCTCCTTCTCCAACACCAACTATCAACGGACTATCTTTTCTAACAGCTATTATTTTATCTGGTTCGTTATTACTAACAACACCTAGCGCATAGCTACCTTGCATTTTACTAACAGCTTTAATCACCGCTTCTAATAAGTTCCCATCATAATAATAATCAACTAACTGTGGTATAACCTCAGTATCAGTTTCAGACCTAAACTGATATCCTTCTGATTTTAACCATTCTCTGAGAACCATATAATTTTCAATAATTCCATTATGCACAACAGCAATTGTTTCATTAGAATTCATATGAGGATGCGAATTTACATCCGAAGGTTCTCCATGAGTGGCCCATCTAGTATGACCAATTCCAACTTGCCCTTCTATCGGACTTTCTTGTAACCTCTCTTGCAAATTTACTAATCTTCCTTTTTTCTTCTCTATTGATATCTTTTTATTTTCGAGAATTGCAACTCCAGCTGAGTCATATCCTCTATATTCAAGCTTTGAAAGACCTTCAATTAATACTTTAGATGCATCCTTATTTCCTAAATATCCAACTATTCCACACATATTAAACTCTCCTTTTAACCTTTTTATTTTTATTAAAAGGAAGCCTGCACATAGAATAAATGCCTAACTGAATTTGTGCTCAAAATCGCTTTTAAGTTTTGTCAGTTGTTAACGGTAGCATTATACCGTGGGGCATCCGCCGAATTTTCGATTCTCCCCATCCTCGTCAAGTTAACCATCAATACAAAATTGGCAATTGCACATTATAATTAACTTCTGGCGCTTTATAATATTCAGTTTTTTGTTAGTATTTCCTATTTCACCCTCCATTTCTTATAATATTTTGCCTTCCTAATCTAGTACAAGCTCCTCACACATATAATATACTATATTATACGTAAATATCTGTCAAATGATTTATGTTTTTTTATTTAAATACAAAATAGTGCCATAATATTATTATTCATAAATTATTAACAATATTTTCAATTAAAATCCAACACTTATTTAATAAAAAATGTTATAATTTATTTCGGTAATTGCATAACATACTCCAATGTTATTATTTAAAGGCCCTATATTCTAAATATAGGGCCTTGCACTTTTTAACTTAATTTATAGCTTTTAATTCAATCAACTTAGCCAAATTAGTTGCTGATTTTTCTAATTCATACTGATTTTCACCTTCTAGCATTACTCTAACTAGCGGCTCTGTTCCAGAAGGCCTGATTAATACTCTTCCTCTTCCTTCTAATTCTTTTTCAATCAATTTTATTTCATTTATTATATCTTTGTCTTCTTTATAAATATTTTTCTTTTCATTTGGAACTTTTGCATTAACCAAAACTTGAGGTAATTTCTTCATTATAGATGCAAGTTCTGATAATTTTTTTCCACTTTCCTTAACTACTGCTGCAATTTGTAATCCTGTAACTAATCCGTCTCCAGTAGTATTATAATCTAAAAATATTACATGTCCTGATTGTTCCCCACCTAATTTGTACCCTTCTTGAACCATTTCTTCAAGTACATATCTGTCTCCAACTTTTGTTTGTATTGTTTTTATATTTTCCTTTTCTAATGCCAAAAATAGCCCTAAATTGCTCATAACAGTCAATACAATGGTATCATCTTTTAACTTTCCTCTATCTTTTAAATGTTTACCGCATATAGCCATTATAAAATCTCCATCAATTAAATTACCCATTTCATCAACAGCAAGGCATCTATCCGCATCTCCATCAAAAGCAAGACCTAAGTGACATCCCTTACGAACAACATAATCCATTAATTCTTCCGGATGAGTAGATCCACAGTTTTTATTAATATTAACACCATCAGGGTCATTATTAATCACAACAACTTCAGCACCTAGTTCTCTAAATGTTTCTACAGCCGTTTCATAGGAAGCACCGTTAGCACAATCAAGAGCAATTTTTAAACCATCTAATTTTATATCAATAGTTGATTTTGCAAATTCGATATAATCTTCATGGGCTGTTTCTTCTTCAATTTTTCTGCCAATAGCACCACCTATAGGGTTTGGTACTCCATTAAAATTATTTTCTATAATAGATTGAATCTTATCTTCTAATTCATCCTTTAATTTATATCCTTTTCCATTAAAAAACTTTATTCCGTTATATTCCACAGGATTATGAGAAGCTGATATCATAACACCTGCATCCGCTTCATATTTTCTAGTTAGATAAGCAATAGCTGGAGTTGGAATAACTCCTACACAAACCGCTTCTGCACCTACTGAAAGTATTCCAGATACTAATGCAGATTCTAGCATATCCCCTGAAATTCTAGTGTCCATCCCAACAAGAATTTTAGGTTTATGTGTTCCTTCTGTTAAAACATATGCACCAGCTCTTCCTAAACTATATGCTAATTCAGGTGTCAGTTCTACATTTGCTATTCCTCGTACTCCATCTGTTCCGAATAATCTTCCCATTTTTTTACCTCTCTCTGTATAAATTTTACACAAGAAAATTATATTATATTCTGATATTATTAACAACTCGATTTGCGAAAAATTTGTTATTATACAACAATTTCCACACCATCACCATCTTCGCTCTCTACATTAACCAACTTCAAACCTTTATACTCAATTAAAGTGTTAAAAGCTTCTCTTAATGCCTTAAAATCAATATTTTTTATATATGCTCTTTCTTTTTCATCTGAATGTCTCATTGCAAATCTAACAAAACTATCCCGTAATAAGAATTTAACCAAACCTAACGGTACATAAAAAGTAAATATTTTTCTTCTATTCTTTTTAATTCTTATTTTCATAATATATCACCTAACTCATTAATACTAAGATAATCTTTTTTTAATTCAAAGATTTTCTGCAAGAAAATTGACGTTAACTTAAAACTTATAATTTACAACTATTACACTACTCTATACTAACTTCAACAATATCTCCCTCTGCTGTTTTCACCTCTACTATTTTTCCTGTAATATCATTATTAATCGCCTCAGCAATCATAACCAAATCAATTTCTCCCGCAAACTTGTCACCATCTAAATACGGTATTCTACCGCAAGCATCTAATATTTTCTTCACAAATTTTATTGGAATATTTACATCTACATTATCACCTTTTAATGATAAAACTTTTACTTTTAACATCTTGTTAATATTTGTAGTTTCCACATTTTCAATTGTCAAATTTTCTTTTTTGGAATTATTTAACAATGAGATCATTTCAGATGCTTTGTCAGCATCTATCTTTCCTTCTTCAACCATTTTTAAAATTTTAGAAATTTCCTCTTTCATACTGAATCCTCCTTTTTATTCTTTTAACGCCTTCATAGCATCATCAACTGATATTTCTCCTTTATCTAACATATCAATTATCTCTTTAGTATTTTTTTTATCTTTTTTGGGTGTTTTATATCCAAGTGCTGTAACAACATCATCAAGTTTTGCCCTAACTGTGGGATATGAAATACCCATTTCTTTTTCAACATCTTTTATATTTCCTCTACACTTAATAAATATTTCTATGAAATGTAATTGCTCTGATTTTAAAGAAGCTAACTTTGATTGTTCAAACTCATTTTCAATAACCGTTCCACATTTTCCGCATTTTAATCTTGTTATTTTTAAATTAGAACTACACACAGGACAATTATTTGGAACTTTGTAAGACATATTCATCACCTCATTTTTCAAGTTCATCTATTAAAAAGTTTTCTATGGTATTATTATACAATATAAAATTAATTTTGCAACTATATTTATTAATATTTTTAATAAATATATTAATTTCTCTAAAGTATAGCGATGATTATATTAATATATTTAATTTTTATATTATTAATTTTTGTTTTCGTTATGATTATATGTTCAATTATTCTAAATACTACTAATATCTAGTTACTTCAACTTTTTAATTACAAAAAAATAATGACAAATTTTACTTTGTCATCATTTCTATTTTTAAAAATTTTCTCTTTGTGGTGTAAAAACATCAATAAGCATAGATTCATCTTCTAACGCAACAACTCCATGAAATACATCTCCCGGAATATACACACTATCCCCAGCTTTAATGGTTTGCTTATTACCATTCAATTCAAACTGAAAACCTTTAACAATATAACAAACCCGTACAATCACTATTATACAAATAAGTATCGCTTTTTAATACGTGATAATTATAAGTTGCGAAGAAAAGCGCTTCGCAATTTATAGTGACAAGTTACAAGTGATAAGTTACAAGTTGCAGATACCTTTCGTGAACGAAAGCTTTTAACTAAATAAAAGATAAAAAAATTCCTTTTGCATAACAAAAGACACCAGTTTCCTAGTGTCTTTAATTTATGTCTATTATTCTATTTTGCGTATTCAGCACCTTTAGCAATTGCTTTTTCATTTGCTTCAAAGAAGTTTGCCTTACCATGGTCTTTTAATGCTAAAACTAGACTTTCTAAAGTTACAATACCTGTTTTTGCAACATATGCTCCTAGTAACACCATATTAGCAATTCTTTTATTACCTATTTTTTCTGCTTCAGTCTGTGCTGGAACAGCAATTACAGTTATATCATCTCTTTCTGGCATTCTATTTACTAAATCGCTATCCATTATCAGTAGTCCACCTGGTTTTAACATTGGCTCAAATTTATCAAGAGAAGGTCTATTCATTACTATTGCAGAATCAAGGTGAGTTACTACTGGCGAACCAACTAAATCATCTGATACAACTACAGAACAGTTAGCAGTTCCCCCTCTCATTTCTGGACCATAAGAAGGAAGCCATGAAACATTTTTATTTGAATCCATCCCTGCATAAGCTAAGAATTTACCCATTGATAATATACCTTGACCACCAAATCCTGCACATACTATTTGTTGTTCAGCCATTCTATTCAACCTCCTTAGTAGTATCTTTTACTACACCTAAAGGATAATAAGGAATCATATTATCTCTCAACCAATCCATTGACTCTGCAGGAGATAATCCCCAGTTAGTTGGACAAATAGATAATACCTCTATCATTGAATAACCTTTTCCGTCTAATTGCGCTTGGAAAGCTTTCTTTATAGCTTTTTTAGCTTTGTTTATATTAGGTACTGTATCAACAGACACTCTTTCAACATAACAAGAACCATCTAGCGTTGCTATCATTTCAGAAACTCTTATTGGGTGTCCTGCTGTTTTTACATCTCTACCATAAGGAGAAGTTTCAGTTACTTGCCCTGGTAGCGTAGTTGGAGCCATTTGTCCTCCTGTCATACCATAAATACAGTTATTCACGAAAATTGTTGTTATTAATTCACCTCTAGCAGCTACATGAACAGCTTCTGCAGTACCTATAGCAGCAAGGTCACCATCACCTTGATATGTGAATACAACTTTGTCTGGAAGAGATCTCTTAACACCTGTAGCCACTGCTGGAGCTCTACCATGTGCTGCTTCATACATATCACAAGCAAAATAATCATAGCATAAAACTGAACAACCAACTGGAGCAATTCCAATTGTCTTATCTAAAATATCTAATTCTTCAATAACTTCCGCTACTAATCTATGAATAATTCCGTGAGTACAACCTGGACAGTAGTGAGTAGGTATATCTACTAATGCTTTTGTAGGTTCAAATACTACAGCCATTATTTAGCACCCCCTATAATTTCTTTAACTTTTTCTAATATATCTTCAGGATGAGGAACCATACCACCTGATCTTCCATAGAAGCTTACAGGCTTTCTTCCTTCAACAGCTAATCTAACATCTTCAACCATTTGACCACAGCTCATTTCAACTGATAAATATCCAAATTTAGTTTTATCTATTGTTTTTTCAAATGCTTCTAAAGGGAATGGCCATAAAGTTATCGGTCTAACAACTCCTAACTTTATTCCTTCTTTTTCGGCTAATTTAACAACATTTTTACATATTCTTGATGTTGTTCCATAAGAAACTATTATTAAATCATTTTCTCTATCACATTCGAACAATTCGAATCTTGTCTCATTTTCTTTAATACATTTATATTTTTCCTGTAGTTTATTATTATGCTCTTCTAAATGCTCTGGCTTTAAAAATAAAGAATTTATTACATTATGTTTCTTTCTTCCGTTTAATCCATTAGCTGCCCAATCTTTTGATGGAAGTTCTCTGTCTTCTCTTTCCTTAAATTCAACAGGTTCCATCATTTGACCAAGCATTCCATCACCCATAATCATACAAGGTGTTCTATATATGTCTGCTACATCAAAAGCATCTTGAATTAAATCAACCATTTCTTGAATTGATGATGGTGCAAATACTGGCATACTAAAGTCACCATGAGCTCCACCTTTAGTAGCTTGGAAGTAATCTGACTGTGCTGGCTGAATACTTCCTAGCCCTGGACCACCTCTAACTATGTTTACAATAACACAAGGTAACTCCGCACCTGCTATATATGATATTCCTTCTGCTTTTAAACTGATACCTGGACTTGATGAAGAAGTCATTACTCTAACTCCCGCTCCTGCTGCTCCATACACCATATTAATTGCTGCAACTTCACTTTCCGCTTGCAAGAAAACTCTTCCTATCTTAGGCATTTGTTTTGACAAATATGCTGCTACCTCAGTTTGAGGAGTAATTGGATAACCAAAGAAACATTGACAATTGGCTCTTATAGCAGCTTCACCAATAGCCTCATTCCCCTTCATAAGAACTTTTTCACTCATATATGTTTGCTCCTCCTTCATTATTTTTCAACTACAATAACACAATCTGGACAAATTTTAGCACATGAAGCACATCCGATACATTCTTTCATCTTGTCTTCTGTTACAGTTGCTGGATGATAACCTTTTAAGTTAAGGCCTTCAGAGAATGTAATAATTTTTTTTGGACAAACTACTAAACAATGCCCACAGCCTTTACATCTGTCTTCTCTAAAAGTTACTTTTGCCATAAAAACCCTCCTTAATTTTAAATTCATGATTTAAATTCAACTCATCCCTATTCCCAAGGTTTTTTCATAAAAATATCTATAGGATATAATTCTCCTTTTACAATGTTTTTAACTTCATCTGCTAAATCTCTTCTTACCACTGTATATTTATGGGGTAAGTTTAGTTTTTCAGATAATTGTTTAATTACTTTTTCTCCTTTAATAATATGCTCAGATGTAGTTTCATAAGACAAATTAGTATTAGAAATTAAATGAGTAATTTTTAATCTAGATGCCTTTTCAATATTTCTCAAATATTCTTCGGTTGAATCCTCGTTATCTGTTTGAGGCCTATTGTTATTAACCACAAGATACATTTCATAATCTTCATTTTTAAAAAATCTATTGTACTGTCCTAACACAACTGCACCTAAATCATCTCCACCTACGTCAATAACTACTTCATATGATTTATCATTGAATATTGCATTGACTTCAGCAGTTACTACCATAAGCTCAGCATTTACAAATTCAGGATTTGAACTAATAACTCTTATTCCTTTTTCTTTAAACATATCCCTTAAATCTCTTACACAAAAATAAGGATTAACGATATCAATATCTACAATTGCAACTTTTTTGCCACTTGCAGCTAAATTCAAAGCATAGTTAACTGCTATTTCAGTTTTCCCACTACCAAAATGACCTGCAAAAATTTTTATTCTACTCATAATTTCACCTTATTTCTACAAAAATTTTGCTATTGCATATTCGGATAATTTTGCGTTTTCTTAACGTTTACAATACTATTTTACAACTTTTTTGCTATAAAATAAAGAGTTTTTTTTAAATTTAATTAATTATTATACAAAAATTCTTATTTTATTGCTGTTTGCATGGCATGGTGAAAGAAATTTCATAAAAGTATTCTTTTTTTAGCATTCCCTATTTTTTAAATAAAAATAGAACAGCAAAATAAGAAGATTATTCTAGACAATAAACTTTCATTTTTTTCATAAATAATAATGATGTTTAATATATCAAAGAAGCTACCTCCAAATGATTAATAAATCATATTTGATGGTAGCCTCTATATTATTTTTAGTTAAATGTCGTACTTATTTTTGCATATCAATTTTTATCTGTTGCTTTTCAAGAAGTTCAATATTATATCCTACAAAAGTACCTATTTGTTTTATATTCAATGAATCTACATACTTATCTCCAAAATTTAGTATTTGAGTGTATTTTCCTTTTTTCTTATCAATGGAAGTGCTACTACCACAATCACCTAGGTCAAGTTTCCTTCCATCATTATCACAAAAGAAAAATAATGGATCCCAAAGTACAACTCCCTCTTTATAATAACTGATTTTAATCATATTTTTATCAAATTCTATTTTCTCAACAACTAAGTTTCCTTCATTAAATGTTTCAAACTTTATAGGAAGTTTTGATATACTCTGTTTTTCTTCCTTTATTCCAGTTCCTTCTTCAACATATTTTAATGGAACTAAAGTTAAGTGTTCTGTATCCATATCAGCTTTTATAAATTCAAAGGAATTTGTTGATTTACCAAATGATTTTGTACTTCTATCTCCATTTAAAAGATCTAGAACATCACCTTTCTGATCAAAGAGAATGAAATTTTCAAAAAATCTATCTTTCTTTACATTTTCACTTATAACTATTTGACTTCCAAAGGGGGATATAGACACTTTATCAATTGTAATTTTATGTTGAAAATCCCCTAAATCGACTTTAGCTTTAATTTTTGGTTCCACTGTTCTAGTTTCCACAGCAATATCTGATTTATCTATACTAGTAACAATTTCCCATTTTCCATCTATTTTAAAAATTCTATCAGTTGATATCTCTAAATCAAAATTATCTGGCAACTTCATCTGGGAAAGGTTAACCCTATACATAGCTTTTAGAATTTTATCACCTTGAAAATAAGCATCAGAACCATTATTATTTGCAATATCTATTTTCTTACCATTTATTCTAAAGTTTAAAGACGGCATAGATAAAATATCCTCAAAGAATTTATTTTCATCTGCAAAATCCATATTTATAACTTCTTCACTTTTAATGGTAGAAAAAATAATTAAGAAATTATCATCTACCGCTATATTATCCACAGTAAATTCTATACCTTCATTTTCATATGATACTCCAACTTCTTTATTGAACTTTTCAAAACTTGCTTTATCTGTTAAATACTTAGTTTCACTGGAATCATTAAAATATGATATTGCTTGATTAACTCTTTCTTTAACCAATGATGTGCTGCTTGCAATAACTGTGGTTACAGTCATTAATATTGCCAAACTAGCCACCATCAACACTTTAGCAGTAACTTTCTTGTATTTTTTTCTTTCTGGTAGGTTTCTTGTAATTATATCAATTTTTTTATCTAAAATCTCAGGTATTTCAAAAGTATCATTATGAGCTTTTTCTTTTAAGAATTTATCAAAATCATCTAATTTATTCAAAGTACCCCCTCCTTATAATTAGGTTCCATCATATTTTTAAGCTTTAATTTAGCCCTTTTGAGTCTTGATTTTACTGTACCTTCAGGGACTTTTAATATTTTACCAATACTCTTTATACTTAAATCTTCATAGTAAAATAAAATTACTACTGCCTTAAATGTGTCCTCTAATTTATTTATATAAGGCATAAGATTGTCACCATCATTAACTTCATTAACTCCTTCATAAGTGGTAAAGTCTTCTTCTAAATGAATTCTTTTATTTTTCTTTATTATTGAATAACACTCATTTACAAGTATTTTCATTAACCAAGCTTTAAAACTCTCTGGAGCTTTTAACTTATGAATATTTGTGTAAGCTTTTAATATAGTTTCACTTATAGCATCCTCCACATCTGCTTCATTTTTTAATATACTTTTAGAAAGCCTATACAGTGAAATTTTATTTTCCTGTATTAATTCTATAAAAGTATCTTTGTTAATAGTTTTAGAAATATTAGAATTCGTAATAGCGCTATTTTCAAATTCCAAATATCATTCACCTCCTTATATAAAGATAAACATTATTTAAATTAATAGTTGAAGTTGTTTATCTATATGATAGATGATTTATGAGTATAAAAAGTTCCCTTTTCTTTTAATTAAATTTTAAAATAAAAAAAGCCCCTCAGGGCTTTTTATTATCGTTCAAGTACTGCTCCAGTACTTGCAGATGTAACAAGTTTACTATATCTTCTTAAATAAGTTCCAACTTCAGCATTGATAGGTGGTTTTACCCAGCCAGCTTTTCGTTTTGTAATTTCTTCATCTGATAGTTCTACTCGAAGAATTCTATTAGGCATATCTATTTCAATGATATCTCCATCTTCAATTATACCTATTGTTCCTCCTGCCATTGCTTCTGGAGAAACGTGACCAATACAAGGTCCTCTAGTTCCACCTGAGAATCTTCCATCAGTTATAAGCGCAACTGATGTATCTAGTCCCATACCACAAATTGCTGCTGTTGGGCTTAACATTTCTCTCATACCTGGTCCACCTTTAGGGCCTTCATATCTTATAACTACAACATCTCCAGGGTTAATTTCTTTACCTAAAATAGCATTATATGCATCTTCTTCAGAATTGTATACTCTTGCTGGTCCCTTATGCTTCAACATTTCAGGTTTTACCCCAGACTGCTTAACAACTCCGCCATCTTCAGCTAAATTTCCTCTTAAGACCGCAATTCCACCTTCTTTTGAATATGGATTCTCAACAGACCTTATAACGTTCGGATTTAAAATTTTACTGTTCTGAACATTATCAAGTATAGTTCCTCCTGTTACTGTAGTTTCATCAGTATAAATCATACCAGCTTTAACCAACTCATTGATTACTGCAGATATTCCACCTGCATTATCTAAATCTTCCATACTATGTTTTCCTGAAGGACTTAACTTGGTTAAGTTAGGTACTTTTTTGCTTATAACATCAAACTCTTCAAGTTCTAATGGTACATTTGCTTCATTAGCAATAGCCATTAAATGTAGAACCGTATTAGATGATCCTCCAATTGCCATATCCACTGTTATAGCATTTTTAAAAGCTCCTAATGTTAAAATATCTCTAGCTTTTATGTCTTTCTTCACAAGTTCCATTACTTTCATTCCAGCTCTTTTAGCTAGTTGTTTTCTTCTTCCAAAAGGAGACGGGATAGTTCCATTTCCAGGAAGTGCCATACCCAAAGCTTCTGCTAATGAATTCATTGAATTAGCAGTAAATAACCCTGCACAACTACCACATGTCGGACATGAATTAATCTCCAAATTATGTAATTCTGATTCTGAAATATTACCAGTTGCTAATGCTCCAACCCCTTCAAAGGCTCCACTAATAAGATCAATCTCTTTTCCATTATATTTACCCGTTAACATAGGGCCTCCACTAACATAGATTGCTGGAATATTCAATCTAGCTGCAGCCATAAGCATACCTGGTACAATCTTATCGCAATTTCCAACTAATACAAGGGCATCAAATTTATGTCCCATACTCACTGCTTCTATGGAGTCACATATTAATTCTCTTGATGATAGAGGGTATTTCATACCGCTATGATTCATAGCAATACCATCACATATTCCTATAGATGGAAACTCCATAGGTGTTCCTCCTGCTGCAGTTACTCCTGATTTAACAGCTTTAACTATTTCATCCAAGTGATAATGACCTGGAATTAATTCATTTTGTGCATTTACTATCCCAATTAATGGTTTTTCTAAATCTTCTGGCAAATACCCCATTGCATACATTAGCGATCTATGAGGTGCCCTAGCTAATCCTTTTGTTATTTCATCACTTCTCATATTGTAGCCCCCCTTTTTATATTTTTAGAAGTTTAATGGCTTATAATTATCAAATTTTTAGTTATTATATATTATTCTATTTCTCATTTCATTTAATTCATTATAGTTTAATTAAGTAATATACTCAATCAATAATTCTTACTACTAATTGACAAAATAATTACAATAGCATCTAAACTCGATTTATTATAATTATTTTGCTTTTTGACAAAACAAATTGCGCAAAATACTTTGCGCAACTTAAACTATTTCAAAGTTTTTCTATATTTACTAGGCAAACAATCCTCATACTTTTGAAAAACAGTACTAAAATAGCTAAAATCTTCATACCCTACTTTTTCTGATACTTCTTTTAAACTTAAATCAAAATCACTCATAATCTCTTTTGATTTTTCTATTCTAAATCTATTTATATACTCTGATAAATTCATGCCTGTAGATTTTTTAAATAATCTTGAAAAATAGTATGGACTGAACCCAACATACTCCGCAACATCATTTAAGTAAATCTTCTTATCATAATTATTATTTATATATTCTTTTGCATGTGATATATGTTTATCTTCTTGAATCTTTGTATCACCGTTTATTACTGATTTAGTATTGTTATCTGGTTCATAAAGATACGTGTTAATAAAATCATTTAAATCCTCTGGAGATAGAGGTTTTAACAGGTAATCTACCGCATTTAGTCTAACCGCTTTCTGGGCATAAGTAAATTCATCATGAGCTGTTAAAATGGCTATTTTGACATTCATATCAAATTTTCTAATCTTTTCAACTGCCTTTAATCCGTCCAATTCTGGCATTCTAATATCCATTATAACTAAATCTGGAGAAAAGCTTTTAACCATTTCTATAGCTTCATTACCGTTTTTAGCTTCTTTAATATTAACATCTTGGTGATTTTCAGATACTACATATCTAATGTATTCTCTTGTGATAGCCTCATCATCTACTATTAGAAGCTTTTTCATCAGTCTTCACCTCATCTTTTCTTTTAATTGGTAGAATCAAACTTACTTCTGTACCTTTACCATACTCACTATTTATTTTAAATTCGAAGTCCTTTCCATAGTAATACTCTAACCTATTTTTTAAACTAGCTAAACCTATTCCTATTCCTTCACCAGAACTTTTAATAATATCTTGTGATATATTTTCCAGCTGTTCTTTTGCAATACCAATACCGTTATCTTTAACACTAAGTCTAATTTTATCACCTAAATGTTCAGCTACAATTTTTAATTCGCAAAGTCTTTGCATATTTTTAAAACCATGAACTATTGAATTCTCAACAAACAACTGTAAAGTCAAAAATGGAATTGTAACTTCTTTGGTTTTCTCATCAATGTTTATATCTGTTTTTATATAATCTTTGAATCTTTTGTTTTGAATAAATAAGTAATCCTTAATATACTTCAACTCTTCACTAATAGCGACAAATTCCAATGACTTTGTTAATGTAGTTCTCAATAAACTAGATAAAGCAAATGTAGTTTCAGCTGCTTCTTTTGCGCCCTTCATGTAAGCTAATTGTCCAATAACACTTAATGTATTAAACAAGAAATGGGGGCTCATCTGAGATTGAATAACTTTCATTTTAGTTTCAACTAAAGTTTTTTCTAGTTTACTTCTAGTTTCTGCCTCTTTTAATATCTGATAAGTTCTCTCCTGTCTTTCTTTATTTATAAAATTAATCACACTAGTTTCCACTATTGAATTACTTATAGTTCTAAGAGTTTCAATTATAGCATATAGTTGTTCTCTACTAACTCTCCTAAGTGAATTATATGCCTCTAATAATTTTTCACATTTTTCTCCACTATAATTATTCTTTATTTGATTTACTGTCTCTTCCTTAGTGTTATTAATCACAACTGGTCCACATGTAATGGTACCTACTAGTTTCTCCCCAAGAAACAAGGGTGCCATTATTCTCTTAACATCATAACAGCATGGAAAAACTGTAGTTTCCACTAATTCTTTTTTATCGAAATTTTTATTTATAAAACAATTATAAGTATTATCTTCTTTAAGTTTACAAAAGTCTGGAATATTACTTGGAGTTGTTAATAAATTACCCTGGATATCTTTTATGATAATACCTAAATACGATGCATCAGAAAATTTATCTTGTATCTTCTGCAATCTACTAACATCAATTATCTTAGCTGGATCCTCTAAATAAAAATTATCTATTATATTCTCCACAGGTATTAACTGGTTAACATCAAAATTATCCACATTATATACAATAATCATTTCTAAAGGTTTATTTCCTGTATTTTGAACTTGATGTTTTGCAAAAGGTCCTATTTTATACATTTTTCCAGGTAAAAGATTATTGTATCTACCATCTACCCATTGTTCTCCTTCCCCAGATATCACATACAACAATTGCTCATCTCCACTATGTATATGTTCTTCTTGGGCTTGGTGAGGTAATAACGTGACATGGCCTAATAAAAACTTACTCTTATTCATATCATCACTGTCTTCTATCCATTTTATGTCGCCCCACTCAAAATATTGTTTGACTGCCTTAGTTTCACTGTTAATATTACCCTTTTTATTCTCCACCAAATCACCTTCTTTTTATAAAATAAACTCTAATAATTTTATTTATTATAACACTCATGATAAATATTTGTCCACCAAACAAAACTTAAATCGCTCTTAAATTAATCTTATGAGAATATCTTTATTTTATTCTTTTCCTCAATAATTATAATATTATAATTATAAAAGAGAATTGAATGTTTATTCAATTCTCTTTTGTATATTAATATTCTTTAGCTTTTTCTTCGCCTTTTAAAACTCTAAGTCCACCTTCTGCAAGAGCTAATAACTCATCTTCTCCAGGGTAAATTTTAACATTAGATATAAACCCTACACTTTCCACAATTTCTCTAGTTATATTCTTACTATATGCTATACCACCTGTAAGAATTATTGAATCTACTTTTCCTTTTAGTACAGCTGCGCAGCTACCAATTTCTTTAGTTACTTGATAAATGAAAGCCTTTCTTATAAGTTGAGCTTTTTCATCTCCAGAATCTGCTTTTTCTTCAACTAGTCTTGCATCATTTGTTCCAAGGTAAGATACCATTCCACCCTTACCTACTATCATTTTCTTTATCTCATCTATAGTATATTCTCCACTATAACACATTTTTACAAGATCACCGATTGGTACACAACCACTTCTTTCTGGTGATAAAGGACCATCTCCATCTAACGCGTTATTAACATCTACTATTTTTCCATTCGTATGAGCACCTACTGAAACTCCTCCACCCATATGTACTACTATTAAATTTAAATCTTCATATTTTTTATTGTTTTCTTTTGCATATCTTTTAGCTACCGCTTTTTGATTTAATGCATGGAATATACTTTTTCTAGCAACTCCTTCCATACCTGATACTTTAGCAACTTCAGTCATTTCATCTACAACAACTGGATCTACTATAAAAGCTGGTATTTCTAATGATTTTGCAATTTCATTAGCAATTATTCCACCTAAATTTGAAGCATGTTGCCCTTGCACACCAACTTTTAAATCCTCTAGCATAGCTTCATTAACTGCATAAGTACCACCGCTTATTGGCTTCAAAAGTCCACCTCTCGCAACCACTGCATCTAAAGACTTAACTTCAAATCCATTTGATTCTAAAACATCTAAAATAACTGTTTTTCTAAATTCAAACTGATCATATATTTTCTTATATTTTTCTATTTCCTCTGATGAATGTCTTAATGTTTCTTCAAAAATCTGTTTATCATCTTCATATACTCCAATTTTCGTTGAAGTAGAACCCGGATTAATAATTAGCATTTTAAAACCCATAATTTGCACCCCTTTTAAATTATCTAGTTATTTATTTATTATTCGCTACTAATGCCGCTAAGGCAATTGAATTCATTTTAGTTTGATGACTATCTGCTCTTGAAGTTAATATTACAGGAGCTGATGTTCCAACTAATATCGCTCCACTTATTGAATCTGTTGTAAATCCTAATGTTTTATACATTATATTTCCTGCATCAATTGATGGCATCAATAGAATATCTGCTTTTCCTGCAACTTCTCCTTCTATTTTCTTAGTTTTTGCTGCTTCTACTGAAAGAGCATTGTCTATAGCAAGTGGTCCATCAATAATACATCCTTTTATTTGACCTCTATCATTCATTTTAGATAGCATGGCAGCATCTATTGTTGCCTCCATCTTAGGATTTACAACTTCAACTGCACAAATTGGAGCTACTTTTGGTGTTTCAATTCCTATAGCTTTTGCCACCAAAACTGCATTATTTACTATTTTAACTTTTTCATTTAAATCTGGGTACATATTAAATGCACAATCAGTCAAAAATAGTAATCTATCAATTTTCGGTGTATCAAACACCGCTATGTGTGACATAAGACTACCTGTTCTTAATCCAACTTGTTTATTCAATACAGCTCTTAAAAAATCACTAGTTCCAACTAAACCTTTCATAACCATATCAGCTTTACCACTTGATACTAATTCAACAGCTTTTAATGCTGCTTTAGCAGGTTTCTTTTCATCAACAATCTCGAATTGTGACAAATCCATATTTAATTGATTAGAAAGTTCAATCACCTTCTCTTTATCACCGACTAAAATTGCTTCAGCAAAACCCTCTTTCTTTGCATCCCTAACGGCTTCTAATACATGAGTATCTTCAGCAGCTGCAACAGCAACTTTTTTTATTTGCTGTGCTCTCGCTTTCAAAATAATTTCATCAAAAGTTTTAATCATTTTAAACACCTCGTATATTCTATTAGATTATATTATTTTATATATATAATAAATATTTGTTTATTTAAAATTTGTGATCAAAGTTCTACTTAATTTAAAATTATGATAAAATTTTAACAAACATGATTTGCGTGTTCTTTAAAATAAATCAAATGAATGTAATTTCTTTATATAATAGTGTTAATTTTTAAATCCAATCACATTGTACTATAAACAAAATAAGTTAGCAAGATTTTGTACTATTCCATAAAATTGAGATTATTTTCTTATTTTTTTGCTTTTTCATTATACTTTTCAAAAAACATTAAAAATTAGGATTCCCAATATTGAGAACCCTAATTAAATGGTTTATAATTTTTCATTATTTCTTCAGCTACTTTAATCCCATCAACAGAGGCTGACATAATCCCACCCGCATATCCAGCGCCTTCTCCAGCAGGATATAAACCTTGAAGAGAAATACTTTGGAATCTCTCATCTCTATTTATTCTAACTGGTGCAGAAGTCCTTGTTTCTATTCCAGTAAGAATTGCATTATCATCAGCAAAACCCTTTATTTTTTTATCAAAGTTTAACAATCCATCTTTTAATGTATTGTGAACAAAGCTTGGCAAGCACTGTCTTAAATCCGCAAATTTATACCCTGGAGTATAACTTGGCTTTACACTACCAACTTTATTACTAATTTTATCTTGTAAGAAATCACCTACTAATTGTAAAGGAGCCTTATAATCCCCTCCACCACACTTAAAGGCCAGTTCCTCATAATATCTTTGAAATTCTATTCCTGCTAAAGGATTGTTATTATTAAAGTCCTTTTCAGTAACATTTACAACTATTGCAGAATTAGCATTCTTTTTTTCTCTGCTATAGTTGCTCATTCCGTTTGTAACCAATCTACCTTCTTCAGAAGCGGCTGCAACTACTTCTCCCCCTGGACACATGCAAAAACTATATACTGATCTATTAGTCAAATTGCTTTTATAAGATAATTTATAGTCAGCTGCTTTTAATCTTGGATGATTTGCAAATTCACCATATTGATTTTCATTTATCATTTGCTGTAAATGCTCAATCCTAACACCCATAGCAAAAGGTTTTGGTGACATATGTATCCCTTTTGAAAATAGCATTTCATAAGTATCTCTTGCACTATGCCCTAATGCTAATATTAAGTTTTCACATTCTATTATTTCTCCATCTACAATAATGCTGTTGATTTCACCATTTTTAATATATATATCTTTTAAAATAGTATCGAACCTTACTTCTCCACCAAGATTTATTATTTCTTCTCTAATACTTTTTACAACCTCTTTTAAAATATCAGTACCTATATGTGGCTTACCCATATATAAAATTTCTTCAGGTGCTCCATATTTCACAAACTCATTCAATACAAAGTCACATCTGATATCTTTTATCCTTGTCGTAAGCTTTCCATCTGAAAAAGTACCCGCTCCGCCTTCTCCAAATTGAACATTTGAATTAAGATTTAACTTACCATTCTTCCAAAATTCCCTTACATGAATTGTACGTTCTTCCACTTTACTCCCTCTCTCTATCACAAGAGGCTTATAACCATTTCTAGCTAAATGTAATGCACAAAACATTCCAGCTGGACCCATTCCAACCACAATAGGTCTACACTTCAATTCTTTTGTCCCAAAAGTTAATTTTTCATTTTCAATTATTTCTTCATATTTGACATTACTATCTTTTAATCTAGTTACAATTTTCTTTTCATTCTCACAAGAAACTCTAAGTATATAATTAAATTTTATGTCTCTTTTTTTTCTTGCATCTATAGATTCCCTTAATATTTTTAGCGATTTAATATATTTTTGATCTATTTTAAGTTTTTTAGCCACTTTCTGTTTAAGATCTTTTAAATCTTGGTTCAAACTTAATGATATATTATTAATTCTTATTGTCATTTTTTCCTCCAAAACAAACTTATTAATTCTGTGTATTAGTGCTCTCCGTTTCTGTAGTATTCCCCAAATCTTCGCTATTAACTATCTCTTCTTCAGACCCCACATTTTCCAAAGTCGCTTTTACTATTCGAATATTTTGAGAAATTATATTTATATTATTAGGAATTTCAAATTTTAGTGGTATATCATAAACGCCTTCATTTAACTCTGAAAAGTCTAAATAGCACTTTATACTCTCATTATTAATATTGGCTAAAATTGTTTCAGCACCAGATATTATTAACGAGACACTTTCTGCAGTATAATTTGCCTTTAAATCATTTCCTAAATTCCTGTTTTCAATATTTATATTTAAATTTTTCTCTATAACCTTATCAAGTTTTATGGAAATTTCTATATACTCGTCATATCCTACTACTTTAATACCTTCTGGGATAATCAATTTTACTTTTAGTTTATTATTTTTTTCTGTAAGCTTTGACAAATCAATTGCCTCTACTTGTATACTATTAATAGATTTTATCTTTTCATCATTTCCAGTAATTTTTATTTTATTAACTTCAGGAGTAATGCTATTTAGTATCAATCCACTTGTCAAGGTACCTTTTGTGGAAATACCAACTCCTACACTCTTTATTTCTTTTATTGGGACACTTACATTCACTGTACTGGGATTTATTGTAAGCCCTTTGATAATTTTATCTACAGAATCATAAGCAACAACCGGTAAATTTTGAGATAAATCTCCAGTAACTCCTTTTACATCTAATTCTGCATAAATATTAGCAATTTTATCTACATATTCTTCTGAACCTGTTACTATTACACTACTAGGCTCAATAATTGGTTCATATTGATAATATTCTGTAGGTACACTCCCTTTTGTACGAATCTTAACTGGAATAGTTTTGGTAACTAATTTGTCTAATTTTATTTCAACCCATAGTGTCGTATCATTTATTACATTTATATTTTTGGGTGCTTTAAGAATATCAACAGGTATCTTTTTCAAACCTTCGTTTAGAATATACCCATCTAAATCTGCTACCACTTGAAATTGTTCTGGACTTACTGCATAAACTGCAGATGTTGTTCCAGAAACTTTTAAAGAGATAGTGTAATCATAGTTTGTAGATAATACTAAACCAGAATCATTTAATGATTCAGAATTAATGATTTGTACTGGTATATCTTTAATGGTTCTTGTATGTTTGGCATTACTCTCATTTGACGTATAAATCCACATAACAAATGCTGCAACCACACATCCGATTTTAATTAAGATATTTTTGTTTTTATCTTCACCCATGACTTCACCTTCTCGCTAATAGAAATTTTCTTATCTCTTCTGTATTGGATTATTTTAATTAATATATCTTTCAATTTGTCATTAGAATAATATCTTGTTAATTTACCATTAACTGCGAGAGAAATCACTCCTGTTTCCTCTGATACTATAATTGTAAGTGCATCAGATACTTCCGATATTCCTACCGCTGATCTATGTCTAGTACCTAATTTTTTACTTATGTTAGAATCGCTTGATAATGGCAAAAAACATCCACAAGCTGCAATCCTATCACTTCTGATAACTACAGCCCCATCATGTAATGGAGTATTCTCTACAAAAATATTTTCTAATAAAGCAGCAGAAATCACAGCATCGATATTTGTACCAGTTTCTATAATATCGTTTAAGCCTGTTTTCTGTTCTATAACTATTAACGCCCCTGTCTTTGTAGAAGATAAATTTTCTATTGCAGTTGTAATTTCCGTAATAATCTCATTAATTGTTTCATCATCTTGAAATATATGCTTTTCAGCAAAAGCACTTCTACCAATATGTTCAAGGGCTTTTCTAATCTCAGGTTGGAATATAATTACTAATGATAATACCCCGATAGTTATAGTTTTATTTAGAATCCAATTTAAAGTCTGGAGATGCAATAAACTACTAACTGGTATTAATAAGATAACAAAAAGAATTCCTTTTAAGAGTTGTTCTGCTCTTGTCTTTCTCATTAGCATATAAACTTGATAAAATATAAATGAAACGACAATTATATCTAAAATAGAATAAATATTCAAGGACTTGATTGTGTTTAAAATTATATTTAAAAATTCCATGAATCCACCTCGTAATGCTAGTATATTTACAATTATACACTATTATATTTTAAATTGTTGACTATTTTTAAATATTTTAAAAAAACATTGCAAAATTAAGTTTTGCCATAGATTCTTTATTATATTTGACTTTGCTATTCAAATCTAGTATTTTTAAGTTATAATTAAGGTTATATATAAAATTTCACCCACGAATCAAAAGGAGTGTATATTAATGACTAATAAAACTAAA
Source organism: Clostridium sediminicola (assembly GCF_050402865.1). Classification (NCBI taxonomy): domain Bacteria; kingdom Bacillati; phylum Bacillota; class Clostridia; order Eubacteriales; family Clostridiaceae; genus Clostridium; species Clostridium sediminicola. Next base: position 283,476 of record NZ_BAABMF010000002.1, read on the forward strand.
AATATTCTAAAAACTTTAGCTGTAATCTTTACTATTATAATAGTTTGCTCTGGTGTTTTCTTTGCTAGCTATAATTATTTTGTAAATAACTCATATTCAAGTTATGAAAAATCAATCGTAACTGAAATTAATAGCATAAATTCAATAAATAATAATATCAAACAATATATTGGTCCCGAGAAAATTAACAAAGAAAAATTATTATCTGAATTACCTAATGACATTAAGAATTTAAAAACAATTAGCACTAATATTAATAAAATGAATGCTGTCAAAAAATATATTTCTGATCATAACAATTTAGAATCAGGGGTATACAGTAATATTTCTTTATTAAGTGAAATTTTATACATAGTCGAAAATCTTGACAAAATGGATCTCGATTCATCTATATCCAGATTACAAAATTTCAGAGATGATACCATAAATAACTATTGTCTTATAAATATTGCTAATACTAAGTTAACATTAAATGATGAAATTATACAACTTGTATCAAATACTTCATTTTTTATTAATACTCTTGAAGATAGAAACGATACGGAAAATCTAGAAAATGATCAAAACAAAGATTTTTTAAATTTACTAGATAGATCATCTAGTAAATTTAGTGAATATAATAAAACTTATGCAACAAATATAAAATCATCAAGAAACGGAATCCAAAGTTACGATAGTATTATTTCTTTAATACAAAAAAATATTGTGAATATAACTTCTTTACAAAATGAAGTTTCACATATATCTGTCCCTAAAGATGGTATAGATGCTCATAATTCACTACTAAAAACTATGAATCAATATAAAAGTTATCTATATGATTTGAAATTCGCAATTCAAAACGAAAAATTAATATCAACAGAAAGTGATATTACAACAGAAAGATTGGATTCTCTTTATAATACTCCCAATAAAGAATATAATCTTGTAACAAAAGAGTATAATAATTTCATAAAATTACATGAAAGTTTTAAAAATCTTATCATTTAACTGTTATTAAAATCCTTATAATACATATTTTCTTATTGTTCGGGAATAATATCTTTTGTGATTCTAATAAATTCAAAAGGAGATTAAAAATGAAACCGAAAAGATTTATTGTTTGTATAGTCACATTATCTTTTCTTTTGATATTATTCTCAAATACTTCAAAAGCTGTGATAATGAATGATGCTGAAACAAAAAATCTATACAACGATCAAAGCAAGTCAATTACTGTTTTTAGCAATACTGGCAGCAATGTTGTTCTATCAAATACGGATATTGACCTTATGGCAAAAGTAGTTTTTGCTGAAAGTAACTTAGAACCTTATGAAGGGAAAGTTGGCGTAGCCGCTGTAATACTTAATAGATTGAGAGATAATAGCTTTCCAAATACAATAGATGGAGTAATAATGCAAAAATGGGCATTTTCTTGTGTGAAGGATGGAAAAATTTCTGTTTCTCCAAATAATGCTTGTTATAGAGCTGTTTATGATGCTCTCCGTGGAAATGACCCAACAAATAATGCAGTGTTTTTTTATAATCCTAAAATATCTACATCCCAATGGATGTTTAATGTGAAAAAAAATAATATCAAGACCATTGGTCAACATGTATTCTTTACTGCAAAGTGAGCTTACATAAAATAAATAAAGTCAACTAGCAAACAATTACAGCTAGTTGACTTTATTTATCTACTTATTTATAGAACTGAGATATTCAACTGCTTTAAGAGCAGCAACTTGACCTTCCCCTGCTGCTTTCATATATTGGTAAGGCTTTCCTGTACAATCTCCTGCAGCATACAATCCTTTTATATTGGTTTCCATATATCTAGTAACTTTTATATGTTCATTTTCTACTTCTAAACCAGGCACTAATTGATTTGGTGCAATACTATCTTTTAAGATAAATACTCCATCAGTTTCTACTTCATTATTTTTTAGAACTACTTTACTAACATGATCATCTCCTATAATTTCAACGGGCTTATCATGAATTACTTCAATATTATCATTCAATTCATGTTCACCATTATTCATAGGAATATAATACAATTTTGATGCTATTTCACTAACAAAATTAGCTTCTTCTTCAGCCTCTTTATTATATCCGATTATTGTTACAACTTTATCTTTATATAGCGGAGCATCACATGTTGCACAATATCCGACACCTTTCCCTAAAAATTCTTCTTCACCTTTAAATGGTTTTGATGTTTCCATGCCTGTAGCTAAAATAACAGCACTAGCTTCATACATTTTCTCATTTACCATCAAGGCAAAATATTCACCCATAGCATAGATAGCATTAATTCTTTCATTAGTAATTTCAATATCCATATCTTCTATATGCTTTTGAAATCGTTCTTTTAATTCACTACCTGTAACATCATAAAAACCTAAGTAATTATTTACTTTTGGAGCTTTCATTAATTTATTACTAAAATCATAATTTCCTAAAATTATGATTTTTTTATTTCTAATTTTACCATTAATTGCGGCTTCGAGCCCTGCTGGTCCAGAACCAACAATAGCAATATCATATCTTTCACTCATAAAATCACCATCCTATACACCTATTGCAATGTACTGTTATTTATAATATAAATCAAACTATTAACTTTGTAAGTAATTTATTTTTATAATAAATCCGACAATTATAAATTGTCGGATTTTATACTTAAATGTGCTTTGAAATAAATTTTATGATATCTCCTTTTGGTCTAAAACCAATCATAGTATCAGCAACTCTTCCATTTTTAAATACTATAACTGTAGGTATAGATGTAACTCTATATTGTTGAGCAATATCATTATTATCATCAACATTTAACTTGAAAAATTCGGCTTTACCAGATAATTCTTTTGAAACTTCTTTTATAACTGGACCTAACATTTTGCATGGTCCACACCAAGGAGCCCAAAAGTCTACTACAACAGTTGAACTTGAATTTATCACTTCTTGAACAAAATTTCTACTCGCTAATTCTCTAACCATCATTATACCTCCTAAGAAACTTCCACATTTATCGACATACCCCTTAAGGGTACCTTGTGATTTAATTATAGACTTTTTAATATTATAAGTCAAGAAAAGTTTGGAGCTATTTGCCCAACCTCATTATTCTTATTTTAAGCATTGGTTATAGTAATTATTCTAAATTAATAATCTTTTTATCTGTATGAGATTCGATATAATTATCATCCTCATATACTAATATATCTAATTTTAATTGTTTTCCATCTTTATTGATTTCTGTAACTTGAATTTTATTATCACCTGTATTATAAATCATATTAACTTCACCAGTCTCAACATTTAATTTATATACATTTCCCCCTAATGCAATAGTTCCATGAGCAAATCCAATGATTAATGCAACATGCTTATCATCAATCCATTGAATTTTCTTCGGAGACAATTGTTTTCCCCCATCATTTATTTGGAAATACCATTTATCACCTGATTCATTTTCCTTTAAGTATATCAATCCAGTACCTTCTTCCACACCAGATTCTCCTCTTCCTTCAATACAAATATTATATTTACTATCTAAAGAAGAAATCCATGGTGTAGCAAATTCTGGCTCCATATTTTTATCTAATCCAATTTTAGTAAATGAGATATCAGCTTCTTTTTCAATAATCTTAGTCCCTTCTTCATTTTGTTGTTCTTCTTTAGTTGTATCATCTTTAGTTTCATCTTTCGATTCATTTTTGCTTTCACCATTAGAAATTGTATTTTCAGTGTTTTTTTGCTCTACATTCTCTGATTTTGAGTTTTTATTATCTTTTGAACATCCAATAAAACTAAATGATGTTGAAGTAATTATAATACCTATCATTATAAAACTTATTATTCTTTTTCTCATTACTCTACCTCCATTAAATTAATTAAGCTCATTTTGTTTTAATTCTTCTCTTACATAATCATAAGTACTAGTATTTCTACCAATTATTTTCTTTACAACCATTATACTATCATTATCGCCTTTTTCAAAATTTACTATTAATGTATTAGCATTTTTTTCTTGATATTCTAAGGTTATTTGTTTATTTAATATGTCATAGGAGTATATTCTATTACCACCATCAGATTCTTTGTTTCCTGTTATTATCATCAACTTATTATTACAAAAAGTTATATCATAAGCCTTGATATTATTTTCATTAAAGCTAATATTCCATACCCCAAAATCTTTATCATTCAAAGATTGTATGAAAATACCCTTATCTTCAATAATTTCAGCTTTATACTCTGAATTTGATAAATAATTATCTTTTATCTTTTTTTGTTTTCCAATCATAGAATTAAATTCTTCTTCTCTCATATATGTTACATATAACATTTCCTCTTCATTGTAAAACTTCTCATCACTTTGAGCATATTCCATCATTTTTGATTCTTCTACTAAATCACTTTTATCACTTTTATTTTCCGATTCTTCAATAGAAGCATCATCTAATGACATTTCATAATTATTTCCCATTCTAAATATCAATCTTTCTCTATTTAAAATAAATATAAATGCAAAAGCTGCTGCAACTAAAGCTACTTTTTTAAAATAGTATTTTTTATTTTTTAATTTAATATCAGAAGCTTTATACTTATTTACATCTATTGTATTCATTATAGTTGATTTTTGACTCTTAAACTGTACTTCATTATTTTTTAATGCATTTTTAAACATATTATCAATACTAATTTCTTCTTTTAGAATTCGTCTACACTCTTCACATTTTTCTGTGTGAATCTCCATCTCTAATTTTTCTTTTTCTGATAATTGATTATTAATATAGTCATTTATTTTTTCTTTAAATAATTTACAATTCATATTCACACCTCTTTTCTAAACCTAAAATATACTTTTTGAATTCCTGTCGAACTTTATAAAATCGTCTTTTAACAGTAGATTCAGGTATTTTTAATATTAACGATATATCTTTAAAAGTTCTTTCAGTAGAATACTTCAACAGTAATATTTGTTTATCTTGTTCATTTAATGTCTTTAAGTAATTATTTATTGTTGACTTTGTTTCTTTTAATTCAGCATTTTCTTCTGGTGATATTTCATTAGAAGATACATTATATGCATCTTCTATATTTAAAGTTTTCACTTTATTTCTTTTCCTTACATAGTCAATGGCTTTATTTTTAGCAATTTGAATCAACCAATTTGAAAACTTATATTTTTTATTATATGTATCTAATTTATTATACACAGTAATAAATACTTCTTGACAAATATCCTCTGTAGTCGTTGAATCTTTTACAATATTATAAATGTATTTCATTGCAAGCATTTGGTATCTTTCTACTAATTTTTCAAAGCCTCTTATATCTCCCTTAAGGGTACTTTCTACTAATTGGATATCATTTTCTAACAAGCGACACCCTCCTTTCACTTGTCTATATTATATACGAAAATAGATTGAAAAAAGTTAAAAAAAAATAAAAAGCTCTACAAATTTCGTAGAGCTTTCTAAGTTAAAACTAAAACACTAGCTTATTTTTTTCTTTAACGTTGATAACATCAATGCTGTAACAACTGTACCAATAGCAATTGAAACTGCATACATTGGTAATCCAGTTACCGCATTTGGTATTGGAAGAACAAAGATTCCACCATGAGGAACTGCTAATCCACACTTAAATAACATAGATAGCGCACCTGTTACTGCAGATCCTACCATTATTGAAGGTATAACTCTAATTGGGTCCGCTGCTGCAAATGGGATAGCTCCTTCTGTTATAAATGATATTCCTAAAGCCCATGCTGCTTTTCCTGCTTCTTTTTCTTGTGTTGTAAACTTATCTTTTGCTAAAATAGTTGCTAAAGCAAGACCTAATGGAGGAGTCATCCCTGCAGCCATAACTGCTGCCATTATCATAGAAGGCTCTCCAGCCACAAGTGTTCCTGTTGCAAATGCGTAAGCTGCTTTGTTTACAGGACCACCCATATCAAACGCCATCATAAGGCCTAATATAGTCCCTAGTAATACTGCATTTGTTCCAGATAAGCTTGCTAACCATCCATTCAAACCATCATTAATAGCTTTTATAGGATTTGCTAAAACATAAATCATTATAACACCAACAATAAAAGTAGATAATACCGGTAAGATTAAAACTGGCATCAAACCTTCCATAGCTCTAGGAAGTTTAATGTATTTTTTCAAATAGTAAACTGTGTAACCTGCTAGGAAACCTGCTAATATACCACCTAAGAAACCTGCACCTAATTGAGAAGATAAATATCCACCAACCATACCTGGAACAAGACCAGGTCTATCAGCAATTGAGAATGCGATATAACCTGCTAATATTGGAACCATGAATCCAAAAGCACCGCCACCGCCAATTGACATCATAGCAGCTGCAAAAGTACCTTCTTCTTTAAATGCTTCAATACCGAATATAAAAGAAATAGCGATTAATATACCCCCAGCAACAACAAAAGGAATCATGAATGATACACCTGTCATAAGATGTTTATATGCACCTGTTCTTTGATTTCTTTTTTCTTCTTTAGCTCTACTTACTGTATCAACTAAACTTTCACTTGGTTTTGCCACTAAAGCTTTTTCAATAAGTCCAGCAGCATCTTTGATCGCATCTGCAACAGCTACTTGAATCATTGGCATACCAGCAAATCTTGATAAGTCAACATTTGTATCCGCAGCAATTATTACTGCTTTTGCACCTTTTAAATCTTCTTCTGTAATAACGTTTTCAGCACCTACAGATCCCTGAGTCTCAACCTTGATGTCAATCCCTTTTTCTTTAGCTGCCATTTGTAATGCTTCTGCCGCCATATAAGTATGGGCAATTCCAGTAGGGCAAGATGTAATTGCAACAATTTTCATTTAAATTCCCCCTTAACCATTTGTATTTTATTTGGTAAAATAAGAGTGTATACTTTTTAAAACCTTTTATATAAACGTATCAGTATCGTTGCAGGATCTGATACGTTTATTACTTAATTAATAAAATTTAATTATCAAAAACCTTTATAAAATCAGCAAATTTTTCTGATGCCATAATTGAATCTCTAACATCTTTATGCATAAGTTTTCTTGAAATTTCACTTAAAGCTTTTAAATGAGTATCATTAGAATTTTCAGGTACAGCGATTAAAAATATCATATGAGCAGGTTTGCCATCCATAGAATCATAATCCACACCTTTTACACTTTTACCAAAAACCATCGCTGCTTCTTTAACAGCATTTGACTTTCCGTGAGGAATAGCAATTCCCATTCCTATACCTGTTGAAAACTCTTCTTCTCTCTTCAATACAGCTTTCTTAAATTCTTCTTTATCAAGTAATTTATCATCATCATCTAATAATTCAATAAGCTCATCTAATACGGCTTCTTTTGATTCTGCTTTAACATCAAAACTAATTCTTTTTTCGGAAAACATATTCTTAATTGACATAAACTTCTTCCTCCAATTCTATTACTTCTATTCTTTTAAATATTTCTTTTACATCATCAAAAGTAGGTGCTTTCGTTCCTTCCAACTTTACAGCTGCTGTTCCACATGAAGCTCCAAACTTAAGCAAACTTAAATCATCCATTTTATTTTCCATAGCATATATAATACCTGCAACCATTGCATCTCCTGCCCCAACTGTGCTTTTTACATCCACTTTCAAAGCTTTTGAAAAATAAACATTTTTATCAGTAACTAACATTGATCCTTCTTCTCCTAATGAGATAACAACTCTTTTTATACCAGTTTTTATTATTTCTCTCGCAGCACCTATCAATTCCGATTTATCACATGATTTTAAGTTAAATAATTTTTTTAACTCGTGATTATTGGGTTTTATAATATCCGGCTTACCCTCAAGACCATATTTTAAAGCATCTCCATCAGCATCTAATATTACTGTTGCTTTTTTATCTTTTGCAATTTGACTTAATCTTTTATAAATGTCTGTCGGTATCCCTGGACATAATCCTCCCGATAAAATGACTATATCATTTTCATTTATGTTTTCTTCAAATGTAAAGAGGAATTGATTCAACTCCTTATCATATATCTCTGGTCCAGGTTCATTAATATCTGTATAAGTTTTATTTATATAATCAACCACTTTAACATTAGTTCTTGTTTTTCCATTAACTTTTGTAAAATCAGTATTAATACCAACTTTAGCAAGATCATTAATAAACTGATTTTGGAGGTTCTCACCTAGAAAACCTGTACAAATTGAATCAATACCCAAATTTTTCAATACTTTAGAAACATTAACTCCCTTTCCGCCTATGTCACTAATTGATTCTGAACTTCTATTAACATGCCCTAGTTCAAAATTATCAATTCTTAACGTTTTATCAAGCGCAGGGTTAAAAGTCACTGTAATAACCATATTAGCCCACACTAATCAATGGATTAGTGGTTCCCCCTTTCCATTGTTAAATTACTTTAATACCTCTCTCTTCATACTGATTTTTTAGTTCACTATCTAAATCGTCACTTGTCACAATTAGGTCAATACTTTCTAAAGTAGAAATAATCGCAAAGCACTCTTTATTAAACTTAGAAGCATCTGTAACTATAATCGCTTTATTGCTCACCTCAATCATAGCTCTTTTTGTGCTAGCTTCAATAAAATTAGGAGTTGAGATGCCGTTTTCAAGAGATACTCCATTAGTTCCAACAAAAGCTTTATCAACTCTAAAATTTCTTAACATGCTTTCTGTAATACTTCCAACCATTGCCCTTGTTTTTAATCTCAAATTTCCTCCAGTTACAAATAACTCAATTCCTCTTTTATTACTTAACTCATCACTAATATCAATAGAATTAGTGATAACTGTAATATTGTTAGCACTAATATTTTTAGCTAACTCCAGTGTAGTAGTACCAGTATCTAAAATAATAGTATCTCCATCTTCAATTAACATCGCAGCTTTTTTTCCAATTGATATCTTCTCATTGTGTTTAGAATCTTTCTTTTCCTGAAATGATGGTTCAAATTGAGTTTTACCCTTTAGCATAGCACCACCATGAGTTCTATTTATTACCCCTTCACTTTCCATCTCTTGCAAATCTCTTCTTATGGTTGATTCTGAAACATCAAATGCTTTCACTAATTCGTTTACTTTTACTTTTCCTTTTTTCTTTAGTAATTTTATGATTTCTTGTTGTCTTTCTTCTAAAAACATCACATCACTCTTTCTTTCATTAAATTAAAAATATATTTCAATCATTGTTCCATGAGTGTATCTGACTTGTTATGATTGTTTATGATTATATTGTAATGCTTATCTCCATTAATGTCAATTAAATATTGAGTGATTTTCATTGTTTATGACTGATTAATTATTCCCAATGATTGTTTTAACTATTTTTATAATCATTACCATCAAAATAGTTAGTTATTATAAATTTGTTTTTAATATTAGACCAAATATGGTTAATACTGTATAATTATTATTGAATTAAATTATTCTACCAATAATATCTTTTGAAGAAGGAGGATTAATTATGCTTAATCAGTCATTTCCAACAGTTGCATATTTCTGCATGGAATATGGTTTAGATTCAGATTTTAAAATTTACGCTGGCGGATTAGGAATCTTAGCAGGAGATTACTTAAAAGGTGCAAATGATTTAGGACTTCCCTTAGTTGGCGTTGGTATAAAATGGAAACAAGGATATACTGATCAAAAGATTGACCAAAAAGGGAATCCATACGACTCATACTACAATTATCAATATGATTTCTTAAAAGATACAGGAATTAGAGTAACTGTCGAAATACGAAATGTTCAGGTTGTTTGTAAGGTATGGTTAGTTGATTGTTTTAATAATAATAAACTTTATCTTTTAGATACAGATATTCCAGAGAATGATGATGCTTGGATTACAGGACAACTATATGGATGGTTTGGAGAAGAAAGAATTGCCCAAGAAATTGTACTGGGAATCGGAGGAATTAAAGCATTAAGAGCATTAAATATTTCAATTGATGTATATCACTTTAACGAAGGCCATGCTGTATTAGCTGCTATCGAGTTAATAAAAGAAAAAATGGATAAAGGAATTATATTTAAAAAAGCTATGGAAATGACAAAAGAAGAAGTTGTATTCACAACTCACACTCCAATAGTTCAAGGAAATGAAACTCATCCATTAACCCGACTACAGTATATGGGGGCTTTTAACGGTCTTACAAAGAAGCAGATGAAAACTATAGGCGGTTCTCCATTTAATATGACTATTGCAGCATTAAAACTATCCAGAAAATCCAACGCAGTAGCAGCACTCCACGGAAAAACGGCTAATAAGATGTGGAAAAAAGTTAAAAATAAATCCGAAATAATATCTATAACAAATGCGATACACAAAAAAACTTGGGTTGATTCAAGAATTGTGCATGCTTATGATAATAATGATAATTTATGGGATACTCATTTAGAAATAAAAAAAGAGCTTATTGAGTTTGTTAAAAATAGAACTAGTATTACTTTAGACCAAAACAAACTTTTAATTGGATTTTCAAGAAGAGCAGCCCCTTACAAAAGAAGTGACTTGATTTTTAGAAAAACTAAAATAATTGATCCGCTATTATCAAGTGGTAAAATACAAATTATTTTCTCCGGTAAGGCTCATCCTCTTGATGATATTGGTAAAGATCTTGTGTCAAACTTAGTTACAATGAGCAGAAAATATCCAAATAGTGTTATATTCTTAGAGAATTATGATATGACTATAGGTAGTATACTTACGCGTGGGTCAGATGTATGGCTTAATAACCCAATTATCCCCATGGAGGCTAGTGGTACGTCTGGAATGAAGGCTGCTATGAATGGAGTTCTAAATTGCTCTACATTAGACGGATGGTGGCCAGAAGCTTGTATTCATGGTGTGAATGGTTGGCAATTTGGTAATGGAATGACAAAAGATGATGTGGATGATATTGATGAACATGACAGTGATGCTCTTTATGATGTATTAACTAAAGATGTTATTCCAACTTATTATTATAATAAAGAGAAATGGGCAGCGATGATGAAAGAAAGTATAAAAACTACTAAAGATTATTTTGGCACAGAAAGAATGCTTACTGAATACTACAATAAATTATATACAAAATAAGAAGCCAAGTTCAACTCGGCTTCTTTTTATTTATAATGATTTTAAATACTCGTTTTGTCCTATTTCATACAAATTGTTGCCCTGTGAATCTATAACTACAATAGCTGGAAAATCTTTTATTTCTAATCTTCTAATAGCTTCAGAACCTAAATCTTCATATGCTATAATCTCAGCCTTCACAATAGATTTTGCAATCAATGCTGCCGCTCCACCAATTGCGCCAAAATAAACTGCTTTATTTCTTTTTATTGCATCAATTACTTCATCATTTCTTTTACCTTTACCAATCATTCCTTTTAGTCCAATGTCAAGTAACTCGGGCGCGAACGGATCCATTCTATAGCTAGTTGTTGGTCCTGCTGAACCTATTGATGCACCAGGCTTTGCTGGACTAGGTCCTACATAATAAATAATTTGATTTTTTATATCAAAAGGAAGCTCCTTCCCTTTATTCAATAAATCAATTAGCCTTTTATGGGCTGCATCTCTTGCTGTATAAATTGTACCAGAAATTAAAACTTTATCTCCAGCTTTTAAGTTTTCAAAATCTGCATCTTTTACAGGAGCAGTTATTTTTATATTCAATTTAATCACCTACTATTTTTATTTAAATAATTCGACTAACATGTCTTGTAACATGACAATTAATATTTACTGCAACCGGTAATCCTGCAATATGAGTTGGATACACTTCTATATTCACTCCTAAAGAAGTAGTTTTACCTCCAAATCCTTGTGGTCCGATACCTAAGTTATTGATTTCTGATAATAACTCATTTTCCATAGTTTCATAATAAGGATCTATATTTGATTTGTCAATTTCTCTTAACAAAGCTTTTTTAGCCAAAAATGCTGCCTTATCAAAAGTACCTCCTATACCTACTCCGACAACTATAGGGGGACATGGATTAGGCCCTGCCATTTTTACAGTTTCAATTATAAAATCTTTTACACCTTTTTCTCCATCAGCAGGTTTTAACATTTTTATTCTACTCATATTCTCTGACCCAAAACCTTTAGGCGCTACAGTAATTTTAACACTGTCACCCTCAACAATATCATAATAAATGATTGCAGGTGTATTATCCTTTGTGTTTACTCTTTTAAGTGGATCTTTAACAACAGATTTTCTTAAATAGCCTTCAGAATACCCCTGTCTTACACCTTCATTTACTGCACTTTCTAAATTTTCGCCTTCAAAAAAAACATTTTGACCAATTTCCAAAAAAATGCACGCCATTCCTGTATCTTGACAAATTGGCATCTTTTCATCTGCTGCAATATCAGCATTTTTAAGAATATCTTTTAAAATACTCTTACTTATATCCCATTCTTCTTCATTACAAGCCTTTTCTAAGCTTTTTTTTATATCTTTGCATAAATAATAATTTGCTTCTATACACATCTCTTTTATATTTTTAGTGATTATATCTGTATTAATTTTTCTCATATGTCCCCTCACTTAATCTTTTTCTTAATAACTAATTTAAACTATTTATATATAAATTGCAATAGGAACTATTTCTAACAAAGAACAGTCAGTTTCTTTCTCCAGACCTTTAAAATCTAGCATAGAAGTATCATTTAAATATGTTTTCTTTAATTTTAAAAAGTAATCATCATCAAGATAATCAAAACAAGTACGACTTAAAAGGTTTACTGTATTAGAATTTTTATCATCAATAACTCTTATAACTTTTCCTAATACTGTGATTTTAGAGTCCTCAAGATAATCTAAGCTATCCTCCATATATTTAACATCTAATGGAATAATCGCTTTATATTTTCCACCAAATAATTCTGGAGTAATATATTTCATACACTTTGACTGTTTGTATTCTTTCATATTTTCTTTAAGTAAATTCAACATTTCTCTCTTGCTTTGAAATAATTTATTATCATTACCATCAAAATTAAATGTAATTTGCAACTGTAGCAATTTCTCTAATTCATTAATTCTTTCAATATAAGGATTATGCCGTAATTCTGTATTCAGTTCAATAAAATCATACTCTTTTATATTGTTAATGTCATCTTCAGTGTTCAAACTTTTCAATAGTTTATTTTCAGTAAGTATTGATTTAAGTTTTAACAAAGTAATAATTATTATTGAAACTCGTTCTTCTGTTTTTTGCTTAGAAAATTCATCCAAAAATTGAAAAGAAAAATCTCCTTGACAAAAACTATTAGGCATTACATTTGCCAGCGGGGTGTTGGCTTTGATAACTACCTGCTTCTTTGTATTAAAACTTTGTGTTTTAGAAAACTTTTCAATTACTACTGTAAATAAATTATTAATCATTCCTGTATTTAAATATAAGGGAATAATTGCATTATTCTCATTCACGATAATCACCTCAAAGATTCTATATACTAAATAATATATAAAGTACCAATTTTTTAGAACATTTTTATGCTAAAAATAAAATACGACATATTTCCCAGGCAATATGTCGTATCTCTATATTAAATTACTGAACTTCCCAATGCTCGTCAATATATTGTTTTATTGTAAAGTCTACTTCATTTTCATTAGTTTCTTCAATTTCTTTACTTTTATCTTCTTTATACCTGAATTCTACTAAGTTCACAAATTCGTCTAAAGATTTTGAGATAGATTCTGCAATCTTTACTTGAAATTCTTCATTAAGCAAATTTTCCTCTTCCTGTTGATTAGATAAAAATCCACATTCCACTATAACAGAAGGAATAGTATTATCACATCTAAGAATTTTATAAGCTCCTTTTGCTGACTTTTCTTTTCGTTTATTTCCGTTATCTAAATCACTTTTTAAATTTTCTTGAATTATATGAGCTAAGTCCATTGATTCTTTGGGTTCTACAGCATACCAAACTTGCGCTCCATAATATTTGCTTTGCTCAAACATATTTAAATGAATACTCACAAACACATCACAATTAGAATTTTTTTTCATTTTGCATCTATTATTCAAATCTTCTATTTTCTTATCTCTTATTTTTCCTTTATCAGAATAAAGTCCATAATCACTTTCTCTAGTCATTACTACTTTATATCCCTTTTGTTCTAAATGTGTTTTTAATTTATAAGAAATTGCTAAATTAACATCTTTCTCAACAGTTCCTCTTTTGGAAACAGCGCCACCATCTACTCCTCCATGCCCTGGATCAATTAGAATAATCTTTTTTATTTTTGAATCGTTATTAATGTTTTCATCAATATCTGCATAAGTTATTTCTATAAAGCTAAAATTTAAAATTAATATTAGGCAAAAACTTATTATTATTCTTAGTTTTACTTTGCCAATTTTCATCTATAAACCTCCTATTTTATTTTCAAAAATAGTTTATGTTAATTCCTTAAAATTAATAGATTTTTTACTTACAATCTATCATTAATTTGCTAAATACAGTGTTTATTGCAAAAAAGCACTTAAATTGTTATCAATTTAAGTGCTTTCTATTTATATTAATCTTTTTTCAAAACTGCTTCTGCAATATTCACTGAATGATCACCAATTCTTTCAAAATTACTAATCATATCTAAGAAAACTGCTCCTGAATTCGCAGAACAAATACCTCTATTAAGTCTTTTAATATGTTTTTCTCTCAATTCTTCTTCTAAATCATCTATTCTTTCTTCAATCGACAGAACTTTTGTAGCTCTTTCCACATTTCCGTCTCTAAAACTTTCAATACTTGTATCATATGCATCTAAAGTATATTTAAACATGTTTTCTAGTTCACTTAAAGCGTCTCCTGATATTTCAAGGTTTCTATTAACTTTTTCACTCGTAAGTTCTACTAAATTACTACAATGATCTCCTACTCTTTCAATATCATTCACAATATTAAACATTGTTATTATATTGGCTTGTTCTTGATCTGAAATTTCAGTATTAGAAATTTTAACCAAGAAATCAGTTATATCATGTTCTAATAAATTTATTAATTTCTCATTTTCATTTACTTCATTTATTAATTTAGGGTCTTCTGTTACAAATGCCTTCATTGATAAAGATAAATTTTCCTTTGCAATCTCAGCCATTCTCATTAATTCTTGAATTGATTGTCCTATCGCAATTACAGGCGTTTCTAATAATCTATAATCGATATATTTTGTTCCATATTCTTTAATTTCATCTTCACCAGGTAATATCTTATTTACAAGTGCAACTAAATATTTAATAAATGGAATCATAATAATTGTATTAGTAATATTAAATATTGTATGTGCATTAGCTATTTGTCTACTAACATCAGATTTATTCATATTTACTACTACATCTGTTAATAATGGTATTGCCCAGATAAATACTAAAGTTCCAACTACATTAAAAACCAAATGGAACACAGCGGCTTTTCTTGCAGTTTTACTAGTTCCAATACTTGATAATAAAGCAGTTACACATGTCCCGATATTATTACCAAACAAGATTGGAATTGCAACTTCTATCGGAAGCGAACCTGTGCCAGCTAAAGCAACTAAGATACCTGTCGATGCAGATGAACTCTGTACAACTGCAGTCATTAAAGCACCTACAAATACACCTAAAATAGTATTCCCCTTTAGAGAACTAATCATATTAATAAATATCGGTGCATCTCGTAAAGGTTTCATTGAATCTTTCATTATATCTAAACCTAAAAATAAAATACCAAATCCAAGAATAATAGTTCCAATAATTTTATATTTTCTTCTTTTAGAGAATAACACCATTAATGCACCTACTGCTATAAATATAGGCACTACTTTATCCAACTTGAAAGAAATAAGTTGAGTAGTTATTGTTGTTCCTATATTCGCTCCCATTATAACTGAAGCTGCTTGATATAAATTCATTAAACCAGCATTTACAAAACCTACTACCATGACCGTAGTTGCACTACTACTTTGTATAATTGCTGTAACTACAGTTCCCGTTGCTACTCCTTTTAATGGGTGAGAAGTTATTTTCTCAAAAATCTTTTTCATTTTATCTCCAGCTATATTTTCAAGTCCTTCTCCCATCATCTTCATTCCATAAAGAAATAATCCTAATCCACCTATAAGACCGATAAAAATTTCATACATAATCATATCCCTCCATATGTTTGTCCCATTCAAATAATACAACAAATTTATATGTTTGTTAAGTATTTTTAATAAATATTTTGTCACTTCATGTACTTTTAACATGAATTTAACACAACGTTCCTTTGACAAAATATATATTGTTTTTTTGTAATATCATTTTCAATAACTCATAATTTATTTGTTTTCTATATGATGTATTGTTTATATTTTAAGGAGTTTTTCTATTTTTATACCAAAAAAAATAAGAGAGAAAATCTCTCTTATTTTTATATAAAATTTGTATAAACTATCTCTTAGAGAACTGAGGAGCTCTTCTAGCTTTCTTAAGACCGTATTTCTTTCTTTCTTTCATTCTTGGGTCTCTTGTTAAATATCCAGCTTTTTTAAGTTCTGGTCTTAAAGATTCATCAGCTTTTAATAAAGCTCTAGCTATACCATGTCTGATTGCACCCGCTTGACCTGTGAATCCTCCACCAAAAACATTAACTAATACGTCAAATCTATCTTTTGTCCCAGTAAGAACAAGTGGTTGATTTACGATAACTCTTAAAGTTTCTAATCCAAAAAATTCTTTTTCATCTCTTTTATTTATGATAACTTTACCATCGCCAGGTACAAGTCTAACTCTAGCAACTGATTTTTTTCTTCTACCTGTTCCTAAGTATTGAACTTTTGCCATTATATGTCCTCCTTTCACCTATTAATATCTTAACTCTAAAACTTCCGGTTTTTGAGCATCATTATTGTGTTCTGGACCACTATTAACTTTTAATTTCTTAAGCATTTGTCTTCCTAATTTACCTTGTGGTAACATTCTTCTTACTGCTTCTTGGAAAACGAATTCTGGTTTTTTATCTAATGCTTTTCTATAAGACATTTCTTTAAGTCCACCTGGATACATTGAGTGGTGTCTTAACATTTTTTGATCAAGTTTTTTACCAGTTAAAGCAACTTTATCAGCATTAACAATAATTACATGATCCCCACAATCAACATGAGGTGTAAATGTTGGTTTATGTTTTCCTCTTAAAATTGTAGCAACTTGGCTTGCAGCTCTACCTAAAGGCTTTCCTGCAACATCTATTACATACCATTTTCTTTCTACTTCGCTTGGTTTTGCAATATAGGATTTCATCTATTTACCTCCTTATACGTTTTATGTACTAAGTACTTCTATATCAAGATCATTTCTTTGATCAAAGATAAATCTTACCTAACCTAAACCATTATAATACAACGAGCCGGGTGTGTCAACGTATTTTGTCAAAATAATTTTTTTCTTTTAATAAAATACTTTTTCTAAACATAACCCTGATGCTGGCGCAGTTTTGCTAGCAAATTTTCTATCTTTAGAATTTAAAATATATTTAATTCTATCAGGTTTTACCCTCTTTCTTCCAACATCAATTAACGTTCCAACCATAATTCTTACCATATTATACAAAAATCCATCTCCATTAACTGATATTATTACTTGTTCACCTTGCCTATCAACATTAATTTCATATATAGTTTTAACTGTCTTAGTTACTTGACTTCCTTTATTTCTGAAAGCCGAAAAATCATGTGTTCCACAAAAATGCTTTATAGCATCTTTCATTAAGTCTACATCTAATTCATATCTATAATGATATATATAGTTTCTATTAATAGCTACATTATCTTTTCGATTATTAATAGTGTAAATATATTTTTTGCCCTTACTACTATACCTAGCATGAAAATCCAAACTAACTTCTTTTGACCTCAAAACAACAATATCACTAGGTAGTTTATTATTTATTGCATATTTTATTCTATCCCCAGGAATACTAGAATTTGTTCTAAAATTTGCAACATATTCTTTAGCATGAACCCCTGTATCTGTGCGACTACACCCAATTAAATTTATAACTTCTCCGGTAACCTTATATATAGCTTTTTCAAGAGTTTCTTGAACCGTATTCGCATTGATTTGCCTTTGCCAGCCTGCATAATTTGTACCATCATATTCAATTACAAGCATTACATTTTTTAGCACATTATTTGCTCCTTAATAACTTAATTAAACGTTCTACTCCATATAGAGAGCCCAACTAAAATAAATGTACATATCATAGCCATAAAGTCTTGTGAACTTAGCTTTAATATCTTCATTCTAGTTCTTCCATCTCCACCATTATAGCATCTTGCTTCCATTGCTGTCGCAAGTTCATCGGCCCTTCTAAATGAACTAATAAAAAGTGGTACTAAAAGAGGAATTAAATTCTTCGCTCTCTTAACTAGATTTCCAGATTCAAAGTCAGCTCCTCTTGCCATCTGCGCTTTCATGATTTTATCAGTTTCATCCATCAAAGTCGGTATAAATCTAAGTGCTATTGTCATCATCATAGCTAATTCATGGGCCGGTAAACCAATCTTTTTAAATGGATTAAGTAATTTTTCAAGTCCATCAGTTAACTCTATAGGTGATGTGGTTAATGTCAACAATGAAGTTCCAATAATCAAGAAAACTAATCTAAATACCATAAAACCGGCTAATACCAATCCCTCTTTATAAATTTTCAAGAATTTCCAACGCCACAATGGATCAGAATCACCTGTAGTCATAAAGATATTTAAAAGCCCTGTAATAACTAAAAGAATTAAAATAGGTTTTAATCCTTTATAAATAAATTTAAAAGGAACCTTTGAAACTAATATAGAAATCCCAATAAATAATACTACAAAAATATATCCTATAAAATTATCTATTAAAAACAAGTCAATAATAAAAATCATTGAAATTAGTATTTTAAACCTTGGATCAAGTCTATGGATAAATGAGTTACCAGGAACATATTGACCAATTGTTATATCTTTAATCATTTTTAGCTCCCCTTAAAACTTTTAAAATTTGCTTTTTAGCTTCTTCTACAGTAAATATATCTTCAGATATATCAAAACCTAAATTATTTAACTTCTTTACTAAATAAGTTACTTGAGGTACTGCTAACCCAACCCGTTCTAAAGTTTCTATTTGAACGAATATTTTGGATGGAATATCATTTAAAATACATTTTCCATTCTCCATTACAAGAATTTTTCCTGCAACTTTAGCAACATCCTCCATACTATGAGATACTAATATAATAGTCATTTCATATTCTTTTTTTAATTTAGATATTTGACTTAAAATTTCTTCTCTACCCATTGGATCCAAACCTGCAGTAGGTTCATCAAGTATTAAAACCTTAGGCTCCATAGCCACTACTCCAGCTATGGCAACTCTTCGCTTTTGTCCTCCACTTAATTCAAATGGAGATACATTTCTATACTCTTCATAATTAAGTCCAACGAATTTCATAGCTTTTTTTACTCTTCTATCAACTTCCTCATCACTCAGTCCCAAATTTTTAGGTCCAAAAGCGATGTCTTTTTCGATAGATTCTTCAAATAATTGATATTCTGGATATTGAAAAACCAAACCTACTTTTTTTCTGATCTCACTTAATTTAACTTTAGGCAAAGTAATATCCTTACCATCCACTATTATTTTTCCTGATGTTGGTTTTAATAATCCATTTATATGTTGTATTAATGTTGATTTACCTGAGCCTGTATGACCGATTAGCGCAATAAACTCTCCATCTTCTATAGTTAAACTAACATCATCTAATGCTCTTTTCTCAAATGGAGTTCCTGGCATATAAATGTGCGTTAAATTTTCTATTTTAATTGACATAAAGCATCCACCATCTCATCTATTGTTAATATATCTGAAGTTACATTCAATCCATTCTTTCCTAATTCATAAGCTAATTCTGTTACTTGAGGAACATCCAAACCAATTTCTTTCATCATAGCAACATTACTAAATATTTTTCTAGGAGTTCCTTCTTTTACAACTTTTCCATTATCCATAACCACTATTCTATCAGCTTCAACTGCCTCTTCCATATAATGAGTTATAAGAATAATAGTTATCCCGTAATTTTTGTTTAAATCCAAAATTGTATTTAATACTTCTTTTCTTCCTGATGGATCCAGCATAGCTGTTGGTTCATCTAGAATAATACATTCTGGTTTCATTGCTAAAATTCCTGCTATTGCAACTCTTTGTTTTTGACCACCTGATAATAAATGAGGTGCATGTCTCTTATAATCAGCCATATTTACCTTACTTAAAGATTCATCGACTCTTTTTCTAATTTCATTCGATTCTACTCCCAAATTCTCAGGTCCAAATGCGACATCTTCTTCAACTATTGTTGCTACTATTTGATTATCCGGATTTTGAAATACCATTCCTGCCTTATTTCTTATTACCCATAGATTATCATAATTTTTTGTGTCTAATCCATCAATGATTACTTCTCCTTTAGATGGAAGCAATAGTGCATTCATATGCTTAGCAATTGTAGACTTACCAGATCCGTTATGTCCTAAAACCACTAAAAATTCACCCTTGTTAACTTCTAAGTTTACCCCATTGACAGCTAGCTTAGTCTCATTATTATCTTTTTTATATTCAAAAAAAACATCATTGCATTCTACCATATAATGAGCCATATTTTATTCCCCTTAATATATAAAATTATAAAATTAAAGGGACTAAGCCAGAAGTACTTAATCCCTATAGAGCTTATTAATTATACTAATTCCAAAATTACAACTTCTGCACCGTCGCCTCTTCTAGGGCCTTTTCTGATAATTCTAGTGTATCCACCATTTCTATCAGTATACTTTGGAGCAATAGTTTGGAATAATTCTTCAACTACTTCTTTTTCAGTTACAAATGAAAGGACTTGTCTTCTAGCATGAAGATCCCCTCTTTTTCCAAGAGTAATCATTTTTTCTGCTAAACGCTTAGTTTCTTTAGCTCTTGTTACAGTAGTTTCAATCTTACCGTGTTTTAAGAAACTAGTAACTAAATTTCTTAGCATAGCTCTTCTTTGGTCAGTAGGAAGTCCTAACTTACGTTGCTTTGCCATCATAATCCTCCTTTACTCATCGGATTTTTTTAAACCTAGTGATAATGCAGCTAGTTTTTCTTGAACTTCTTCAAGTGACTTTCTACCTAGATTCCTTACCTTCATCATATCATCCATAGATCTCTCAGTTAATTCTTGGACAGTATTGATTCCAGCTCTTTTTAAGCAGTTATAACTTCTAACTGACAAATCTAGCTCTTCGATAGTCATTTCTAAAACTTTTTCTTTTTGGTCTTCTTCTTTTTCAATCATGATTTCCATATTGTCTGCATTGTCTGTTAAGGTCATGAACAATTTGAAGTGCTCAATTAGTATCTTAGCTGATAAACTAATTGTTTCTTCTGGCATCATTGTACCATTTGTCCATACTTCTAAAGTTAACTTATCATAATCTGTTATCTGTCCTACTCTAGTATTTTCTACAGTAAAGTTTACTTTCTTAACTGGAGTATATATTGAATCAACAGGAATTGTTCCAATTGGCATATCGTCCTGTTTATTTTTGCTTTGGGTAACATAACCTCTACCTCTGCTAACGTTGATTTCCATATATAGTCTACCATCATCATCAAGTGTTGCAATATGTAAATCCTTATTTACAACTTCAACACTGCCATCAGTAGTAATATCCCCTGCAGTTACTTCACAAGGTCCTTGAGCATCAATATATACAGTACTTGAGCCTTCATCATTTAACTTCATAGATAAAGTTTTGATATTTAATATTATTTGTGATACGTCTTCTTTACAACCTTTCACGGTTGAAAATTCATGTAAAACTCCATCAATCTTAATTGAATTTGCTGCAGCCCCTGGCAAAGATGATAATAGAATTCTTCTTAAGGCATTACCTAAAGTAGTTCCATAACCTCTTTCTAATGGTTCAATGACAAATTTACCATATATCCCATCATCAGTAGCTTCTACACATTCAATTTTGGGTTTTTCTATTTCTAACATATGAACCCTCCCTTATAGAATAATGTACTAAGGGCAACTAATTCTATCCTTTTTACCTTATTATTTGCTGTATAACTCAACAATTAATGTTTCATTTACAGGTACATCTATATCGCTTCTTTGAGGTTGTGCAACAACAGTTCCTTCAAAATTAGCAACTTCTCCTTGTAACCAAGCTGGTAATGTTTTTGGATTTTCAGCAAATACTTTGAATTTTTCAAAAGATCTACTTTTTTCTCTTACTGATATAACATCATTAACACTTACTTTGTAAGAAGGAATATCAACTTTCTTTCCATTTACAGTAAAGTGACCATGTGTTACTAATTGTCTAGCTTCAGTTCTAGATGCTCCAAAACCTAATCTATATACAACGTTGTCTAATCTCATTTCTAGTAACATAAGTAGGTTTTCACCTGTAATACCTTTCATGTGATCAGCTTTATCATAATATTTTCTAAATTGCTTTTCAAGAATTCCATAAACTCTTCTAGCCTTTTGTTTCTCTCTTAATTGGATTCCATAGTTAGACATTTTTTTTCTACTTTGTCCGTGTTCTCCTGGTGCATAGCTTCTTTTGCTATAAGCACATTTATCTGTATAACATCTATCTCCCTTAAGAAATAGTTTCATACCTTCTCTTCTGCATAATCTACACACTGGTCCAGTATATCTCGCCATTTAAAGTAACACCTCCTATTATAAATATTAAACTCTTCTTCTTTTTGGTGGTCTACATCCATTATGTGGAATAGGAGTAACATCTTTAATCATTGTTATCTCTAATCCTGCTGCTTGCAAAGATCTTATAGCAGCTTCTCTTCCAGCACCTGGACCTTTTACGTAGACATCAACACTTTTTAGTCCGTGCTCCATTGCAGACTTTGCTGCAGTTTCTGCTGCCATTTGAGCAGCAAAAGGAGTACTTTTTCTTGATCCTCTAAATCCTAATGCTCCAGCACTAGACCAAGATAAAGCATTTCCTACACTATCAGTTAAAGTTACCATTGAGTTATTAAAAGTTGATCTGATGTGTGCACAACCGTGCTCAACATTTTTTCTCTCTTTTCTTCTTCTACCTCTTTTAACTTTTTTAGGCTTAGCCATTCAATCTTCCCTCCTTTATTTCTTTTTCCTAGATACTAATTTTTTAGGACCTTTTCTAGTTCTAGCATTAGTCTTAGTTTTTTGCCCTCTAAGTGGAAGACCTTTTCTATGTCTAATTCCTCTATAACTTCCAATCTCAACTAATCTCTTTATATCCAAAGCAATTTTTCTTCTCAAGTCACCTTCAACAGTGAAATCTTTTCCAATTTGATCTCTTAGAGCATTGACTTCTTCTTCAGTTAAATCTTTAACTCTTGTGTCCGGATTAACTCCTGTTGCTTCTAAAATCTTGTGAGATCTTGGTAAGCCTATGCCGTAAATATAAGTTAAACCTACTTCTACTCTTTTGTTTTTTGGTAGATCTACTCCAGCTATTCTCGCCATAAAACAGCGCACCTCCTATTTTTATTAGTTTATTTTCAGCAGCCGCATTATTTAAATCCATATCATTTTATATATGATATTGTAAATCATTTAAATTATCAACATTTTTATCCTTGTTTTTGTTTATGCTTAGGATTTTCGCATATAACCATTACTTTACCTTTTCGTCTGATAACTTTGCATTTTTCGCAAATAGGTTTTACTGATGGTCTTACTTTCATTATAAACCCTCCTAACTATTTAGCTCTCCAAGTAATTCTACCTCTACTTAGATCGTATGGAGAAAGTTCTATAGTTACTCTATCGCCAGGTAGAATTCTAATAAAATTCATTCTTAACTTTCCAGAAACATGTGCTAATATTTTTTGACCACTTTCCAATTGCACTTGAAACATAGCATTTGGTAAAGCTTCAAGAACAGTACCTTGCATTTCAATAACATCATCTTTTGACATAAGGGAATTAAACCTCCTTATTTGCGTCTCTATTTTCTAAAAACTTTCTGATCATTGAATTATTTACATACTCTTTATTTTGAAGTCTTTCCATTATATCAACAGAAAATTCTTCTAAAATGGAAATATGTTTTATTTTTTTCTTTTTGGGGTTATCAACTTTTCTCAAATCACCATCTGCAATCTGCACGTACTCATCATCTATAACATTAACAATTATAAAGAATCGTTTTGCATCTCTACCAGCTTTTGAGTAAATAACCCTACCAAGATAATCATCTTTATTCATAATTTTCACCTCTATAAACTAGAGCCTGTTGGAATACTCAAGAATTATGAAGGGAGTTTCCCTTCATATTCCTATTTATTATAAATAAATTTAATCATTTTATTTTTCCAATTTTACTAAATGTTCTGAGATGTTAGTAAAAACATCATCAATTGAATTAGTACCATCTATAACAAATAACTTACTAATTTTATTATAATAATTAATTAGTGGTTGAGTAGATTTCACATAAACATCAATTCGTTCTTTTACTGTGTCCTCTTTATCATCATCACGCTGAATAACCTCATTACCACATACATTACATATTCCTTCAACCTTTGGTGGATTGAAACTAGTATGATAACTTGCACCGCAATTCAAACATACCCTTCTCCCAGTCATTCTTTCAAGAATAAATTCTGGTGGAACATCAATTAATAACGCACTATCGATTTCCTTGTCTTGATCTTTTAAAAACTTATCAAGTGATTCAGCTTGAAACACCGTTCTTGGGAATCCATCCAAAAGAAAACCATTCTTACAGTCATCCTCTAATAGTCTATCTTTTGTAATATCAATAGTAAGGCTATCTGGTACTAATAGTCCCTTATCTATATATTTTTTAGCTTCTACCCCTAAAGGAGTTTCTTCTGAAATATTTTTTCTGAATATATCTCCAGTGGAAATATGAGGTATCGAAAACTTTTTCGATATTAATTTTGCCTGTGTTCCTTTACCAGCCCCAGGCGGCCCTAGTAAAATTATTTTCATTAATATCATCTCCATTTAGTAATTACTTTATTTAAGAAACCCTTTATAATGCCTCATTACAAGTTGAGATTCCAGAGTTCTCATAAAATCTAAAGCAACTCCCACTTCAATTAATAAAGCAGTTCCACCAAATGTAATTGTACTAAAAGGTGTGAAATTCTGAATTCCTGTAGGTGTAAGAGCAATAAATGCTGCAAATAAACCACCTAATATTGATACTTTTAAAAGTACCCTTCCTATATATAATGCAGTTTGTTCACCTGGTCTTATGCCTGGAATAAACCCAGCAGATTTATGTATATTCTCAGCCATTTCATCCGGTTTAAACGTTACTTCTGTATAGAACCAAGTAAAGAATATAACCAAAACAGCATAAATAACAGCATAAAGCCATGAATCAGCTCTAAATGGACTAAACTTACTTGTTTGAACCCATGCTGCAAATGCAGAATCTGGTATAAATAAAGCTATAGTTTTAGGAAATTGCATTACTGACATACCGAATATAATAGCAATGATTCCTGAAGAATTCATGTTTATTGGAATGTGAGTTGATTGCCCACGATACAACTTTCCACTAGATCCTTTTGCAGCATATTGAATCGGTATTCTTCGTTCTGATAATGTAGCTATAATTACTATAGCAAAAACAATTACAGAAAATGCCGCTAGTAAAACTATCTGTACCAAATTAACTGCCCCTGTATCCTTTAATGATTTAACTCGAAGCAATGTCTGAGGCAATCTTGAAATAATGTTAACAAATATTATTAAAGAAATTCCGTTCCCTATTCCTCTTACAGTAATTTGATCACCTAACCAAATTAAAAATACAGATGATGTAGTTAGCGTAAGAACTATTAAAAATACTTGCATTTTTGATGCATTTGGTAGTGCACCAGCTTGAGTTATCAAACCATAAGTACTAAATGATTGTAACACGCCGATTGCAACAGCAGCATATCTAGTGTATTTTTGAATTTTCTTTCTACCTTCTTCCCCTTCTTTAGATAATTGTTCTAAAGGTGGAATAGCTATAGTTAATAAAGAAAAAATAATGGAAGCGTTAATAAATGGTATAACTCCCATAGCAAAAATACTAAAACTGCTTAAAGCTCCTCCGGACATTAAATCATAAAAACTAAATAAAGTTCCTTCTTGTGCTAATCCAGCTAATGCAGAAGTATCCACACCAGGTACAGGGATATGATTCCCTAACCTGATGACAGTTACCATTAGCACAGTGAATATTATTCGATTTCTCAATTCTGGCACTTTCCACGCATTACGTAAGGTTGACATCATTTTAAATCACCTCTACTTTTCCTCCAGTAGATTCTATCTTTTCAACAGCACCTTTTGTAAACTTTGTTGCTTTTATAGTAAGTTTCTTTTCTAAATCACCATTACCTAAAATTTTAACACCGTCTTTTATTTTACTTATTACACCATGTTCTTTAAGTAATGCTGGAGTAACTTCTGTACCATCTTCAAATATATTTAATCTATTTACATTTACTTCAACATATTCTTTTGCAAAAATATTTGTAAATCCTCTTTTAGGTAATCTTCTGTATAAAGGCATTTGACCACCTTCGAAACCAGGTCTAACTCCACCACCTGATCTAGAATTTTGACCATCTTGTCCTCTACCAGCTGTTTTACCCCAACCAGAACCAGTACCTCTACCTACTCTTTTCTTACCTTTTTTAGAACCTGTAGCAGGCTTTAAATCATGAAGTTTCATGTCTAGCACCTCCTCTTTCTTAGACTTCTTCTACATTTAGAAGATAATTGACTTTGTTTATCATACCTCTTATTTGAGGAGTATCTTCGTGAACAACTGTTTTACCAATTTTATTCAAACCAAGAGCTTCAATTGTAGCTTTATGGTCTTTTTTTCTACCAATACCACTCTTAACTTGAGTAATTTTAAGCTTAGCCAAGGTGATCCCCTCCTAACCTAATATTTCTTCTACAGTCTTACCTCTTAATTGAGCGATTTGGTCTGCAGTTCTTAATTTACTTAAACCATCTATTGTTGCGCTAACCATATTTTTAGGATTATTTGATCCTAATGATTTAGCTCTAACATCTTTTAATCCTGCCAACTCAAGGACAGCTCTTACTGGTCCACCAGCAATAACTCCAGTACCTTCTGGTGCAGGCATTATTAGAATATTTCCTTTTCCGAACTTTCCATAAATTCTGTGTGGAATAGTTGTTCCTACCATTGCAACATCAACTAAATGTTTTTTTGCATCTTCAATACCTTTTCTAATAGCATCTGGTATCTCAGCAGCTTTACCTATTCCTACGCCAACGTGTCCGTTTTCGTCTCCAACAACAACAAGAGCACTAAATCTAAAGTTTCTACCACCTTTTACAACCTTAGTTACTCTGTTTATATAAACAACTTTTTCTTTGAGATTTAGCGCATTAGGGTCTATTCTCATGGCACATCCTCCTTTTCCTAGAATTTTAAACCGGCTTCTCTTGCACCATCAGCAAGTTCTTGTATTCTACCGTGATATATAAATCCGCCTCTATCAAAAACAACTTCTTTTATACCTTTTTCTAAAGCTCTTTCTCCAACCATTTTACCAACAGCTTTTGCTGCTTCTTTGTTACTTCCAAGACTACCTTCAAAATTCTTATCTAATGAAGAAGCTGAAACTAAAGTAACTCCGTTTATATCATCAATTACCTGAGCATAGATGTTCTTCTCGCTTCTAAACACTGCCAATCTTGGTCTTTCAGCAGTACCAGATAATTTTCTACGTACTCTTTTATGACGTCTAACCCTTGCTTTATTACGATCAGGCTTACTAAACAATATACTCACTCCTTTCAGTGTTTAAATATATTACTTACCTGTTTTACCTTCTTTACGTCTAATATGTTCACCAGCATATTTAATACCTTTACCTTTATATGGCTCAGGTTTTCTCCATACTCTTATATTAGCCGCAGCAGAACCAACTTTTTCTTTATCGATTCCCTTTACGATAATTTTTGTTGTTTCAGGAACTTCATATTGTATTCCTTCTTCTGCTTCAATCTCAACAGGATGTGAAAATCCAAGGCTTAATGTTAATTTAGAACCTTTAAGTTGCGCTCTATAACCAACACCAACTAGCTCTAAAGTTTTTTGGAATCCTTGTGAAACTCCAATTACCATGTTGTTCAATAATGCTCTAGTTAGACCATGTAATGCTCTATGTTGAGCAACATCTGAAGATCTTTTTACAACAACTTGATTATTTTCAACAGATATTTGAATATCTTTATGCATATCTTTAACTAATTCACCTTTTGGTCCTTTAACTGTAACAACGTTATCTGGTGTTACATCAACAGTTACACCAGAAGGTATATCTATCGGAAGTCTACCAATTCTTGACATCCTCGCACCTCCTATTCGTCTTAATTACCATACATAACAAATAACTTCTCCACCTAAACCAGCGTTTCTTGCTTCTTTATCTGTAATTACACCTTTATTAGTAGAAACTATAGCTATTCCTAAACCATTTAGTACTTGTGGTACAGTGTCTTTTTGGCAATAAACTCTTAATCCAGGTTTTGAAATTCTCTTAAGACCTGTAATAGTTCTTTCAGTTCCTTCTATATATTTCAAGCCTAGTCTTAACATTTTTACTGGGCCATCTTCGTATTCTTCTACACCTTTTACATAACCTTCTTTTACTAATATATCTGCAATAGCTCTCTTCGTATTTGAAGAAGGTATTTCAACTATATTATGTCTAGCTACATTTGCATTTCTGATACGAGTCAGCATATCTGCGATAGGGTCTGTCATAACCATTTTTGTGCCTCCTTTCAGTATCTATAAATTACCAGCTTGCTTTTCTACAACCAGGGATTTCCCCTTTATAAGCTAATTCTCTAAAACATATACGACATATTCCGTATTTTCTAAGTACAGCATGTGGTCTTCCACAAATTCTACATCTAGTGTAGGCCCTAGTCTTGTACTTAGGAGTTTTACTCCATTTTTCTAACATTGCTTTACGAGCCACGGTTTTCCCTCCTTATTATTGAGCAAATGGCATACCAAGATATCTTAATAACTCTCTTGCCTCTTCATCTGTTTTAGCAGTAGTTACAAAAACAATATCCATACCTCTTACTTTGTCAATTTTATCATATTCAATTTCTGGGAATATAAGTTGTTCCTTAACTCCTAGAGCATAGTTTCCTCTTCCATCGAAAGCTTTAGCAGATACACCTCTAAAGTCTCTAACTCTTGGAAGAGCTATATTCATTAATTTGTCGCCAAATTCATACATTTTCGTTTTTCTAAGAGTTACTTTTAAACCTATTGGCATATTTTCTCTAATTTTGAAGTTTGCAACAGACTTTTTTGCTCTTGTGATTATTGGTTTTTGACCAGCGAATATTTCCATATCCTTCATTGCTGTTTCAATAACTTTAGCATTATCTTTTGCTTCCCCTAGACCCATATTAAGAACTATTTTCTCAAGTTTAGGTACTTCCATTATATTTTTATAACCGAACTTTTCCATTAAAGCAGGTACTATTTCTTTTTCGTACTTGTCTTGTAGTCTTGGAATCATCAGGCATCCTCCTTTCGAATAAAAGACTATAGAATTTCGCCGCACTTTTTGCAAATTCTAACTTTTGTTCCGTCTTCTAATAATTTCTTGCTAATTCTAGTAGCTGATTTACACTTTGTGCAATACAACATAACTTTTGAACTATTCATAGGTGCTTCTTGTTTTACAATTCCACCTTGCATGTTCTCTCTACTAGGCTTCACGTGTTTTGTTACTATATGAGCTCCTTCAACTAATACTTTACTAGTCTTAGGATATACTTTTAATACTTTTCCTGTTTTACCTTTATCTTTACCAGAAACAACTACTACTGTGTCATCTCTTCTAACATGAACTTTAGCCATTATAGCCACCTCCTTCTAAAGAACTTCTGGTGCTAAAGATAATATTTTATTATACTCTTTATCTTTTTCTCTTAATTCTCTAGCAATTGGTCCAAAAATACGTGTTCCTTTAGGCAATTTATCATCTTTAATTATTACAGCAGCGTTATCATCAAATTTTATGTAAGAACCATCTTTTCTTCTTACGCCTCTTTTTGATCTAACTATAACAGCTTTTATAACCTCACCCTTTTTAACAACACCGCCTGGTGTTGCACTTTTAACGCTAGCAACTATCACATCACCGATGTTTCCATACTTTCTTTTTGAACCGCCTAATACTCTAATGCACATTATTTCTTTTGCACCTGTATTATCAGCTACTTTTAATCGAGTTTGTGGCTGAATCATATAAACGCCCTCCTTTCAACTAAATAACTATTTAGCTTTTTCTACGATTTTAACAAGTCTCCATCTCTTGTCTTTTGACAAAGGTCTTGTTTCCATTATTTGCACTGTATCGTTAAACCCAGCTTCATTGTTTTCATCATGCGCTTTTAACTTTTTAGTTCTCTTTATTGTTTTACCATATAAAGGATGACGAACTTTATCTTCAACTGCTACAACAATAGTCTTATCCATTTTATCAGATACTACTTTACCAATTCTTGTTTTTCTAAGTCCTCTTTCCACAGTTAAACCTCCTTCCAGTATACTACTGTTCAAGCCCATTTAATTCTTTTTCTCTTAGAATAGTCTTAACTTGAGCTATTGACTTCTTTACTTGTTTAATTCTCATAGGGTTTTCTAACTGTCCTGTTGCTAACTGAAATCTCAAATTGAATAATTCTGATTTTAAATCGTTTATTTTTCCTAATAGCTCATTTGAAGAGCTTCCTCTTAATTCTTGTAATTCATTAGCTCTCATTTACTTCACCACCCATTTGCTCAAAATCTTTTCTTGTAACAAATTTAGACTTCATTGGAAGTTTGTGTGAAGCAAGTCTCATTGCTTCTCTTGCAACATCTTCTGGTACACCAGTTAATTCAAACAAAACTCTACCTGGTTTAACAACAGCTACCCAGTACTCAGGTGAACCTTTACCAGAACCCATACGAGTTTCAGCAGGTTTTTGAGTTACAGGTTTATCTGGGAATACTTTTATCCAAAGTTTCCCCCCTCTTTTAATATATCTATTGATAGCTATTCTGGCAGCTTCTATTTGATTGCTAGTTAACCATCCGCATTCTGTAGCTTGTAGAGCATAATCACCATATGCTATAAAGTTACCTCTAGTAGCTTTACCTTTCATTCTACCACGTTGAACTTTACGACGTTTCACTCTTTTTGGCATTAACATAGCTAGCAGTTCCTCCTTCCTATTGGTTTGCTTTATCAGATCCGACTTTTTTCTTTGGAAGAATTTCTCCATTGTAGACCCAAACTTTAACTCCTATTTTTCCATAAGTTGTATCTGCTTCAGCAAATCCATAATCGATATCAGCTCTTAATGTTTGTAGTGGAATTGTACCTTCGTGATACTGTTCTGTTCTAGCAATTTCAGCTCCGCCAATTCTACCAGCACATGCAGTTTTTACACCTTTGGCTCCACTTCTCATACCTCTTTGGATTGTTTGTTTCATAGCTCTTCTGAATGATATTCTCTTTTCTAATTGTTGAGCAATATTTTCAGCCATTAATTGAGCATTTTTTTCAGCTCTTTTAACTTCTACAATGTTAATTATAACATTTTTATCTTTAATAACTTCTTTAGTTAAAGCATTCTTCAATGCTTCAATCCCTTTACCACCTTTACCAATAATCATACCTGGTTTAGCTGTGTGGATATTCAATTTAATTCTCTTTGGTGTTCTTTCAATTTCTATCTTAGCTACACCTGCAGCGTAGGATCTCTTTTTAATGAACTTTCTAAGCTTGTTATCTTCAATCAGGTTATCTGCAAACTTATCTCTATTAGCGTACCATTTAGCATCCCATTCTTTGATAACACCGACTCTCAAGCCATGAGGATTTACCTTTTGTCCCACTATCTTTACCTCCTTTTATGGTCTTTCTTTAACAACTACTGTGATATGACTTGTTCTTTTTAATATTTGATATGCCCTACCTTGTGCACGAGGTCTCCATCTCTTCAATGTAGGTCCTTGATTTGCATAAGCTTCTGATACATATAATCTATTAACATCTAAATTATTATTATTTTCAGCATTTGCTACAGCAGACTTAAGAACTTTACCAACTTCTACAGCAGCTGTTCTTGGAGTGTATTGTAAAATCGCACTTGCTTCGCTAGCATCTTTGCCTCTAATTAAGTCTAGAACAACTCCTACCTTAGTTGAAGAAATTCTAACATATTTAGCCGTTGATTTAGCTTCCATTATTCTTCCTCCTTCCTAAGACTATTTAACACGAGATGATTTCTCAGATTTAATATGTCCTTTGAATGTTCTTGTTAAAACAAATTCTCCCAACTTATGTCCTACCATATCTTCAGTCATATAAACTGGAATATGTTTTCTTCCATCATGAACAGCAATTGTATGACCCACAAACTGTGGAAAAATTGTTGAACTTCTTGACCAAGTTTTTATAACTTTCTTTTCGCCATTAGCATTCATTGTTTCGATTTTTTTAATTAATGATTTTGCGACAAAAGGCCCTTTTTTAACAGATCTACTCAATGTAAAGTCCTCCTTTCAATCTCTTTAAAAGATTAGGAAGAGAATGTTACTTCTCTTCTTTTATTTATTTTTTACCTCTACTCTTAACAATCATTCTATCAGAATATTTATTATTCTTTCTAGTTTTATATCCAAGAGCAGGTTTACCCCATGGAGTACAAGGACCTGGACGTCCTACTGGTGACTTACCTTCACCACCACCGTGAGGATGGTCATTAGGGTTCATTACAGAACCTCTAACTGTTGGTCTGAATCCCATGTGTCTTTTTCTACCAGCTTTACCGATATTGACAATGTCATTAGTAGTGTTAGATACTACTCCTATTGTAGCTCTACATTCTATTCTAACATATCTCATTTCTCCGCTTGGTAATCTAAGAGTTGCATGATTTCCTTCTTTAGCCATTAATTGAGCTGAAGTACCTGCTGCTCTAACTATTTGACCACCTTTACCTGCTTGTAATTCAATATTATGAATAACAGAACCTAGTGGTATGTTTTTAAGCGGCAACGCATTTCCAACTTTAATATCTATGTCAGTACCTGACATAAGAACATCTCCAACTTTTAAACCAACAGGAGCAATGATATATCTTTTTTCTCCATCAGCGTAATTAAGTAAAGCTATGTAAGCTGTTCTATTTGGATCATATTCAACTGTAGCAACTGTAGCTGGGATATTATCTTTGTTTCTTTTAAAATCAATGATTCTATATTTTCTCTTAGCTCCACCACCACGGTGACGTACAGTTATTTTACCTTGAGAATTTCGACCAGCCTTTTTCTTTAAAGATACAAGAAGTGATTTTTCTGGTTGATCAGTAGTTATTTCTTCAAAAGTTGCTACTGTCATTGCCCTTCTTGAAGGCGTAGTAGGTCTAAACTTTTTAACTGCCATTGAATTTCCCTCCTTCGTTAAGCTTTTCTGGCATATAGCCAATAACTGCTTTTATTACATTCCTTCAAAAAATTCTATTGTTTTGCTTTCTTCTGTCAACTTAACAATAGCTTTTTTTTGATCAGCTCTTTTACCAATGTGAACTCCAACTCTTTTTACTTTACCAGTAATATTAGATGTATTCACACTTTCTACTTTTACATCAAAAACTTCTTCAACAGCTCTTTTGATTTGAGCTTTGTTTGCATGTTTATCTACTATAAAGGTGTATTTCTTATCAGTCATATCAGTCATACTTTTTTCAGTTACAACTGGTCTTCTGATAATATCATAATTATTAAATTTCATTATACATACACCTCCTCAATTTTAGCTACTGCATCTTTAGTAACGATTAAATTATCATACTTTAAAATATCATAAACATTTAAGTTGTTTACAGGAACAACTGCAGCATTTTGAATGTTTCTAACAGATTTATATATTGCTTCATCTGAAGATGAAACAACTATTAATGCTTTTTTAGCTTCTAATTTATTAAGCATTTCAACTACTTTTTTAGTTTTAGGAGCTTCAAATGATAATTCTTCTAAAATCATCATCTCTTTGTCAACTACTTTGCTACTTAAAACAGATTTCATAGCAACTCTCTTCATTGACTTTGGTATTGAAACTCTATAATCTCTTGGTTTTGGAGCAAAAACAACTCCACCTTTGATCCATTGAGCTGCTCTGATAGATCCTTGTCTTGCTCTACCAGTACCCTTTTGTCTCCAAGGTTTTCTTCCTCCCCCAGAAACTTCAGATCTTGTTTTGGCAGATTGATTTCCTTGTCTTTTGTTTGCTAATTGAGCAACAACAACTTGGTGTACTGCACTTTCTTTTATTTCAGCCGCAAATACAGCGTCATTTAAATCCATAGTTCCAACTTTACTTCCTTCTGTATTAAATACGTCTAATACTGGCATTCAATTTCCTCCTTTCTATAAGAAACTCTAGGCCTTAACACCATCTCTTATAATTACGTAACCTTTGTTCGGACCCGGAACTCCACCTTTTATTAAGATGATATTCTTTTCTTCTAACACTTCAACTACTTCAAGATTAAGAACTGTAGTTTTTCTTGCACCCATATGTCCAGGCATTTTCTTGTTCTTAAAAGTTCTTGATGGATCAGATGCTGCACCAGCCGAACCTACTGCTCTATGATATTTAGAACCATGTGCCATAGGACCTCTATGCATTCCCCATCTTTTAATTGTTCCTTGGAACCCCTTACCTTTAGATGTTCCAGTAACATCAACTTTATCTCCAGCTACAAAAGTGCTAGCTTTAATTTCTGAACCTACTTCATAAGAGTCAACATTTTCTAATTTAAACTCTTTAATAATTCTTTTTGGTGTAGTTCCAGCTTTTTCGAATATACCTTTTCTTGGCTTGTTAGCTAACTTTTCTCTAATTTCTTCAAATCCTACTTGAATTGCGCTGTAACCATCTTTTTCAACTGTCTTCTTTTGTAAAACAGTACATGGGCCTGCTTCAATTACAGTTACTGGAACAACTTTACCATCTACAGTGAATATTTGAGTCATCCCTAATTTTCTTCCTATAATTGCTTTTTCCATGTTTTGCACCTCCCTGTTATATTAGCGGATCGTAATTACGATCATAATAATTCAAAAATTTATAACTTAATTTCTATATCCACACCAGCCGGTAAATCAAGTCTCATTAGAGCATCTACAGTTTTTGGTGATGGACTCAATATGTCTATTAATCTCTTGTGAGTTCTTATTTCAAACTGTTCTCTTGAATCCTTATATTTATGAGTAGCTCTTAATATAGTAACCACATCTTTTTGAGTTGGTAGTGGTACTGGACCCGCCACATTAGCACCAGTATTTTTTGCTGTTTCAACTATTTTTTCAGCTGATTGATCTAATATGTGGTGGTCAAAAGCTTTTAATCTAATTCTTATTTTTTGACTTGCCATTAACAATTCCCTCCTTTTCGTAATCTAAAATTCAAAATACACCGAACTTAGTAAACTGCTCCGGGTGTTTCATAATATACAGAAAAACATCCAACCTATAAGTTCGTTCGCTTGATTCAAGATCAAACTGGCTCAAGCAAAAATTACCCTGGAAAATCCAGCAACCTCTTGCTTCATTGCCCCTTTCACATCACAACTCTTATATTGTATACTATTTTTATATTTTTGACAAGTATTTTTATAAAAATATATAAAGTATTTTTTTATGGAAATAAAATGTAAAAATGAGAAAGAAAATTCTTTCTCATTTTTATTTAAATACTAATTATTCAATTATAGTACTAACAACTCCAGAACCTACTGTTCTTCCACCTTCTCTGATAGCGAATCTTAGGTTTTGTTCCATTGCTACTTGTGTAATTAATTCTACA
This sequence comes from Clostridium sediminicola, assembly GCF_050402865.1. Taxonomy (NCBI): domain Bacteria; kingdom Bacillati; phylum Bacillota; class Clostridia; order Eubacteriales; family Clostridiaceae; genus Clostridium; species Clostridium sediminicola. The sequence continues at coordinate 319,481 of NZ_BAABMF010000002.1, forward strand.
TTCATATCAATGTGGTCTCCTGGCATTACCATTTCTACTCCTTCTGGTAAAGCAATTGATCCTGTAACGTCTGTTGTTCTGAAGTAGAATTGTGGTCTATATCCATTAAAGAATGGAGTATGTCTTCCACCTTCTTCTTTCTTTAATACATATACTTGACCTACGAATTTACTATGTGGTGTAACTGTACCAGGTTTTGCTAATACTTGACCTCTTTCGATTTCTGTTCTTTGAACACCTCTTAATAATGCTCCAATGTTATCTCCAGCCATCGCTTCGTCCAACATCTTTCTGAACATTTCTACTCCTGTACAAGTAGTCTTCTTAACTTCTGCTCCCATTCCTACTATTGCAACTTCTTCTCCAACTTTCAAGATTCCTCTTTCCAATCTTCCTGTTGCAACTGTTCCTCTTCCTGTGATTGTAAATACATCCTCTACAGGCATTAAGAATGGTTTATCTGTTTCTCTCTCTGGAGTTGGGATATACTCATCTACTGCTGCCATTAATTCAGCAATACATGCATCTTCTCCTTTTTCTATTACCATTAATGCTGATCCTGTGATTACTGGACATTCGTCTCCGTCAAATCCATATTCACTTAATAAATCTCTTACTTCCATTTCTACTAATTCTAATAATTCTTCATCATCTACTTGGTCTGCTTTGTTTAAGAATACTACTATATTCTCAACTCCTACTCTTGATGCAAGTAAGATATGCTCTCTTGTTTGTGGCATTGGACCATCTGCTGCACTTACAACTAAGATAGCTCCATCCATTTGTGCTGCTCCTGTAATCATGTTCTTAACGTAGTCAGCATGTCCTGGACAGTCAACGTGTGCATAGTGTCTTGTTTCTGTTTCATACTCAACGTGTGCAGTGTTGATTGTGATTCCTCTTTCTCTTTCTTCTGGTGCTTTATCTATTTGTGAGTAGTCTTGTGCTTCTGCTTTACCTTCTTTTGCTAGCGTCATTGTGATTGCCGCTGTTAATGTTGTCTTTCCGTGGTCTACGTGACCTATTGTTCCGATGTTTACATGTGGTTTTGTTCTTTCAAACTTAGCTCTTGCCATTTTCCATTCCTCCTATAATTATATAAATTATTTAAAATTATTTTTTACCTATAACAGTCTCTTGAATACTCTTTGGAACTTCATCATATTGAGCAAATTCCATAGAATAGTTACCTCTACCTTGTGTTCTTGATCTTAAAGTTGTAGCATATCCAAACATTTCTGAAAGCGGAACTAAAGCTCTAATTGTCTGTGCACCAGCCATTGGATCCATTCCTTCAATTCTACCTCTTCTAGAATTTAAATCACCCATTACATCTCCAAGGTAATCTTCAGGAATTACAACTTCAACTTTCATTATTGGTTCTAATATTACAGGATCTGCTTTTTTCATAGCATTTTTGAATGCCATAGACCCTGCAACTTTAAATGCCATCTCATTAGAGTCAACATCATGATATGATCCGTCAAAACATCTTACTTTAAAGTTAATAACTGGATATCCACCAAGAATACCACTTTGAGATGCTTCTTGAATACCATTATCAACTGCTGGTACATATTCTCTAGGAATAACTCCACCAACTATTGCATTTTCAAATTCATATTCTCCTTGATGAGGTATCATTTCTATCCAACAATGACCATATTGTCCACGACCACCTGATTGACGAACAAATTTACCTTCAGCTTTAACAGCTGTTCTGATACTTTCTTTGTACGCAACTTGTGGAGCTCCAACATTGCATTCAACTTTAAATTCTCTTTGTAATCTATCAACGATAATCTCTAGATGAAGTTCTCCCATACCAGCAATGATTACTTGACCTGTCTCTTGATCAGTAAAAGTTTTAAATGTAGGATCTTCTTCAGCAAGTTTAGCTAAAGCTATACCCATTTTTTCTTGACCAGCTTTTGTTTTTGGCTCAATTGCAACCGATATAACTGGTTCTGGGAAATCCATGCTTTCTAATATTACAACATTATCATCAGCACATAATGTGTCACCTGTTGTAGTATTTTTTAAACCAATTATAGCTCCTAATTCACCAGCATATAATTCTGAAACTTCTTCTCTGTGATTCGCATGCATTTTAACCAATCTACCGATTCTTTCTCTTTTACCTTTATTACTGTTTAACACATAGCTTCCACTTTTCATAATACCAGAGTAAACTCTTGTAAATGCTAATTTACCAACAAATGGGTCTGTAGCGATTTTGAAGGCTAATGCAGCTAAAGGTTCTTTATCATCAGCAGGTCTTTCTGTTTCTTGACCCTCATCATCAACACCTTTTATAGCATCAATATCTAAAGGTGATGGCATGTAATCTAGTACAGCATCTAATAATTGTTGTACTCCTTTGTTTTTATATGCAGAACCACATAAAACAGGAACAATCTCATTAGCAATAGTACCTTTTCTTAAAGTTACTTTTAATTCTTCTTCAGTGATTTCTTCACCTTCAAGATACTTCATCATTAAATCTTCATCTAATTCCACAACAGCTTCAATCATAGCAGCTCTATATTCTTCTGCAATTTCTTTAACTTCTTCTGGAATTTCTTCTTCACTGAATTCAGTACCTAATTTATCTCTGAATATAATAGCTTTATTTTTAACTAAGTCAACATGACCCTCATACCACTCTTCTTTTCCTATAGGTACTGTTATAGGCACTGCATTTGCATGTAATCTTTCTCTCATCATCGTAACTGCTCTAAAGAAGTCAGCTCCCATAATATCCATCTTATTTACAAATGCCATTCTTGGAACACCGTACTTGTTTGCCTGTCTCCAAACTGTTTCAGATTGAGGCTCAACTCCACCTTTAGCACAGAATACTGCAACAGAACCATCAAGTACTCTTAAAGATCTTTCTACCTCAACTGTAAAATCTACGTGTCCTGGTGTGTCTATAATGTTGATTTGATGTTCTTTCCAAAAACATGTTGTAGCTGCAGAAGTAATTGTTATACCTCTCTCTTGTTCTTGAACCATCCAGTCCATTGTAGCTCCACCTTCGTGAGTTTCTCCAATCTTATGATTTCTTCCTGTATAGTATAAAATACGCTCAGTAGCAGTTGTTTTTCCAGCATCAATATGAGCCATTATACCAATATTACGAAACTTTTTTAACGGATATTGTCTTCCCACGTTATATCCTCCTCTCGTTTTTTCATGCTCTAACTAGTTTTGTTTATTAATTTAATCGGACAAAACTGTTTTGGAAAATCCAAAACAGTTTTGTATAAAATTCATTCTTAGTATCTGTAATGAGCAAATGCTTTGTTTGCTTCTGCCATTTTGTGAGTATCTTCTCTCTTTTTAACAGCAGCACCAGTATTATTTGCAGCATCTAATAATTCATTAGCAAGTCTAAGCATCATGTATTTATCGCCTCTTTTTCTAGCAGCGATAGTCAACCATCTGATACCTAATGTTTGTCTTCTGTCAGGTCTAACTTCTATTGGAACTTGATAAGTAGCTCCACCAATTCTTCTTGCTTTTACTTCTAAAACTGGCATTATATTGTTCATAGCTTCTTCAAAAACTTCAATAGCTTCTTTACCAGTTTTTTCAGCCATAACATCAAAAGCATCATAGACAATCTTTTGAGCTACACCTTTTTTACCATCAAGCATGATAGAATTTATTAATTTTGTAACAACTTTACTATTGTACTTAGGATCAGGTAATACATCTCTTTTTGGAATACTTCCTTTTCTAGGCACTTTTCTTCCCTCCTTAACAATTAAATTTAATTCACAGGTACTCGGTTTTCACCGCAAAGTGCTTTCTTCTGCAAGTTACAAGTAAATTCAATACTTATAAAATTTATATGAATGCTGAAGATATAGCACTTGTTTTTCTAATTATTTTTTCTTTGGTTTCTTTGCACCATACTTTGATCTAGACTGCATTCTATTTGCAACTCCAGCTGCATCTAGCGCACCTCTAACAACATGGTATCTAACACCCGGAAGGTCTTTTACCCTTCCACCTCTAATTAAAACAACACTGTGTTCTTGTAGATTATGTCCTACTCCAGGTATGTAAGCAGTAACTTCAAACCCATTTGTTAATCTTACTCTTGCAATTTTTCTTAATGCTGAGTTAGGTTTTTTTGGAGTAGAAGTTTTAACTACAGTACATACTCCTCTTTTCTGAGGGCATTGCTTTAAAGCAGGTGAAGAAGATTTAGAAATAGTAGTCTTCCTTCCTTTTCTAACCAATTGATTGATAGTTGGCATCATAGCACCTCCTTAATTTATATAAACTATAAAATCATAAAATCACTCTTTTAAAACACATGCAATAGCTGCTCCAACATCTATGCCGCACATTGCACCTAGTTCTTCTTTTGAATTAACTTTTAAAACTTCAATATTTGTGTCTTTTAGAAGGTTAACAACAGGCTTAATAATTTTTTCTTCTGCATCATTAGCTAAATAAACCAATTTTACGCTATTATTATCTATCGCCTTCATAGTTTGCTTCAGGCCGACTACCTTTTTACCTTCCAGCCTGTAAACCATAATGTTTCCCCCTTCTCAAATACTGGTTAGAGATAAAGGCATCTTTATCTCTAACAATACACACAAAATTTATTTTAACACCATCAGTAATCAATGTCAATTAAATTATAAATTTAATTCAGGAACATTTTGCAACTCCTCATTAATTCTTTCTTCAGTGTTTAATTTAACTGCTCTATACTTATGCATACCAGTTCCAGCTGGAATCAATTTACCAATAATTACATTTTCTTTTAATCCAATTAATGTATCTACCTTGCCTTTTATAGCTGCATCTGTCAAGACTCTAGTAGTTTCTTGGAAAGAAGCTGCAGATAAAAATGAATCTGTTGCTAGAGAGGCTTTTGTTATACCCAGCAGAACTTCATTACCTGTTGCTGGTTCTCCACCTGCTTCAATACTTTTTTCATTCATTTCAATAAAATCGAACATATCAACTAATGTTCCCGGTAATAAATCCGTATCACCTGTATCTTCAATTTTAATTTTTCTTGTCATTTGACGCACAACAACCTCTAAATGTTTGTCATTAATATCAACACCTTGTAGTCTATAAACCTTTTGTACTTCAGAAAGCAAATAATTCTTCACTTCATTACTTCCCTTAATTCTCAGTAAGTCATGTGGATTAATTGATCCTTGTGTAATTTCATCACCAGCTTCAATTTTTTCTCCATCCTTAACTATAACCTTTGATCCAAATGGAATATCATATGTCTTCTCTTCACCATCTTCACTAGTGATATAAACAATGTTTTTCCTTTTTGATTCTTCAATTCTTACAAGACCAGATGTTTCACTGATTATAGCTAATCCTTTAGGTTTTCTAGCTTCAAACAATTCTTCTACCCTAGGCAAACCTTGAGTTATATCAGCTCCCGCTACACCACCTGTATGGAACGTTCTCATCGTTAACTGAGTTCCCGGTTCACCAATTGATTGGGCTGCTATTATACCTACCGCTTCTCCTTTATTAATCCTTCTAGCTGTAGCCATATTCATTCCATAACACTTAGCACATACCCCAACTTTAGTTTTGCAAGTAAATACTGATCTTATTTTGATAGTTTTTATTCCTAATTCTTCTATCTTAACTGCCATATCATGTTCAATATAAGTATCTCTTTCAACAACCAATTCGTTTGTTTTAGGATCATAAATATCTTCTGCGATATATCTTCCTGTAAGTCTTTCACTTAAAGGCTCAATTACTTCATTACCTACACTAATTTCTGAAACTTCAAAACCTTCAGTTCCACCACAATCTTCTTCTCTTACTATAACATCTTGGCTAACATCTACCAAACGTCTAGTCAAGTAACCAGAATCGGCAGTTTTTAAGGCTGTATCAGCATTACCTTTTCTAGCTCCATGGGTAGATATAAAGTATTCCAAAACATCTAAACCCTCTCTAAATGAAGATCTAATTGGCAACTCAATAATTTTACCAGATGGATTTGCCATAAGTCCTCTCATTCCAGCTAATTGCTTTATCTGACTCTTAGAACCTCTGGCTCCAGAATCAGCCATCATGAATATTGGATTAAATCTATCCAAATTGTCCATCAATGCATTAGCAACTTCATCAGTAGTTTGAGTCCATCTATCAATTACTTTTTCATATCTTTCATCATCAGAAATGAATCCTCTTTTGTAGAGTTTTTCAATTTTCGCTATTTCCATATCTGTCTTTTCCAGAAGAAGATGTTTAGCTTCAGGAACAGTCATATCTGAAACTGAAATAGTTATTGCTCCAATAGATGAGAAATGATATCCTCTAGCTTTTATTTTATCTAACATAATTGAAGTTTCTGTAGGTCCATATTTGTTGTAGCATTTATTTATAATTGTACCCAAGTTCTTTTTACTAACCAAGAAATCCACTTCTAATTTGAATAAATTTTCTGGTTTAGTTCTATCAATGAAACCTAAATCTTGCGGAATAGCTTCATTGAATAATAATTTACCTGGAGTTGTTTCAATCAATCCTGAACGTAACTCTCCGTCTATTTCTTTAGTTATTCTAACTTTTATTTTGGCATGTATGTCAATTGCTTTAACATAATAAGCCATTAGTGTTTCATCAACTGAGGAGAATACTTTACCTTCTCCTTTAACTCCATCTTTATCGATAGTTAAGTAATATACACCTAAAACCATATCCTGAGTAGGAACACACACCGGCTTACCATCAGAAGGTTTTAATATATTATTAGCCGCTAACATCAAAAATCTCGCTTCAGCCTGAGCTTCTACAGATAACGGAACATGAACAGCCATTTGGTCACCATCAAAGTCAGCATTGTATGCTGTACATACTAACGGATGTAGTTTTATTGCCTTTCCTTCAACCAAAACTGGTTGGAAAGCTTGAATACCAAGTCTATGCAGTGTAGGAGCACGGTTCAATAATACTGGATGATCCTCTATAACTTCCTCTAGAACATCCCATACTTGAGGCATAACCCTTTCAACCATTCTCTTTGCACTTTTAATATTATGAGTGGTTCCACTCTCAACTAACTTCTTCATAACAAACGGTTTGAATAATTCCAAAGCCATTTTTTTCGGAAGTCCACATTGATACATCTTTAATTCCGGCCCTACTACAATAACCGAACGCCCAGAGTAATCAACACGTTTTCCAAGAAGGTTTTGTCTAAATCTACCTTGTTTCCCTTTAAGCATATCTGATAAAGATTTCAAAGGTCTGTTACCAGGTCCTGTTACCGGTCTACCTCTTCTTCCATTATCTATTAATGCGTCAACAGCCTCTTGGAGCATTCTTTTTTCATTTCTAACTATAATATCTGGTGCACCCAAATCAAGAAGCTTCTTCAATCTATTATTTCTATTAATTACTCTTCTGTATAAGTCATTTAAGTCAGATGTTGCAAATCTACCTCCATCCAACTGAACCATTGGTCTTAAATCTGGAGGTATTACTGGTATAACATCTATAATCATCCACTCTGGCTTATTATTTGACGTTCTGAAAGACTCAATAACTTCCAATCTTCTAATTAGCCTTACTTTCTTTTGGCCGGTACTAGTCCTATAACCTTCTCTTATTTCTTTACTTAGTTTTTCTAAATCAATTTCTTCTAGCAGTCTTTTTACAGCTTCTGCTCCCATTCCTGCTTCAAAACTTCCATACCCAAATTTATCGATATTTTCTCGATATTCTTTTTCACTCAAAAGTTGTTTCTTAAGTAACGGAGTTTCTTTTGGATCTAGTACTATATACGAAGCAAAATACAATACTTTTTCAAGAGATCTCGGAGACATATCTAATAGTAATCCCATTCTTGATGGTATTCCTTTGAAATACCATATATGTGATACCGAAGCCGCTAACTCAATATGACCAGTTCTCTCACGTCTTACTTTAGATTTAGTTACTTCAACACCACATCTATCACATACAATACCTTTATATCTCACACGTTTGTATTTACCACAATGACATTCCCAATCTTTTGTTGGTCCAAATATTTTTTCACAAAACAATCCATCTTTTTCTGGCTTTAATGTTCTGTAATTAATTGTTTCAGGTTTTTTAACTTCACCTCTAGACCATTCTCTAATTAACTCTGGCGAAGCTAAACCTATTTGCAAAGCTTCAAATTTATTTAATTCTATCAAGGGTACATCCTCCCTTCAATTTAGTGTTCATCATTGAAATCTTCTAATTCAAATTGTTTTTCAAAATCATCTAAAGGAAGTTCATTGAAATCCAAGTCAACATCAGCATCATTGTTTTCTTCTGAAATATTGTCATTTTTTTCTTCTTGAGGAGCAGATAATTTAGTATCTTCTTCTCCCTCTATGTTTATATCCAAGTCCCCTAGATCATCAACAGATTCTTTTATGTGAATTTCATCTCTCTCTTCTGATAAAACTTTCACATCTAAACATAAAGATTGTAATTCTTTTATTAATACTTTAAAGGATTCTGGTATTCCTGGTTCTGGAATATTTTCACCTTTAACAATAGATTCATAAGTTTTAACTCTACCAACAACGTCATCTGATTTAACGGTTAAGATTTCTTGAAGAGTATGTGCAGCTCCATATGCTTGTAAAGCCCAAACCTCCATCTCCCCGAATCTTTGACCACCAAATTGTGCTTTACCACCTAATGGTTGTTGTGTAACTAATGAATACGGCCCCGTAGATCTTGCATGTATCTTATCATCAACCAAATGATGAAGTTTTAGAATATACATGTAACCTACTGTAACCCTATTATCAAAAGCGTCTCCAGTTCTTCCATCATATAGTACTGTTTTACCATCTGGTGAATATCCTGCTTTTTCTAATAATTCAACTATTTCACTTTCTTTTGCTCCATCAAATACTGGCGTTGCAATATGCCACCCTAGTTCACTAGCAGCCCATCCAAGATGAACTTCTAACACCTGACCAATATTCATTCGAGAAGGAACCCCAAGAGGATTTAAACATATTTGTAACGCTCTACCATCTGGCAAAAATGGCATATCTTCTTCTGGTAATATTCTAGAAATAACACCTTTATTACCATGTCTTCCTGCCATCTTATCTCCTACTGATATTTTTCTCTTTTGAGCAATATAACATCTTACAAGTTCATTTACTCCTGGAGGTAATTCATCCCCATTCTCTCTTGTAAAGATTTTAACGTCTACAATTATTCCCGCTTCACCATGAGGAACTCTTAAAGAAGTATCTCTAACTTCTCTTGCTTTTTCTCCAAATATTGCTCTTAACAATCTTTCTTCTGCTGTTAGTTCAGTTTCACCTTTTGGTGTAACTTTTCCAACTAAAATATCTCCAGATCTAACCTCGGCCCCTATTCTAATGATACCTCTTTCATCAATATTCTTTAATGCATCTTCACCCACATTAGGAATATCTCTTGTGATCTCTTCTGGTCCTAATTTAGTATCTCTAGCTTCTGCTTCATATTCTTCAATGTGTATGGAAGTAAACACATCTTCTCTAACTAATTGTTCTGAAACAAGCATAGCATCTTCATAGTTATAGCCTTCCCAAGTGACAAAACCAATTCTTATGTTTTGACCAAGTGCTATTTCTCCTAAGTCGGTTGAAGGACCATCAGCTAAAACATCACCAGCCTTTACTCTTTCACCTTTGCTTACTATAGGTTTTTGATTTATGCAAGTTCCTTGGTTTGATCTTTTAAACTTCAACAATTTAAAGGTATCAAAGCTTCCATCAGAATCTATTTTCATTTTAATCTCGTCTGCACTTACATATGTTATAATCCCATCATGCTTTGCTTTAGGCAATACACCTGAATCTACAGCTGCTTTGAACTCAATACCTGTACCTACTACAGGAGAATTTGCTTTTAACAATGGAACTGCTTGACGTTGCATGTTAGAACCCATTAACGCACGACTGGCATCATCATTTTCTAAGAAAGGTATCATAGCTGTAGCAACCGATACTATCTGTCTTGGAGAAATATCCATCAAATCAACTTGATTTTTACTTACAATGATTACATCTTCTTGCGTTCTAACTGTAACTTTATCATCCACAAAGTGTCCTTGTTCATCTAACGGCTCTTCTGCTTTAGCCACCCAATAATTATCCTCTTCATCAGCTGTTAAATATACAATTTCATCATTTACTTTTCCTAATTTTTTATCAATTGTTCTATACGGAGTTTCTATAAAACCATATTCATTTACTCTAGCATAACATGCAAGAGAGTTGATCAACCCTATATTAGGTCCCTCAGGAGTTTCTATAGGACACATTCTACCGTAATGGGAATGGTGAACGTCTCTAACTTCAAATCCCGCTCTTTCTCTTGATAAACCACCAGGTCCCAAAGCAGACAATCTTCTTTTATGTGTCAATTCTGAAAGAGGGTTAGTTTGATCCATAAATTGAGATAGTTGAGAACTACCGAAAAATTCTTTAATAGCAGCGGCAACAGGTCTTATATTGATTAATCCTTGTGGTGTCACCGTTTCTTCGTCTTGAATAGTCATTCTTTCTCTAACTACTCTTTCCATTCTCGATAATCCAATTCTAAATTGGTTCTGTAATAATTCTCCAACAGATCTTAATCTTCTGTTACCTAGATGATCTATATCATCATTAAATCCAAGATTATATGCTAAATTTAATTCATAGCTAATAGTAGATAAAATATCTTCTTTAACAATATGCTTAGGAACAAGTTCATACTGTCTTTTCTTAATTTGTTCTTTAATACTTTGTTCATCACTGTAGTTGTCTAATATCTCCATCAATGTCGGATAATGAACTTTTTCTTTTATTCCTAAACCTTCTAAGTCAAAATCAACAAACTTATGTATGTCAACAAAGTTATTTCCAATAACTCTGATTATTTTGTCGTCAACAAGAATATCAACTTGATTGATACCTGAATTATAAATTAAATTTGATTTTTCTCTATCAATATAATCATCTTTTTGAGCAAGTATTTCTCCAGTTATTGGATGAATTACATCTTCCGCTACAACTTGATTTAATATTCTGTTGTTAATAGCTAATTTCTTGTTAAATTTGTATCTCCCAACTCTTGATAAATCATATCTTTTGGGATCAAAAAACAACGAATTTATTAACGACACCGCACTTTCAACAGTAGGCGGTTCACCCGGTCTTAATCTTTTATAAATTTCTAACAATGCTTCTTCTTTTGTCTTTGTATTATCTTTTTCAATACTAGCTTTCAATCTTTCTTCTTCGCCGAAAAATTCGATTAGTTCGATATCACTACCACTATCCATAACAGCTCTAGCCAATACTGTTATAGGCAATTTCCTAGTTTTATCTATTCTAACATAAACAATCCCATTAGAGTCTGTTTCATATTCTAACCATGCACCCCTGTTTGGGATTACTGTAGCTGAGAATAGTTTTTTTCCATTCTTATCAACATTGTAATTATAGTAGGCTCCAGGCGATCTTACCAATTGACTTACTATAACTCTTTCGGCACCATTAATAACAAACGTACCCTGTTGTGTCATAAGAGGAAAATCCCCCATAAACACTTCTTGTTCTTTTACTTCACCTGTTTCTTTATTAAGTAATCTTACTTTAACTTTAAGTGGTGCCGCAAAAGTAGTGTCACGTTCTTTGCACTCTTCTACTGAGTACTTCGTGTTTTCCTTTTCCAATCTGTGGTCAACAAATTCTAAAACTAAATTACCTGTATAGTCTTGGATAGGGTTAATATCATCAAAAACCTCTTTTAGCCCTTCTTCCCAGAACCATTTGTAAGAATTTAATTGTACCTCAATCAAGTTTGGCATAGGGCAAACTTCATCTACTCTTGAAAAGCTCATTCTTGTTCTCTTACCATTTTGGATAGGATGTACCATTAAATTTTCACCCCTCATTTAAAAATAAGAAGATTTTATAAACTAAGACTATCCCTTAGCATAATAATCTCATCTTGTTAGTATAACCAACAAAACCAATAAAATACAAATTTATTAATTTTTATCAACATTTTATAAGTATTCATGCAATATATTACTATATCATATTTGTATTTTTGTGTCAATATTATTTTATTAATAAATCACATTTACTTATAATTTAAAAAAAGGCACTTTAATGTGCCTTTTGATTTTAATTATTTTACTTCAACAACTGCTCCAACTTCTTCTAACTTAGCTTTCATTTCTTCAGCTGCTTCTTTAGCTATAGCTTCTTTAAGAGCTTTAGGCGCTCCATCAACTAAAGCTTTAGCTTCTTTTAATCCTAATCCAGTTATTTCTCTAACAACTTTGATAACTTTAATTTTTTGTGATCCAGCACTTGCTAAGATTACATCAAATTCAGTTTTTTCTTCAGCAGCTCCAGCAGCTCCAGCAGCTCCAGCTACAGCAACTGGTGCAGCAGCACTAACTCCGAACTCTTCTTCACATGCTTTTACTAATTCATTTAAATCTAAAACAGACATTTCTTTTATAGCTTGAATAATTTCTTCTCTTGTCATTATTATGCACCTCCGAATATTTTTAAAATACTATTCAGCACTATCTGCTGAACCTTCTTCTTTTTCTGCAATTGCATTTAATAAGTAAACTAAATTTGATAATGGAGCTTTGAAGCTTCCAAGAAGTTTTGCAATAAGTATTTCTTTTGAAGGAATTGAAGCAATTTCTTTAATTTGTTCTTGACCATAAACAACACCTTCAACTAATCCAGCTTTCAATTCTAAATTCTTATGTTTTTTAGCAAAATCATTAAGAATTCTTGCTGGCGCTGTAGCATCTTCATATCCAAAAGCAATAGAAACAGGACCTTCTAAATAAGAATCTAATCCTTCAATATTCAATTCTTTTGCAGCTAGAGCAACTAATCTATTCTTATAAACTTTATATTCAACACCAGATTCTCTAAGTTGCTTTCTAAGTTCTGTATCCTCTTCAACATTTAAGCCTTGATAATCTGAAAGAACGATTGATTGAGCTTTTTCTAACTTCTCTTTTATTTCTTGAACTTTAGTTTCTTTAAGTAATCTATTATTACTTGCCAATTGTGCCACCTCCTAACTGAAAAATAAAACCTCCCCGCAAACAACGAAGAGGTATATATAATCTTATATAGGCAATTTAATTGCACATCATATAAAGAATATCTAAATCCTCGGTAGGTTGTTTATACGTTACGCTTACGCACCCACTGTCTGCGGAGTATTGTCTTAATTCAATTTTACTTTAAAAGTATATCAGTAAAAAAAACAACTGTCAACATTATTCTATTACTTTTGCCGGATTAATTTTAATACCAGGACCCATAGTACTAGATAATGTAACTGATTTAATGTATTGTCCTTTTGCAGCTGATGGTTTAGCTTTAACTAAAGCTTCCATTAGAGTATTATAGTTTTCAAGTAACTTATCAGCATCAAAAGATTTCTTACCAATAGGAACGTGCACTATTGAAGTCTTATCAACTCTATACTCTACTTTACCAGCTTTGATATCTGCAATTGCTTTTGCAACATCAAAAGTAACTGTTCCAGATTTAGGGTTTGGCATTAATCCTTTTGGTCCAAGAACTCTACCCAATCTACCTACAACACCCATCATATCTGGCGTAGCAACTACTACATCAAAATCAAACCAGTTTTCATTTTGAATTTTTTGTACAAACTCATCAGCACCAACAAAATCTGCTCCTGCTTCTTGAGCTTCTTTAACTTTATCACCTTTTGCAAAAACAAGAACTCTAACTTTCTTTCCTGTTCCATGAGGTAATACTACAGCACCTCTAACTTGCTGATCTGCATGTCTTGGGTCAACACCCAATCTAGCAGCTAATTCAATAGTCTCATCAAATTTAGCTTTTGCTGTCTTAAGCACTAAGCCAACAGCTTCTGATGGTGTGTAAACTACACCTTTTTCAATAAGCTTTGCGCTTTCTCTATAATTCTTTCCTGATTTAGCCATTTATTTTCCTCCTTGTGGTTTTTACGGTTTTTACCTCCCACTAACAATAACTACTCTTCTACAGTAACACCCATACTTCTAGCTGTACCCGCAATCATACTCATAGCAGTTTCCACTGAAGCAGCATTTAAATCAGCCATTTTTGTTTCAGCTATTTGTTTTAATTGTTCTTTAGTAATCTTTGCTACTTTATTTCTATTTGGCTCACCTGAACCACTAGAAATTCCAACAGCTTTTTTTATTAAAACAGCAGCTGGTGGAGTTTTAAGAACAAAACTAAAAGATCTATCCTTATAAACTGAAATAATAACTGGGATTGTCATACCTGCTTGATTAGCTGTTTTAGCATTATATTCTTTACAGAACGCCATGATATTAACACCATGTTGACCTAAAGCTGGACCAACTGGTGGCGCTGGTGTAGCCTTTCCTGCAGGAAGTTGAAGTTTTATTATTCCCATCACTTCTTTTGCCATAGTTTGCACCTCCTTATGCTGTAATCCGGCCAATACCCGATCACTTCAAAACTTTTATCTAAAATTAAACTACTTTAGTCTAATTTTTGAATTTGATTATATTCTAGCTCAACAGGAGTTTCCCTGCCAAACATATTAACAAAGGCTTTGATCTTTTTCTTCTCTATATTTATTTCTTTAATTATTGCTTCGAAGTTTTCAAGAGGCCCCGAAACAACCTTCACACTTTCTCCAACTTGTATATCGATATCTATTTGCTTTTCAACAATACCCATAGAATCGATTTCTTCATCAGTAAGTGGCACTGGTTTGGATCCTGGACCAACAAATCCAGTACATCCTCTAGTGTTTCTAACTACATACCAAGTTTCATCAGTCATAATCATTTTAATAAACACATAACCTGGAAATAATTTTTTCAAAGAAATCTTTTGCTTTCCATCTTTTACTTCAACAACTTCTTCCATTGGAACTTGAATGTCCTGGATTAAATCATGAAGACCTCTGTTATCAATTAATTTGTCTAAATTAACTTTAACTTTATTTTCATACCCTGAGTAAGTATGAACTACATACCAACGTGCTCGTTCTGCCATATTTTTAGGGACGAAAATTCACATCCCTACCTCCTTTTCGTTTATTTGAAAATGAGCTTAAATACTGTGCCAAATGCAAAGTCCATCAATCCAATAAGTAAAGCACTAACACCACAAAAAGCCAAAACAATAATAGCTGATTTTTTCACTTCTGTTTGTGATGGCCAAGTTATTCTTTTAGCTTCGGCTTTTAACTCTCTTAGAAATTGAAATAACCCTTTCGATGACGAACCCTGACTATTGTGAATTTTTTCATTAGCAGCCATTCCGTTCACATCCTTAAAATATTTTATAAAATCTGTTATTTAGTTTCTTTATGAAGTGTGTGTTTGTGGCAGAATTTACAATATTTGTTTAATTCTATTCTTTCCGGATTATTCTTTTTATTCTTCATAGAATTGTAATTTCTTTGTTTGCATTCTGTGCAAGCTAGTGTAACTTTTACTCTCACAATGTCCACCTCCTAATTCTGCATTTCACATACAGAATCATCTGCATATCTGAAATTTATCATATAATAGTATTACTAAACAAATTTAACACAAGTATCGACATATGTCAATATTTATTATTGTATTATTTTTGAGTGCAATAACCTTTAAAGAGGACTAAGCACTGACACTTAGTCCTTTAAATACTAATTATTCAATTATAGTACTAACAACTCCAGAACCTACTGTTCTTCCACCTTCTCTGATAGCGAATCTTAGGTTTTGTTCCATTGCTACTTGTGTAATTAATTCTACATTCATATCAATGTGGTCTCCTGGCATTACCATCTCTACTCCTTCTGGTAAAGCAATTGATCCTGTAACGTCTGTTGTTCTGAAGTAGAATTGTGGTCTATATCCATTAAAGAATGGAGTATGTCTTCCACCTTCTTCTTTCTTTAATACATATACTTGACCTACGAATTTACTATGAGGTGTAACTGTACCAGGTTTTGCTAATACTTGACCTCTTTCGATTTCTGTTCTTTGAACACCTCTTAATAATGCTCCAATGTTATCTCCAGCCATTGCTTCGTCTAACATCTTTCTGAACATTTCTACCCCTGTACAAGTAGTCTTCTTAACTTCTGCTCCCATTCCTACTATTGCAACTTCTTCTCCAACTTTCAAGATTCCTCTTTCTAATCTTCCTGTTGCAACTGTTCCTCTTCCTGTAATTGTGAATACATCCTCTACAGGCATTAAGAATGGTTTATCTGTTTCTCTCTCTGGAGTTGGGATATATTCATCTACTGCTGCCATTAATTCAGCAATACATGCATCTTCTCCTTTTTCTATTACCATTAATGCTGATCCTGTAATTACTGGACATTCGTCTCCGTCAAATCCATATTCACTTAATAAATCTCTTACTTCCATTTCTACTAATTCTAATAATTCTTCATCATCTACTTGATCTGCTTTGTTTAAGAATACTACTATATTCTCAACTCCTACTCTTGATGCAAGTAAGATATGCTCTCTTGTTTGTGGCATTGGACCATCTGCTGCACTTACTACTAAGATAGCTCCATCCATTTGTGCTGCTCCTGTAATCATGTTCTTAACGTAGTCAGCATGTCCTGGACAGTCAACGTGTGCATAGTGTCTTGTTTCTGTTTCATACTCAACGTGTGCAGTGTTGATTGTGATTCCTCTTTCTCTTTCTTCTGGTGCTTTATCTATTTGCGAGTAGTCTTGCGCTTCTGCTTTACCTTCTTTTGCTAGCGTCATTGTGATTGCCGCTGTTAATGTTGTCTTACCGTGGTCTACGTGACCTATTGTTCCGATATTTACATGTGGTTTTGTTCTTTCAAACTTAGCTCTTGCCATTTTTATATTCCTCCTAACCTTTAATTGAAATTTTTTATTTGACCCGCTTTCATAAACTTATCCACGTGTACTTTCAATCAAGTACAATGCTGGAGCCCACGACCGGGCTTGAACCGGCGACCTCCACCTTACCAAGGTGACGCTCTTCCTGCTGAGCTACATGGGCATATTTATTTTGTGCAGGAAATAAATTTTTAGAGTATTAATTCAAAGGGATTATATAATAAACTAATATTAATTAATCACACCTTAAGACTTATACCAATTATAAATTTTACTATCACCATTTTTTTTTGTCAATATACTTTTATTCTTTATTTAAACATTTTTCTAATTTTCTTTTAACTCTTTGTAGTGCATTATCAATAGATTTTGCTTGCCTATCCATATCACAAGCGATTTCTTGGTACGATTTCCCTTGTAGATAGTAATATAAAACTTCCATTTCAAGTTCGGATAGTGATTTAGATATTTCTTTTTCAATTTTAGTTAATTCTTCTCTACTTATTATAACTTCTTCTGGATCACTGACCCTAACCGTTGTAAGAACATCTAAAAGTGTTCTATCAGATTCTTCATCATAAATAGGTTTATTTAACGATACATAAGTATTCAAAGGTATATGCTTTTGTCTTGTTGCTGTTTTTATTGCAGTTATAATTTGCCTAGTTACACAAAGTTCGGCAAACGCTCGAAAAGAAGTTAATTTATCCATTTTAAAATCTCTAATAGCTTTATAAAAACCTATCATTCCTTCTTGATAAATATCTTCTTTATCAGCACCTATTAAAAAATATGATTTAGATTTAGCTTTTACAAAATTTTTATACTTATTTATCAAAAATTCTTGTGCTTCAATATTTCCCTCTTTTGCTCGTATGGCAACTTCTTCATCTGGTTTATCTATATATGGAACGTTTTCTGCGATTTTTTTTGTGTGTTTTGCCAAATTATCGCCCCCACTAAATTTGAATACTCATATATCGATTATACATTATTAGGAAATCATACGCAATAAATTTTTATTCCCCTCGCCTTATTTTTTCAAGCTCTTTCATTGTTTTATCATCTACATAATCATGCAAAAAATTCTTCATACCACTTTGCTTTTTTGCAGTTTTTTTTCTTATTTTCTTCTTTGTTTCATGAACTTCATGATAAAACTCCATTGAAGACATTCTTGCAGCACCTCTTTGAAATATTAATTGTTGTTCAAGCGAGTCAGAGGTCACCACACTAACATCCGATTTTCTTCCAATACTGTCTACATATCTTTCAATAAAACTATCTGCTGTTTCGCCTTCTTTTGTAAACACAATATCTACATTACCTAGTTTTTCAATCTTTTCCAAACTTCCATTCACCAAATGAGCATCGAATACCAAAACTAATTTATACCCTTTATAAGAAGCATAATCCTGAAGCATCTCCACTAGACTTTCTCTACCTGATTCAAAACTAAACTCCTTAATGTTTTTCAATTCCGGCCAACTGTTTATAACATTATACCCATCTATAAAAATATACTTCATATTACCATTATCCCAGTTTCTGCTTTAACACTTCATACATAATTATCCCTGCGGCAACAGAAGCATTTAATGATGTTATCTTACCTACCATGGGGATTTTAACTAACACATCACATTTAGCTTTTGTTAATTTCGATATTCCTCTACCTTCGCTACCAATAACTAACGCAACAGCTCTTGATAAATCAGTTTTATAACAATAGTCTTTGCCTTCCATATCTGCTCCATAAACCCACATTCCTCTTTCTTTCAGTTTATCTATTGCTTTATTAACATTAGACACTTTTGCTATCATCATATGTTCAACAGCACCAACAGAGGATTTATACACCGTTCCTGTTACACCTACATTTCTTCGATTTGGAATTATTATGCCATGCACACCACAAATTTCTGCCGTTCGAATTATAGATCCAAAATTATGAGGATCTTCAAGTTCATCAAGCACTAAGATAAATGGATCTTCTTCTTTCTTCTTTGCCAATTCAAACATATCATCTATAGAATAATATTTATAAGGTGTTGTTTGTGCTATAACTCCCTGATGGACCCCAGTTTGCGAAATTCCATCTAATTTTTTCCTGTCAACTTCTTTAATTATAATATTTTTTTCTTTTGCTAACGCAAAAATTTTAGTAATGGATCCTGTCAAATTTCCTTTAGCAACCCAAATCTGTTCTATAGTTCTATTACCCTTAATAGCTTCGATAACAGCATTTCGTCCTTCGATAAGATCTTCTCTATTGGTATTTGTTTTATTTTCTTCTTTCCTACTATTATTGACTTTCATTATATCGCCTTCTTTCTTTTTGTTATTATAATTTGGAGTACCTCTGTTTAACTTCCTTAATCATGCCACAGGTCATTTTTCCTTCTGGACAATTTCCAGAAATACATTCCGGACCTGCTAACTTAAATAATACTGGTGCTACCATTTTTACCTGTCTTAACATTTCATCGGCCATGGCATGAATTTCCCATTGTGCCCTATTACAACATCTGTGATAAAAAAAGTTCATCAAAGTTCTAGCATTCATAGTAAATACAATTTTCGTCTCACATGCATTAGGAAATACATATCTAGCATCCTCAATAGCTTTCTTTTCGGCACTTGTTTTATTCATATCCAAATCAATATACTTTTTATATAGTCTATCAGCAATATCATCATATGCCTTTTGACTTTTTTTCATAGCTTCAGAAAATATTTTTTTAGCCTCATTATCTTCTTCTATAGCTGGCGGAATTACATATTCAAATTGTTCTAATTTTACATATCTTTGACTCTGTTGAGAATAAGAAGCGATCCTATGCCTAACCAGTTGATGCGTTAAAGTACGTGAAACTCCTTCTACTGCAAAAGTAAAAGATACATGTTCAATTGGAGAAGCATGCCCATATGACATTAATCTATTCAAAAATTTCTCTGTATTTTCATCGTTAAGATTTTCAGTAATTTCATCTACCCCAACAGGGCTATAACATAATTTTGCTGCTGCTGCTATTACTCTTTCTGGATTTGGTGTATGTTCTATTAAAGTTACTTTCAATGTCATATTTTTCCCCTTTCAATTCATACATTTTAATAACATGTTACATTATAAAATAATCTATGATTTTGTCTTATAAATATTAGATTTTTTTATGGTTATATCATTTAACTACTTTTCCTAATAATTCATCTATTCTTTCTACTTGTTCAGTTAGATATAAATATCCGATTAAAGTTTCAAATCCAGTAGCTATCCTATACTCATTAACTTTCGCATTTTTGGGAACAGTAGCAGATTTACAATTCCTTCCTCTTTTGAAGAAATAATATTCCTCTTCCGTTAATTCACTTTGTATTTTTGCCATAGCTATGAATTGACCATGAGCACTCACATAGTTAATTGCTAATTTATGTAACTTGTGTGGCAACATACTTCTATTTTCATCAATTAAATACGTTCTTATATACGATTCATATATACAATCTCCCATATAAGCTAATACCAAAGGATTCATCTCTCTTACATTTGCTGAGGTAAACTTCCCTTTAAATTTTATATATTCCATAATTAATCTCCTAAATAAGTCTCTTAGAAATAAACTTTTCTTTTTTAATTCTACCTTTCATTATACTTTATTTCAATCGACAACACAATCAGCAATCTCCTTGCTTCATATAAGAATAGAGCGTATAAAACGCTCTATTAAATCCTAGTCTATTTTTTTCCATCGAACACCTTGAGGAGTATCTTCTAAAACTATGCCTCTATCTTTTAATAAATCTCTAATTTCATCAGCTCTACCCCAGTTCTTTTCTTTTCTAGCTTTTTGTCTTTCTTCAATAAGTTCTTCTATATCACAACTTACGTCACAAACTGTAGTTTGTTGAAGAAGTGCAAGTGGATTACCTAAATCTCTAATTAAAGATAAACACTTGTTAACAAGTTCTTTTGAAGAATCCACCGTAACATTTGTATTAATATCTTTTATTAAATCAAAAATTACAGCTATTGCGTCGGCAGTATTAAAATCATCATCCATCTTTTCAATAAATTTATCTTTATATTCATTCAATCTATCTAAGTATTTTTTTTCATCTTCATTTAGACATTTGTTACTAACTTCATCTAGTAATCTCTCTAAATTTCCTATAGCATTATATAATCTTTCTTTGGATGCTTTTGCACTTTCCAGTAATTCCCTACTGAAATTCAAAGGAGTTCTATAGTGCGCTGATAACATAAAGAGTCTAACAACCTCTGCATCATATTTCTTTAAAATTTCTCTTGCAGTAAAAAAATTATTTAATGATTTAGACATTTTTTTGTTTTCGATATTTAAATAAGCTGAATGCATCCAGTATTTTGAGAACTCTTTTCCCGTCCTTGCTTCACTTTGTGCTATTTCATTTTCATGGTGAGGAAATTTCAAATCTGCTCCACCTGCATGTATATCAATTGTTTCACCTAATAACTTATTGGCCATACATGAACATTCTATATGCCATCCTGGTCTACCTTTTCCCCAAGGACAATCCCATGCTGGTTCATTTGGTTTTTGACTTTTCCAAATAGCAAAATCCATTGGATCTTTCTTTCTTTCGTCTACTTTTATTCTCGCTCCTGCTTGTAAGTCTTCCAAATTCTGTCCAGACAACTTACCATATTCATTAAATTTCTTTGTTTCAAAATAAACATCTCCATTAACTTCATAAGCAAAACCTTTTTCAATAAGAGCACTTACAAAATCAATGATATCATCAATATATTCTGTTGCAATAGGATTTTCTGTTGCTCTTTTTATCCCTAGTGCGTCAGCATCTTTAAAATATTCATTAATAAATCTTTGTCCTAATTCTTTTACAGTAATCCCTTCACCATTTGCTCTGTTGATCATTTTATCGTCTATATCTGTAAAGTTTTGAATGTAGTTAACTTTTAACCCTTTATATTCAAAATATCTTCTAATAGTATCAAATACCAAAAAAGTTCTCGCATTCCCTATGTGGAAATAATCATAAACGGTTGGTCCGCAAACATACATGCTAACTTCACCAGGTTTCAAGGGAATAAACTCTTCTTTTCTTCTAGTCATTGAATTAAATATTTTCATTTAAAACCCTCCATTAACTGATTAGTTTAATTTTATATTTCTATTTTTCAAAATTTTTAATTAAAAACTATTTCATTATAAACTTCCCTTATACCTAATTAAATTACTTTAAGTTTTTAAATTCTGCTTTGATTCTATTCATTACTTCTGATAGTTCAATTTCCTCTTTTTCCTTATTTCTTCTCAGCTTATATTCAACCATACCATCAGAAATACCTCTACCTACAGTAACTCTTATTGGCACTCCAACTAAATCAGCATCCTTAAATTTAACGCCTGGTCTTTCTTTTCTATCATCAAGTAAAACTTCTATTCCTTCTTTCTTTAATTCATTATATAATTTTTCAGCTGCCTCCACTTGCTCTGGTTTTTTATCTGAAATTGGTACTATTATAACATGATATGGCGCTACTGATAATGGCCATATAATACCATTTTCGTCATGATTTTGTTCAATAATTGCAGCCATTGTTCTATTCACACCTATACCATAGCACCCCATTATTAATGGTTTTTGTTTACCATCTTCATCTGTAAAAAGGGCTCCCATAGATTCAGAGTATTTTGTTCCTAACTTGAAAATATGTCCTACCTCTATACCTCTTGCAATAGTTAATGCTTTAGCACATTTTGGGCATTTATCTTCCGAAGTAACATTTCTGAAATCTCCTAATGTTCCTTCAAAATCTCTTCCATAATTAGCATTTATAAAATGATAATCTGTATGATTAGCTCCAATTATAAAATTATACATATTAGCAACTTCTTCATCAACCAGCAGCATATCAACTTTCAAATTTACTGGACCTGCAAAACCTGTTTCAGCATTAGTAGCTTTCTTAACTGTTTCCTCATCGGCCATTTCAAATTCTACTACAGCCCCGATAGCATTAGATATTTTTACTTCATTCGCCTCTCTATCACCTCGAAGAACTACAGCTATAACTTTTTCATCTGCTTTATAAATAAGAGTTTTTGCAGTTTTTGTTGCTGAAACATTAAAAAATTCTGTTAGTTGGTTAATAGTTTTAACATTTAATGTTTGAACTTCTTTAATTTCTTCCATATCTTCTTTTTCTGCTTTTTCAGGAGTTGAAGGTGCTTTTTCCATATTTGCCGCATAATTACATGATGAACAAAACACTACCTCATCTTCTCCAAATTCTGATTTTACCATAAATTCTGCCGATCCAGAACCTCCCATAGCACCAGAATCTGCTTCTACAGCACTACATATTACTCCACATCTTTCAAAAATATTAACATATGCACCATACATTTTTTCGTATGATAAATCTAGACCTTCATTATCTTTATCAAAACTATATGCATCTTTCATAACAAATTCTCTAGATCTCATAACACCAAATCTTGGTCTTCTTTCATCTCTATATTTAGTTTGAATTTGATATAAATTTAGAGGTAGTTGCTTATACGATTTTATAACGGATCTAGCTATATCAGTAAACACCTCTTCATGAGTAGGTCCTAAACAAAACTCTCTATTATTTCTATCAGATAGTCTAAACATTTCAGGACCAAACACATCCCATCTCCCAGATTCCTGCCATAACTCAGCTGGTATTACAGCTGAAGCCAAAAATTCTTGTGCTCCCGCGTTATCCATTTCTTCTCTTACAATATCTTCAATTTTTTTCAAAGTTCTAAGTCCAAATGGCATATAATTATAAATTCCTGACGCCATTTTTCTCATTAATCCTGCCCTTAACATCAATTTATGGCTAGGTAATTCCGCCTCTGCCGGAACTTCCCTTAGTGTTGTCATTAACGTACTAGATAATTTCATAAAACCTTCCTCCTTTAATAGTATATGTTGCATTACATTAATTTACATTAAAATAAAATAAACCCACCCTAATAAATATTAGGGCGAGTTATCGCGGTACCACCTAATTTTGAACTCATTATACAATAACGGATTTACCGGTAGGTTATGCCTACAGCTCAAAAGCAGGTTCAAAGCTTTTAAAAACCTTCCAGCCATGGATTTTTTCTCTGTATTTACCCCTACTACTCTTTATCATCGCTTATATTTTTTCTATTTTTCAGACTTAATTATACTCGTGCTATTTTATGATGTCAACATTATATCCTTAAGTGTGTTCAATTAGTTTTTCTGCTATAAACAAATCTTCAGGTGTTGTTATTTTAATATTGTCATAGCTGCCTTGGTATAAATATACATTTTCAGAGTAATACTCCGCTATCATCGTATCATCTGTCCCAATTACCTTTTGCTTAAGCGCATTTACATGACATTTAAGAATAATATCATATTTGAAACATTGAGGTGTTTGTACACAGAATAATTTATTTCTTTCCAAAGTACTCTCTGAAAAACCATTTTCACTTCTTGATTTTATAGTATCTTTTGGAGTAACTCCGCAAGCAGCCCCTCCATATAATAATGCAAATTTAATCCCATCAGATATAATTTCATTATCAATAAAAGGCCTTGCACCATCATGTATCAACACTATATCACTACCATGTGCAGCATATAATCCGTTTAAAACCGATTCTTGACGAGTTTTACCACCTGCAACAATTTGTTTAATCTTCTTAAAATTATATTTTTCTATTATATTTTCTCTACAAAACTTAATTTCACATTCCGCTAAAACAAGTATTATATCATCTACTAAATCATTTTCTTCAAACACTTTCAACGTATAATACAATATAGGTTTGTTTTTTATACATAGAAATTGTTTACTAACATCTGCTTTCATGCGAGTTCCTTTTCCCGCAGCCACTATTACAGCACAATTTTTCATAATAAAACTCCTATTTATCTCTTTTGTTTCGCAAATATCATTCTTCCTGCTGCTGTTTGAAGTACCGATGTTACTATAACGTCCATTATCTCACCAATTTGTCTTTTAGCACCTTCAACAACAATCATTGTACCATCATCTAAATATGCAATTCCTTGTTCTTGCTCTTTACCATCTTTTATAATTTGAATTGTCATTTCTTCACCAGGCAAAACTACAGGCTTAACAGCATTTGCAAGTTCATTAATATTTAAAACCGGAACCCCTTGAACTCCCGCAACTTTATTCAGATTAAAATCATTAGTTAAAACAATTCCTTTTAAAGTTTGTGCCAATTTAATTAATTTACTATCTACTTCAGAAATTTCCGGGAAATCTTTATCAGTAATTAAAATATCAACGCCTGATTCTTTTTGGATTTTATTTAAAATATCCAGTCCTCTTCTTCCTCTTTTTCGTTTTAAATTATCAGAAGAATCCGCAATATGTCTCAATTCATCTAAAACAAAATTAGGTATTACCATAGTACCTTCAATAAATCCTGTTTTTGAAATATCAAGTATTCTGCCATCAATAACAACAGATGTATCCAATACTTTTGGTATTCCTTTACACTTTTGTTTTACCTTTTTTTCTTTTGTATCACCTGTTTTTTTCAAATTTGCAAATAATCCTATTATATCATCTTTCTTCTTAATTGCGATTTCTGCACCTAATGATGCCATAATTATAGCTAATATTACACCTATAATAGTACCTAGAATATTATTCCCTAAAATATTAACTCCAGATAATAAATTCACAAAAGGTGCCGATATAATCAATCCTAACAAAGCGCCAAATGTTGCAATCAATATGTCTTCGCCAGATCTTTTTTGAATATTCTTCTCAAAATAATTCATTGCTTTTGAAATAATTTTATTGATAAAAGGTGATATTAAAAATAAAATAAGTCCGAATAACAAGCTTACAAAAACATATATAATCACTACCAATATTTGACTATTAACTATGCTTTTTACTCCATCAAATCTCAAAAGAATATTCGCACAAAAAAAACCAATAACAATTCCTGCCAAAGTAAATAGTCCTCTCAAAACTTTATCAAACATATTTACCCTCCTTTCAATTTTATTTAATATAATCTTTGATTTTATTAAAAATATTCTTTCTTTCCTACCATTAATATCAATATATATTAATCCATTGATTAAATCAACAATTATATTATAATTTAATAATTTATTTACTAATCATTAATTATTTTCACCTTTTTATAGGCTAATTATATTATAACCATAAATTAACATAATTATCCCCCTATAAAAACATTGTAAATTATTTTATTATATACATGTACAAACAATATATATATCCAACTTCACTATTGATTAATTCAAGTCCAAAATTTATTGATACTTAGGGTTTTGTATATGAATTAATTAAGTTTCCGTATTATTTATCTTCAGATTCTTTTAAGGAATTAATTGACAAAATTATCTAATGATACTTATAATTAAATTAGCTACATAAATTCTCTTCGACAAGGAGTTGATCCAATGAAAGATGTAATATTTGATGATTATCAAAATGCCGTAAGCGAAAACTTATTACGTCATAAAAGTCTACTAGATATAATGACTAAGCTTCAAGAATCTGAAGCAAGGATAAACAGAGCCTTAGCTAAATCTGTTACTAACTGTGGTTGCATTGAGTTAAATGCAGAAAAACAACCTCTGCCTCAGGATGAAGATGGTGATATTGAAGATTTCAAAACATATTTCAACACCCACCTTATGGGAAGTATGTGTGATACTTGTAGAGAAATCTTAGAAAGGGAACTTGGGAATAACCTGTTCTACTTAACATCTCTTTGCAATCTATTGGATCTAAATTTATATGACATATTACTAAAAGAGTATAATAGAATCAACACTCTAGGCAAGTATACAATGAGATAGATTTCACCAATAGCACAAAATAAGATTCTCTTATCTTGTGCTATAACTGTTTATCAATCATTATTTGTTCTCTTAACCTTCTAAGTCCATTTCTTATTGCTTTAGCCCTTGCCTCTCCAATGCCTTCAACTCTATCTAATTCTTCATTAGATGCATCCATAATTGTTGTTAATTTATTAAAATTGATAATTAAGTTTTCTATTACATTGGAAGGGATCCTCGGTATTTTACTCAACATCCTATATCCTCTTGATGATATCAGCGTATCTACTAGTGGAACTCCTTGATAGCCTAATATTTTTGATATACTATCTAATTCCAACAACTCATCAGATGACATTTTTTGAATCTGTTCATACAGTTTTTCATAATCCAAATTCTCTTTGTGATAATCCCTAATTAAAAGAATACCATCTTCTTCAACTGACCTTATCAATTCACTCATTTGCATAGAAATAAGCCTTCCTTCATTTCCCAGTTCACAAATATATCTCTCAATTTCATCTACTATTCTCATCAACATCTCTGTCCTTTGGATAGCTGAAATTACGTCAAATAATGTTACTAAATCCTGAAACTCTAAAAGATTTAGATTCCCAACAACCCGGTCTAAAACAACTACATATTTTTCAAGTGTTTGAAGTGCTTGATTTGCTCTAGCTAATACTAAACTACTATCTCGCAACACATACTTAATAGATTTTCTATAAACAGTTATTATATTCCTTCTTTGAGAAATTGCAATGACAATACTACCTGTTTGTCTTGATACTCTATGTGCTGTCCTATGACGTGTACCTGTTTCATAAGTTGGTATAGTAAAATCAGTTACCAACTGTGTATTTGCAAATAGTATTTTTTTTATATCACTACTTATGATAATTGCCCCATCCATTTTAGCCAATTCATAAATATAAGATGGACTGTAGACTGAATTAATATTAAACCCGCCATCAACAAGTTCTAGGACTTCTTCAGTATCTCCAATTACAATCAAAGCTCCTGTTTTTGCTCTTAATATATTTTCTAATCCTTCTCTTAAAGATGTTCCTGGAGATAAAATTTTTAGAACATCCATTAATTTTCTATCTTTTTCCAGCCTCATAATCGTATATTCTCCTCCTCTCTATATATTATTAAAGCATATTTTTTATTGCATCAACTAAAGTACTCACTCCGATAATATTCGCACTCTTATTTTCAATTTTTTCCTTATTTCTGCTAGGGATAATAATATTTTCAAACCCCATTTTTGCTCCCTCATTGACTAATCTATCACAAAAAGATATTGGCCTTACTTCCCCTGTTAAACCAATTTCTCCAATTACTATTGTTTTATTCAGTTTAAATTGCTTACCCTTCAGACTTGACAATAAAGCTATAGCTAACCCCAAATCACCATAAGTTCCTTCCACACTTAATCCCCCGACTACATTTACATAAACATCATATAAATAAAAAGGGGTTCCTAGTTTTTTTTCTAATACAGCCAAAATTAAATTAAGCCTAGAATTTTCAATACCTACAGCGGTTCTTCTTGGCATTGCTAAATTAGTCTTACTTACTAGAGCTTGTATTTCCACCAAAATAGGTCTACTACCCTCCATGAGACCAATAACAACTGCCCCTTCTTGGTTGTAATTTGTTTCTTCTAAAAATACTTCAGATGGATTTGTAATTTCTTTTAATCCTTCTTGTCTCATTTCAAATACACCAATTTCACTCGTAGTTCCAAACCTATTTTTCATAGTTCTTAAAATTCTAAACTCTTGCGTTCTTTCCCCTTCAAAAGATAGTACAGTATCCACCATATGTTCCAGAACTCTAGGACCCGCTAATTCTCCATGTTTAGTTACATGTGCAACTATAAAAAATGGAATATTATTAACCTTCGCTATTCTCATAAGCTCATTTGCACACTCTCTTACCTGAGAAACACTTCCTGGAGCAGAAGTTATAGATGCTTTAAATAATGTTTGTATAGAGTCAATTATCACAAAAACAGGCTTCATTTCTTTTATATGTTCTTCTATTCTCTCAAGATTAGTTTCAGATAAAATCAACAACTCAGATGATAAACTTCCTATTCTATCTCCTCTAATTTTTATCTGCTCACTTGATTCTTCTCCCGATACATATAATACTTTACCCAATTTCTTAGAAATATAATCTGCTGTTTGCAATAATAATGTAGATTTACCTATCCCAGGAGCCCCTGAAATCAAAGTTAAAGATCCCTTTACAATTCCTCCTCCCAATACACGATTCAATTCTCCAACACCAGTATCATATCTCTCATATGCTCCTGATTTAATATCAGTAATACTCTGTGGTTTATTATTACTACTTAAACCAGTACTTCTTTTCATCTTAGATTCTTTGACAATAGTTTCTTCAACTGCAGTATTCCATTGACTACAAGCCGGACATTTACCGAACCATTTTGGTGCGTCAAAACCACAACTTTGACAAACAAATTTTGATTTATTCTTTGCCATAAACTCACTCCCTAAACCATCAATACTAAATTACTTTTTTAATACCAATAATAAAAATTATTCACTCTTCTATGATTGCTGTAATCAAATTAGTTTATCTTCATTTAGTGGCTTAACCATACTATACAATTTTAATTAAAAAAACCTTTATATTCAAGCAATTTATGCATTTAAAACATAAAAATAAATTATCATAAAAAATCAGCAGTTTTACTGCTGATTTTTTATTCTTTAGTAAATACTAATTCCACATTTTCTACAGTTGCTTTAATCTTATCACCTTTAGATATAGCACCTTTGAGTATTTCTTCAGATAATTTATCTTCAACTATCTTCGTTATTGTTCTTCTAAGTGGTCTTGCCCCATATACAGGATCAAAACCTGATGTGGTTAATAACTTTTCAGCACTTTCATCAAATTTAATTTTGATATCACTATCTCTAAGTCTAATTTCAACCTCTTTCAACATTAATTTAACTATTTTTCTTAAATCTTTTTCTTGTAGTGAATGGAATACAATAATATCATCTACCCTATTTAGAAATTCAGGTTTAAAAGCCTTCTTTAAATCATCCATCATAGTTTCTTTCATTCTTTCATACTCTGATTCATTGATATTATCAGTCATTGCAAATCCTAAAGATTTTTGTTTCCTAAGTGTTGATGCTCCTACGTTTGATGTCATGATAATTATTGTATTTTTGAAATTTACTGTTTTCCCTTTTCCATCAGTAAGCCTACCATCTTCAAGAATTTGAAGCAATATATTAAATACCTCAGGATGAGCCTTTTCAACTTCATCAAAAAGTATCACAGAATAAGGATTTCTCCTTACTTTCTCAGTAAGTTGACCTCCATTATCAAAACCTACATATCCAGGAGGTGATCCTATAAGTTTGGAAACTGCATGTTTTTCCATATATTCAGACATATCTATTCTGATCATATTATTTTCATCACCAAAC
Source organism: Clostridium sediminicola (assembly GCF_050402865.1). NCBI lineage: Bacteria > Bacillati > Bacillota > Clostridia > Eubacteriales > Clostridiaceae > Clostridium > Clostridium sediminicola. Next base: position 349,745 of record NZ_BAABMF010000002.1, read on the forward strand.
ATCGCTTCTGCCAAAGCTTTGGATAATTCAGTTTTACCTACACCAGTAGGTCCTAAAAAGATAAATGAACCTATAGGTCTTTTAGGATTCTTCAAACCAACTCTAGCTCTTCTAACAGCCCTAGATATAGACTTGACAGCTTCTTCTTGCCCAACAACTCTATCGTGTAAGATTTCCTCAAGTTTTAATAATTTTTCAGATTCAGATTGTGTTAATCTTTCAACTGGAACATTAGTCCATTTCGCAACAACTTCTGCAATATTTTCTTCAGAAACAATTTGGTTTTCAACATCATACTGCTTCTTCCAATTTGTTTTAGAATTTTCCAATTTTTCTCTGAGTTCTCTTTCATTATCCCGTAAACTCGCTGCTTTTTCAAAGTCCTGAACATTTATAGCATCTTCTTTTTCTTTTTTTACTTTTTCAAGTTTATCCTCTAAATGCTTTAAATCAGGTGGTGCAGTTAAGTTTCGAATCCTTACTTTTGCTCCCGCTTCATCAATTAAATCTATAGCTTTATCCGGCAAATATCTATCATTAATATATCTATCTGACAATTCTACAGCTGCTCCAATAGCTTCATCAGTTATTTTAACCCCATGGTGTGCTTCATACTTATCTCTTAAACCTTTTAATATTAGAATAGATTCTTCTTTGCTGGGCTCACCTACATTTACAGGTTGAAATCTTCTTTCTAAAGCAGCATCTTTTTCAACATGTTTTCTATATTCTTCTATAGTAGTTGCCCCAATACACTGAATTTCGCCCCTAGCCAATGCAGGTTTAAGAATATTGGATGCATCTATCGCTCCCTCTGCTCCTCCAGCACCGATAATAGTATGAATTTCATCTATAAATAACAGTATGTTGCCAGCATTATAAATTTCCTCCATAACTTTTTTCATTCTATCTTCAAATTCTCCTCTATACTTAGAACCCGCTACCATAGAAGAAATATCTAGTGTTACAACTCTTTTATCTTTAAGTATTTCCGGCACATTTCCTCCAGCAATTCTTTGCGCTAATCCTTCAGCAATAGCCGTTTTTCCTACACCTGGATCACCTATTAAGCACGGGTTATTTTTTATTCTTCTACATAATATTTCTAAAACTCTTTGTGTTTCTTTTTCTCTTCCAATAACAGGATCTAATTTCTCTTCTTCTGCGTATTTAGTTAAATCTCTTCCAAATTTATTTAGTGAAGGCGTATCGTTCTCCTTTTTAACCTTAGAAGGTACTGCTTCGGAAATATTTTCTCCATTCATTGTTGCCAAGAGTTTCTTTTCGAGATTATCAAAATTTGCTCCAAGATTGCTTAAAATTGTATATGCTACTCCTTCTGATTCTCTTATCATAGCTAATAATATATGCTCAGGTGTTATATAATTATGATTCAAATTTCTTGCTTCAATCCAACTCAATTCCAATAATCTTTTAGTCCTTGGTGTTAAAGGAATTTCATTTTTATATAATGAAATTTCTCCTTTACCCTCGTATTCATTTATTAAATTTATAATTTTATCTTCTTTTATATCTATATCCTCTAATATTTTTTTACCAATACCTTCTTCTTCTTTTAAAATTCCTAAAAGGATATGTTCTGTTCCAACATACCCATGTTTAAATATTTGCGCTTCTTGCTGTGCATACATAAGAACCTTTTGAGCTCTTTCAGTAAATCTACCAAACATCATTGGAAACACCTCCTAAAATTTTTTATTTTAGACCCTCTTTTATTAATTCTGCCCTCAATAATCTTAACTGTTTGTCATCAACCTTTTGATTATTTAATCTAATTATAGAAGATTGAGAATTTATCATTAATTTATTTAAAGTTGTTTTACTTATATTATTAATTATTCCCAATTCTACACCCATTCTTACACTTGAAAGTAAATTTAAACATTCATCTTCATTTAATAAAACTGCCGACTGTAATAATCCTAATGATCTAAATATTTTATCTTTTAATTCATATTCATTTTTTTTAAGAATTTGTTCTCTTGATACTTTTTCTTGATTAACAACTTGATTTATAACCGCTGTAAGCTTAGCTAATATCTCATTTTCACTTATTCCAAGTGTGATTTGATTAGAAATTTGATATAAATTTCCATAAGCACGTGAACCTTCACCATACAATCCTCTAATGGTCATTCCTACCTGAGTTAAGGCATTTAATATACCATTAATTTCTTTTGTTATTGTCAATGAAGGAAGATGAAGCATTACTGAAGCCCTCATACCTGTTCCTAAATTCGTTGGGCATGTTGTTAGATATCCTAGCTTTTCATCATATGCATAATCCAACTTCTCTTCTAATAAGTCATCAACTTTATTAGTATATTCATAAGCTTGATTAATATTAAATCCAGAAACTACGCTTTGCAATCTTATATGATCCTCTTCATTTATCATAATACTAATCACTTCATCTTTATCCACTATAAAACTCGCTTTATTTTTATTATTTAGTAGTTTCTTACTTATAATGTGTTTTTCTAAGAAAGCTTCATTTATTGTATCAGTATTATGCCATAGATAATAAGTTTTATAATTTTCTTCACAATGAGTATTCGAATAAAATGCTTCTTCAACTTTAGCTACAATATCTTTACCTTTTTCAGTATTAAGCTTGTTTGGAAATGGAATACCTTTTAAATTTCTAGCCAATCTAATCCTGCTGCTTAAAACAACATCTTCTTTATTAGTCTCGGTATTAATCCAATTTTGCATACAAATCACCTCAAACCATTATTCATTCTCAATTTCACGAATTTTATCTCTTATCTCAGCTGCTCTTTCATATTCTTCTAATACGATAGCTTTCTGTAATTGCTCTTTTAAATTTAGTAACTTTCTTTTTTTCAGAATTTCACCACCAGATATCTTAGGTATTTTACCATAATGCTCAATATTTCCTTGAACTCCTTTGATTACTGATGAAAGCATTTGATTGAAACTATTGTAACATTCACTGCAACCTAAAAGACCCTTTTCTTTAAATTCTCTATATGTTAAGCCACAATTCTTACAAGTTAAATCTTTTCCTTTATTTTTTAAAGTATTAGTATTTACATAATCCATAAGTCCGCTAACAATATTTTGAAATGAAAACGGAGATATGATATCCATATCTGGAACAATGTTTAATTCTCCCATTTTATCTGCACAAACTGCACAAATATTTAATTCTTGTTTATTCCCATTAATTATCTTTGTAACATGAATTGAAGCTTCATTTTTATTACAAATTTCACAAAGCATTTTATCACCTCTACACTCAGTTTCAAATTATAAATTTAGAAGTTATTTAGATAAACATAATTTATTGATTATTATTAAATAAAGTTGTTATTAACATAGCTTTTAAGATTTCAGCTCTAATTTCATTTCTACTGCCAATTACCAACGAGAGAGTTCTATCTGTAGTAGCAGCTTTCATCAAATTAGCTTCATTTTTCAAAATTAATTTACTATCATATAAACTATTTATAAGCTTTTTAGTGGAATCATAAGTAATTTTATCTCCAATTTTTTCACTAAGTATTTTAAATACTGCTTCATTACTTTCATATTCAATTTTTGTGATTTTTATGCACCCTCCACCTCCTCTTCTACTCTCCACAACATATCCTTTATCACATGTAAATCTGGTAGTGAGAACATAATTTATCTGAGAAGGTGCACACCTAAATTGGTTTGCTAACTCATTCCTTTGAATCTCTAATACACTGTCATCCTTCAAATCAAACATAGTTTTAATAAATTCTTCGATTAAATCTGACAATCTGGCCATTTAATCACCTCTTCTGACTTTGACTTTCTTTGACTTTATCTTAATAATACTACTAGTTCAACTAAAAATCAAATGATTAAAGCACCGCACTTCACTATTTTTTCCATTAATTTGTTTTTAATACAACTCTCCGAAAATTATTGAACTTTATTTGATAATTAAATACATGTATATTTTACCAATAATTATAAATTTATTGAATGCTATAATATTTACAAGTATAATTATATATATACATATTTATTAGTAGAACATCATAAGTAGAGGTGTACTCATGAATAAAAAACTTGTAATCTCATTTTTATGCACTTTAATTATTATCTTAGCAGTATATTTGTATTTATCACCACAAAATATAAATAAAAGTTATAATGCATTTATATTTTCTAAAAATACTGACTTTACTATTAAGAGTGTAATTAAACTAAATGGAACTCAGCACAAAAGAATACTTTCTACTAATATAATTAATGCAACAATAACAGTAGATGACTATTCTTATGCTATAATTTTCAAACAGAATCATTCTGGTAATTATTTAGGTTATATCCCTGAAAACTCGAAACTATTAGAATCTAGTAACATTATTGGTTCTATAAAACTTTCCCATGACTTAAAACAAGTGTGGATAAACTCTGATGATTTAAATAATAAATATAAAGATATTTATTATTCAACTGCCCCAGCAAATAATTTATCCGAAGCTGAATCAATTTATAAAAAACTAGTTATCTCTAACTAGTTTTTTTAATATTTCTTTATATATTAGATTTTTAGTAACATAGGTTAAAAAATAAACTATGTTACAACTATGTTTATTTCATGCTCATGCTTATTCATTTCTGTTATTTCAAAATTGGTTAGTAAAAACTCATGCTCTTTTCTAGAGCACATTATAATATTTTCTGTTATGTATTTTTGTTCATTGAGGTAATCCCAAAAATCATATAAACTTAAAATACTACAATCAATCCCATGCAGTATATCAGGAGTATCCTTTAAGTGTTGAATATATCTACTTTCATTAATACTTTTTAATGTAAAAGTAGCTTGCTCTATTATTCTAACCCCTTCATATCCTTGGGATTTCATTCTATTAACATATTCAATCAATTCATTTTTTATGCCAATTACTGATGAATTGTAGCCCCTATTAACTGTATTAGGATAATCAAAAGTTTCAATTTCAAAATTCGCATCTAACGTTTCCTCAATAAAGCGACTCAATTTGTTAGCTAAATCCGCTTCCACACAAATTAATACTTTTTCATTTTGATTATGTGCATTTTTTATATAATAATATAAATTTATTAACAAATGTTCTTCACTTGCATAGTAAAATGCAAGACTCTTTCCAAAATCATATTTACTTTTCATACTTATTTATCCTTTCATAAAGGAATTCTAGATTTTGTTGTATAATATTTTTTCATTACTAGTGTATTTTAGCATATTAAATTGTTTTTTTCAAGTTATGTTATTTTTTTCTATTTTTTCATTCTTTTAAAATTCCTTATTTTATCAATAAAAGATTTTGATTCGTCCCCAAATTTATTAATATTATCTAATTCAATATCAGATAATCCTTTGCGTTTTAAAAACTGTTGCACCATTTCCTCTACAATAGTTTTTAATAACACTAAAACTGGAACTCCTATAAGCATACCCACTACACCAAACATGGTACCCCCTATAGTTACTCCAACAATAATCCAAAAAGCTCCAACGCCAACACTATCCCCTAATATATATGGTCCAAGAACTAAACCATCAAATTGTTGAAGTATTATTATTACTATCAAAACCCAAAAAGCTAATATAGGACTTTGTAGTAAAACAATCAAAACTGCTGGCACTGCTCCAATAAACGGTCCAAAATATGGTATCATATTTGTAATACCTACAATAATAGCTATTATAGGAGCAAATCTAATTTTAAAGAATAATAGTATTATCCAGCACAAAATTCCTATTATTAGTGAGTCCACCAGCTTTCCAATTAGAAAACCAGAAAATATTTTATTGCTCACTCTCCCTACATTCATTATATAATCAGCATCTTCTTTCTTAAAAAATGCATACACTACTCTTTTTATTCTAGCTTGTAAATCTTTTTTATCTATTAACATATAAATTGCTATTACAAAACTTACTATCAAACTAAAAAATGAAGAAGTTATCCTAAATGCATTAACAACAACTTTTTCCAAAATATAACTAGATATACTTGCTATTGAAGATAATGTTTTTCCAATTAATTGATTTATAAATTCGCTTATGGATACCAAGTATTGATTATTTAAAATTGTCAAGTTTTCATTTATAATATCAAAATTAAAATTAAAATTATCAGGTATATTTCCCAAAAGTTCTCCTGCATTTAATACTAAACTAGGTATTCCAATTGCTCCAATAAGAATAAGTATTAAAATTATCAATAAAACAACTATCGCAATTGCCTGAGACCTACTTATTTTTAACTTTCGGTTAAATAACCTTACCAGTGGGTCCAATAAATACGCAATTGCAAATGCTATTAAAAGGGGTTTAAAAATCATTAATAACCCACTTCTAAAGTTTTCGCTCATAATTAATAATAATATAACTATAAACATAATTGTAACTTTAATTATTTTTTTAAAAATAAAATCAAATTTATCTTTGAAACTATTGTCTTCCATATAATTCACCTCATCAATTTAGTCAATGTCCACTTATTATCTATGATTATTACCATTTTGAGGTAAATAAATAATACTTGTCCTAAAAAAATTATACCACAATAAATTAGAAAAATAGCTATGTTATTAAAACATAGCCGCTAAAACATTAAATATATAAATCTCGTTCTCCATTTTTTAATTTTTTCAAATTGTTCTCAACTAAACTTCTAATATCATCTCTCTCTATCTTTTTTATTTCTTCAACTATAAATTTTTCTCCTTTATTATAAAGTTCTTCATCTCCATAATCTAAAACAAATTCCATTAATGTCATCAAAGCATTTGGGTGACATACATTTTGAATTTGGCCCGATTTTGCCAAACTCATAAATCTATCTCCTGTTCTTCCTTTTCTATAGCAAGCTGTACAATAACTTGGTACATGACCTTCATCTATTAATTCTTTCAATATTTCAAGTGGGCTTCTGTGATCTTCTATACTAAATTGATCTACTTTCTTTCCTAATAATTCTTGTTCTTTATAACCACCTACCCCTGTACATGAACCAGCACTAATTTGAGAAACTCCATGCTTTAATAATTCTCTTCTCATATCAGCTGTTTCCCTAGTCGATAATATTATTCCTACGTAAGGAACAGCAAGTCTAATAATTGTTACAATTTTTTTGAACATATCATCATCTATTATATGAGGAAATTTTTCAAAATCTACTCCTTCAGCAGCTTTTAACCTAGGAACAGATATTGTATGGAATCCAACCCCAAATTTCTTTTCAAGATGGATATTATGTAACATAAGTGCCATCACTTCAAACTTAGCTTCTGCGAGCCCAAATAATACACCTCCACCAACATCATCAATTCCAGCTTCCATAGCCCTATCAAATGCTGTAAGATGGTATTCATAATCTCCTTTTAATGATTTAGGATGTATTTCTTCGTAAATTGGCTTGTAATAAGTTTCTTGAAACAAAATATAAGTTCCAATCTGAGCATCTTTTAGTCTTTTATAATTTTCTACCGTAGTAGCAGCAATGTTTACGTTTATTCTTCTAATTGCTCCTTTTTTATTTTCAGTAGAATATATAGCATCAATAGCATCTAAAATATAATCCATGTCACAATTAACAGGATCTTCTCCAGCTTCAAATGCGATTCTCTTGTGACCCATTTTTTCAAGAAGTTTTACTTCTTGTTGAATTTCATCTCTTGTAAGTTTTCTTCTTGGAAACTTATTATCTCTTTTATACCCACAATAGGTGCAATTATTGACACAGTAATTACTTACATATAGTGGCGCAAATACTACTACTCTATTTCCATATATACTTTGTTTTATTTCACCGGCAATATGGAACATTTCTTTGGTTTGATCCTCATCTTTAATTTGTAATAATACAGCAACCTCTTCTGGCGATAACCCTTTTCTTTTCTTTGCCTTTTCAAGTACTTTTTGTACATCGTCTTTTGTTGCAGTTTCAGCTTTAATCAGCAAATCTTCAATATATTTGTGGTCTATAAACATAATTTATTTCCTCCTCCAATCTATATAATCTCCTCTTGACATATCAACTGAAAAACCAGCACTATTTATTCTTCCTTCTATGCATTTTCTACAGTGTGCTGCCTCATCTCCAGTACAAATCTTTCCGTCATATAAAGAATATTTTTCTCTTACATTAGTAGGTGATAAATTAGGCATAACAACATTCGCTCCTACTTTTAAGGCCTTTTCTCTACCTTTTGAATCCAAAGAGCCCATAGCAGTAGTAGAAGGTAATAATACTGTAGGTAGTAACAACCTTATAATAGACAGTAACACTAATGTTTTTTCAATAGTACCATTCTCTTCGTTACAAAGAGGTGTATCTTTATGAGAAATAAAAGGTCCTACCCCTATCATATGAGGTGAGAGCTCTTTCAAAAATATTAAATCTTCTACGTAATCCTTATTTGTTACACCTGGAAGTCCAACCATAAAACCTGCACCAACTTGATAGCCTATTTTCTTCAAATCTTTTAAACACCTTCGTCTATTATCAAAATCCATATGAGGATGATGTTTTTTATATAATTCTCTAGATGCAGTTTCATGTCTTAATAAATATCTATCTGCTCCTGCATCATAAAATTTCTTATAAGTTTCAAAACTTTTCTCTCCAATAGATAATGTAACAGCAGCTTCTTTGAATTCACTTTTTATTGCTTTTATTATTTCAACAATTTTATCATCTGTATAAAATGAATCTTCTCCACCTTGAAGTACAAAAGTCTTATATCCTAACTTTTCTCCCATAGCACAACATTCCATTATTTGGTTGACTGTGAGCCTATACCTATCAGCTTTATTGTTTTCTGCTCGTATTCCACAATATGCACAATTTCTTTTGCAATAATTAGTAAATTCAATAAGCCCTCTCATATATATTTTATCGCCATAAAATCTTTCCTTTGTCTTTAAGGACATCTCAAAAAGGTAATTTTTATCTTCATTAGTTATATTATCTAGTAGCAATAATAATTTATCTTTTGGTAAATTATTATTTTTATAAAGTTTATCAATTAAATTCTTCATTTAGATAATCCTCCTCTTAAGGGTCGGCTAAAAAATTATTCTCCACTTTTGTCATCAAAATATTGATGTTTCTGCAATTTTTGATGGCAATATAGTGGAAGTTATTTTTTTACGATCCCTAAAATAAAAAACTTTCCCAAAAGGAAAGTTAGAGTTTACGCGAAATCTACACTAATCTCACTTAATGAGAAAGTTTAGAAATATCCATATATCTAATTTCCTTTCAGATTAGAAACTCTTTTCTGTTAGGTAATTACTATTGTTAAACAAATACGAAAACAGTTAAGTCTAAATATTTGAGTGTTTTGTTAAAATTTTATCAAAACCAAACTTCAATGTCAAGTTGTAATAATTCACATTTTTTATCGTTGCTTAATATCATCCTAATGTTAACAACTAAATAAAACTAAATGGCTTCCCATTATGGGAAGCCATTTAGTTTTATTTAAAGTATCTGTCTAATAACCCTTTAAATGCTGCACCATGACGAGCTTCATCTTTACACATTTCATGTACAGTATCATGAATAGCATCATAGTTTAATTTTTTAGCAAGAGTAGCTAAATCTTTTTTACCTGCACAAGCTCCATGCTCAGCATCTACTCTCAGTTGTAAATTCTTTTGAGTACTATCTGTAACAACTTCTCCTAATAATTCAGCAAATTTAGCAGCATGTTCTGCTTCTTCAAAAGCAATTCTCTTGTATGCTTCAGCAACCTCTGGGAAACCTTCTCTATCTGCTTGCCTACTCATAGCTAAGTACATTCCTACTTCTGTACATTCTCCCATAAAGTTTTGTCTCAAATCTTCTACAACTCTTGGATCTACATCTTTAGCAACTCCAATTCTATGCTCATCAGCCCAAGTTAGTTCTTCGTCAGTCTTCTCTACAAATTTTTCTTTTGGAGCTTTACATTGAGGACATACTTCTGGTGCTTCTTCTCCTTCGTGAACATAACCGCAAATTGTACAAATAAACTTTTTCATATTAAATTCCTCCTGATTTATATTCTAAATTAATATTATTTATTATTTAATAATTATTATCGACTACATATATAAATATACATTATAGTTAAAAATAATTCAACATGCTATTTAGCCTTAAAAGTTAATTTAAGTCAATTATACTTATAATCCTTTTATTTTCTCTTGATTTCAATAATTTACTATACATTTAGAATATAAGATACATTAAATCTCTTTTTCTAAAACCTTTCCCTCATTTAAGCTATTTTTAACATCAATTATTCTTTGATTAGTGGACCCTCTATATTTAATTTTTTTATCAATTTTTTCCTTTTCAAACTTTCCATCAATTAAAACATCGATATTATATAATAATTCTTCCCAACCTTCTCTTATTTTTAAATTTTTAATAATATCTTCAAATGTATATCCCGTATAACACCATATATCCTTTCCTGAGTTTTTAATTTCTCTTGCTATATATGCAAATTCCTTAGCTTGTTCAAAAGGATCTCCTCCTGAAAAAGTAACTCCAGTAAGCATAGGGTTAGAAACAACATCTTCGATTAGCTGATTCATATCTACTAATTCGCCACCTTGTAGAGGATGTGTTTCTGGATTAAAACATCCTTTACAATTATGTATACATCCTTGTGCAAAAATAACTCTTCTTATTCCTGTACCATTTACCATACTTTCATATATAATTCCTGATAATCTAACATATTTTTTGTTATTCATAGTGATACCCCTTTCATTAACTTATTACTAGAAATAAAATACGAAACAGATTAGTGAAGAGTTAATGAACTTTTGCTATGCAAAAGAAATTATTTATCTTTTATATAATCAAAAGCTTTCGCTTGCGAAAGGTACCCACAACTCTTAACTTTTAACTTTTAACTATAAATTGCCAAGCGCTTTTCTTCGCAATTTATAAAAAAGGCGAAATGAATCCCATTTCGCCTTTTCCTATACGTTGTAGTTTTTATTATGATTTTCAGTGTGTGAAATTCTATCTGCTCTTTCTGCTACTTTTCCTGCTCCAAATCTCTCATCTAATGATAAATATCCAGTAACTCTAGATATTCCTTGTATATTTGAGCTTCCACATTTTGGACAAGTGTTTTCATCAGCTTCTACTCTAGCACCACAGTCCTTACAATACTTCATATGGAAATTAATACCCATATAGCTTATATTTGTTTTTTTATAAGCATAATCTATTATAGATTTTACAGCTTCCTTAGACGGATATCCATCTAGCTCTATATAGGTTATATGTCCTGCATTACATAATGAATGGAACTTAGATTCAATATCAATTTTATCTTTTATTGATATTTGATGTCCTACAGGTACGTGATAACTATTAGTATAATAATCTTTATCCGTTACTCCTTTAACATTTCCAAAAACACTTCTATCTTGTAAAATAAACCTTCCTGATAGACCTTCAGCTGGAGTAGCGTAACAAGACCAATTTAATTTATCTTCTTCTTTATACTTATCACAAAAATCTCTAACATATTGTAATATCTTCAAACCTAATTCATAAGATTTTTGATCCTCTCCATGATGCTTACCTGTTAAAGCTATAAGTGTTTCAGCTAATCCTATGAAACCTATAGCATATGTACCTTGTTTTAAAATTGGCTCAATGCTATCATTATCTCCTAAGCCTTCAGATCCTCTCATTAACCCTTGACCTGCTACGAAAGGTAAATCTTTCACCTTTAAGTTTTTGAGAACACTGTATCTATGAAGCAAAGATTCTCTAGCTAAAGTTAATCTACTTAGTAATAATTCAAAGAATTTATCCTCATTCCCCTTAGCAAGTATCCCTAATCTCGGTAAGTTAATTGTGGTAGGTGCAATATTACCTCTTCCCTCTGGACCAGGTTCTCCATTTATATTTGACATAATATATGTTCTACACCCCATAGTTGCAGCAACAACGCCTTCATTGTACATCTTAAGATTAAAGTCTGCATCCAAATTCATAAACATCGGATTCATTCTTTTAGCTGCTACTCTACATGCTAATTCATACAAATAATAATATTTATCTTCTTCTTCTCTATTAACACCTTTTTTTACCCTAAAAATTATATTTGGAAATATTGGTTGCTCGCCTTTACCTAATCCCTTTTCATATTCTTCAAGAAAAATCTTACAAATCAAAGCAGCATCTTCATCTCTAGGTATCCCTATATTAATTGAGCTGAATGGTACCTGGCTTCCTGCTCTCGAATGCATTGTATTTAAATTATATACAATACCTTGCATTGCTTGCCTAACCTCTTTTTCTAATTTGTTTTCCACAAGCTTATTAAAAGAATCTTCATCAATATCTGATTCGACCTCTTTTAACATCTTTTTAATCTCATCTTGTATTTCTTCCCTAGTCAGCTTAACAAAATGAGCCATATCATTCTCAAAATCTACATGGGATTGGCCTCCAAACATATCATTTTGAGAACTTTGCATAAGAATACAAGATAACTCAGCAGCACTTCCTATTCTTTTTGGCGGCTTAATAGTACCATATCCTGTATTAAAACCTCTTTCTAAAATTTTTCCTGTCTCTATATTTAAACAATTTGTAGTCAAATTGTAGCTATCTAAGTCATGGTAATATATGTCTCCATTTTCATGAGCTTTTGCTAAATGTTTAGGCATCATAGCTAAATTGTGCCATTTATTTGATTCACTTGCAATTCTTAACAGTTTAGAACTAAAGTTATTCCCCACATTAGCATTATCCCTATCCGTTTCAATCCCTATTTTCTCAATAGCATTCATCAGATTTGATTTTAATTCTCTAATCTTTGTTCTCTCAACTCGATAATTTGAATATGTTTCTCCTATTAGTCTAAAATCATTTCTTAGTAAAGTGTCTTGGACAACATTTTGTATTTCCTCTACGGATACCTCTTCTGTTTTACTTTCCTCAATTTGCTTCATTACCTTTTGAGTTATTTCAATAGCATAACTCTCTTTTAAATCATATCCTATTTCATCAGCAGCACCTTTAATAGCATTGGTTATTTTCACTGAATGAAATGGAACCTTTCTGCCATCACGTTTCACAACATATAGCATTGAGCACCCTCCTAACCACAATATATAGTACTGTGATATTATACTTCACAAATAAATATAAATCAATTTAGAATTTAACTATTTTAAAAAGATAGATTTAAAATAGTAACGAAATCTAAAAATATTAGAGTTTTTTACCCAAAACTAGATGTTGACAAATCCAATCCCTTTTTTTACATTTTATGTATTAACCTTAATTGGATATACATTTTTCAAATAGCAAAAGTCATAAATTATAAAATTAATTTCAGATAGTAAGTATTTACTAGCCTTTTTATATGCAAATTAATTAGTATGCAAGTCATTTTTTCGAATTATTCAATTGAAATAATAAATCATGTAATATATAATTATATCATTGAATTTCTGAATTTTTGTTTTTTGCAAAACTTCATATTTATTAAAAAGGGGTGAAAAGAATGTTGAAAAAATTTAAGAGAATTCTAGTTGCAAACAGGGGCGAAATTGCAATAAGAATTTTCAGAGCATGTTCTGAATTGGGCATTAGAACTGTTGCCATTTATTCAGAAGAAGATAAGTTCTCTTTATTTAGAACAAAAGCAGATGAAGCTTACCAAATAGGAAAAAATAAAGGTCCAATAGAAGCTTATCTTAATATTGATGAAATAATTAGTCTAGCAATAAAAAAAGGTGTAGATGCAATCCATCCAGGTTATGGATTTCTTTCTGAAAATCCTGAATTTGCAAGAAAATGTGCAGAAGCAGGAATTGAGTTTATCGGTCCTGATTCTGTAATGATGGAACATCTTGGAGATAAAATAAAATCGAAAATAGTTGCTAAAGCTGTTGATGTACCTACTATTCCAGGAGTTGAAAAACCAGTTTCATCTAATGAAGACGCGGTTCAATTTGCTAAAGAATGTGGATATCCAGTAATGTTAAAAGCTGCAGCTGGCGGCGGCGGAAGAGGTATGCGAATAGTAAGAAATGAAGAAGAACTTATATCTTCATTTATAAGCGCTAAAAATGAGGCAAAAAAAGCTTTCGGTATTGATGATATATTTATAGAAAAATATTTAGAAAGTCCTAAACATATTGAAGTACAAATTCTAGGTGATAAATATGGTAATATCGTACATCTTTATGAGAGAGACTGCTCAATCCAAAGAAGGCATCAAAAAGTAATAGAATTTACACCTGCTTTAAATCTCACAGACGAACAAAGAGACAAAATATGTAACGATGCTTTGAAAATTGCACGACACGTTAACTACAAAAGTGCAGGTACTTTAGAATTCTTAGTTGATAAAAATGGTGATCATTATTTTATCGAGATGAATCCAAGAATTCAAGTAGAGCATACAGTTTCTGAAATGGTTACTGGAATAGATATCGTTCAAAGCCAAATTCTCATTGCTGAAGGATATTCTTTAGATTCAAAAGAAGTAGGTATCCCTAATCAAGAATCAATATCCATTCACGGATATTCAATACAATGTCGTGTAACTACTGAAGACCCTTCAAATCAATTTGCACCTGATACTGGTAAAATTGATGTTTATAGAACTGGCTCAGGCTTTGGAATTCGTCTTGATGGCGGAAATGGATTTACTGGTGCTGAAATAAGCCCTTATTATGATAGTTTACTAGTTAAAACTACATCATGGGCAAGAAGCTTTGATGACGCTGTTAGAAAAGTTCTACGTGCTATTAAAGAGTGTAAAATTTCTGGTGTTAAAACAAATATGGACTTCTTAATAAACGTGCTAAATCATCCTACTTTTGCTAAAGGTGAATGTACTACTAACTTTATTGCAGAAAATCCTGAACTATTTGATATATCACCAAAAACTGACTATGAGTACAATATACTTAAATATATAGGTGAAAAAGTTGTTAATGAAACTCATGGAATAAAAAGAGATTTTGATATTCCTAAAGTTCCTAAAGTTTCTAATATAGTAAATTTAAGTGGAACAAAACAAATACTTGATGAACAAGGACCAGAAGCTTTAGTTAACTGGGTAAAATCTCAGGAAAAACTATTACTTACTGATACAACTATGAGAGATGCTCATCAATCATTAATGGCAACTAGAATGAGATCAATTGACATGTTAAAAGTTGCTAAATCAACTTCACATATTGCTAAAGACCTCTTCTCTGTTGAAATGTGGGGCGGTGCTACTTTTGATGTAGCATATAGATTTTTAAAAGAGTCTCCATGGGATAGATTGGAAAAATTACGAGAGAAAATGCCTAATATATTATTCCAAATGCTAATTAGAGGTTCTAATGGTGTTGGTTATAAGAATTATCCTGACAATGTTATTCGTTCATTAATTGATCAATCTTCAAAATCTGGAATTGATGTATTTAGAATTTTTGATTCATTAAACTGGTTAAAAGGTATGGAAGTAACAATTGATCAAGTATTAAAAAACAATAAAATAGCTGAAGGATGTATTTGCTATACTGGAGATATATTGGATACTAGTAAAGATAAGTATTCTCTTCAATATTATGTGGATAAAGCAAAAGAATTAGAAAAAATGGGGGCACATATTCTAGGAATAAAAGATATGTCTGCTCTACTTAAGCCTTATGCTGCATACAAACTAATTAAAGCATTAAAAGATGAAATATCAATACCAATACATTTGCATACACATGATACAACAGGTAATGGAGTTGCAACTGTAATTATGGCTGCTGAAGCCGGCGTAGATATAGCTGATACAGCAATAAATAGTATGTCAGGACTAACAAGTCAACCAGCTCTTAACTCTGTTGTTGCTGCACTTGAACACACTAAGCGTGCCACTGGCATGGATTTAAAAGGAATACAAAAAATATCTGATTATTGGACTGCAGTACGTCCTGTATATGAACAATTTGAATCAGATCTTAAATCAGGTACTACAGAAATATATAGATATGAAATTCCAGGTGGTCAATATTCAAATCTAAAGCCACAAGTTGAAAGTTTTGGTCTTGGTCATAGATTTAATGAAGTAAAAGAAATGTTCAAAACTGTAAATAATTTGGTAGGGGATATTGTTAAAGTAACTCCTTCATCTAAAATGGTTGGAGACCTAGCAATATTCATGGTTCAAAACGATCTTACATCAGAAAATATATTAACAAAAGGAAAAGACTTAGCTTTCCCAGATTCAGTTGTTGCATATTTTAAAGGTATGATGGGTCAGCCTGAGGGTGGTTTCCCTGAAGATCTTCAAAAGATTGTGCTTAAGGGTGAAGAACCAATCACATGTAGACCTGGTGAATTATTACCAGATGAGAATTTCGATGAAATTGAAACTCTACTGTCAGATAAATATGGTATAGAGCCAACCTCAAAAGATGTTCTTAGCTATGCATTGTATCCGGATGTATACTCAAAATATCTTGAGTATATCAAAGAACATGGAGATTTAAGCACTGTGGGAAGCGATATATACTTCCATGGATTAGCTGAAGGGGAAACTTGTCAAATAAAAATAAAAGAGGGAAAAACTCTTATATTGAAACTATTGCAAGTTACTAAAGTTAATTCAGAAGGATTTAGAACTCTTATTTTTGAAGTTAACGGTAATAGACGTGAACTAAAAGTAAAAGATACTACATCTAAATCTACAATAGAATCTGTAGAGACTCAATATGCTGATCCAGATAATCCTTTAGAGATAGGATCTAGTATACCTGGAACAGTTCTAAAAGTACTTGTAAATGAAGGTGATGAAGTAAAAGAAAATCAAACCTTATTAGTTATTGAGGCAATGAAAATGGAAACTAATATTACTGCATCAACATCAGGTAAAGTAGGTAAAGTCTTAGTTAAAGAAGCTCAACAGGTTAAATCTGGAGAACTATTAATGAAAATAGATAATAAATAAAAAGTAAGAGCATATATCTCCAAAAGATATATGCTCTTATCATCTAAATTTTAATTAATTCTTATTAAAAAGAGATCTGAGTCCAGTCTCTTCTTTATTTATAATTCTTTTATAATTAGCTAAATGTTTATAAATTGATATAACTGCAATAATACATAGTATACCCACACCAGCAATAGAGTACCCTGCAACATATTTAGCTATAGGCCAAATAATAACTATTGCTAAAGTTCCAATTGCAATATAATCCGTTAAGATAGTTACTATAATTATTGTCGCTATCAAAATAGCTGCAATTTTAAAATCAATAGCTAATGCCATTCCAATTATTGAAGCAGTACCTTTCCCCCCTTTAAATTTAAGGTAAAAAGGAAATATATGCCCTATAATAGCAAAGAATCCTGATACAAAATATAAGTAATCAGAGTTTGGAAACAACCATTTTATAATAAGTACAGCTACTATTGCTTTTAAAATATCAACTAACGCCGTCAAAACTCCATACTTCCAACCCATTACTATGGTAACATTTGATGCTCCTGCATTATTACTGCCCTTATCTCTTATATCAATCTTACCTATAAACTTACCTAAAACGAAAGCCGTTTGAAAACAACCAAGAAAATAACCTAAAATTGCTGCAAATAAAAATGGCATCACTAATACACATCCTTTCTACATATATAACTATACTTTATAATATAATTGCTATATTTTCAACATTAAAGATGTGTATTATTTAGTGCTTAAGTTCTATATTCTCCATTAATTTCTACATATTTATACGTCAAATCACAGCCCCAAGCTATTGCTTCTGATTCACCACTATTCAAATTTACTAATACAGTTATTGTATCCTCATCTAATACAGCTTTAGCTTTTTCTTCATCATAAGCTATCATCATGCCCTTTTCTGCAACTTGAACTTTTCCTGCAGAACTTTCAAAATGTAAATCCACTTTATATGGATCGAAATCAGCATCGGAATATCCTAATGCACAAATTACCCTTCCCCAATTAGCATCGCTACCAAACATAGCACATTTCACAAGATTTGATGATACAACTGATTTAGCACATTTTTTTGCATCTGATTCATTGTTTGCACCTATAACTTTAGTTTGAAATAACTTAGTAGCTCCCTCACCATCTCTTGCTATCTTTTTGGCTAGTTCTTTATTTACATAATCAAATGCTTCTTTTATTATCAAAAATTCTTTATTTTCATTATCAATAACAAGATTTTCTGCCATACCATTAGCTAATGCTATAACCATATCATTTGTACTAGTATCTCCATCTACAGAAATCATATTATATGAATCTTCAATACTATCTTTCAAAATTTTATTTAGCATATCCTTAGAAATATTAGCATCCGTAACTACAAAACTTAACATAGTAGCCATATTAGGATGAATCATTCCTGATCCTTTAGCCATTCCACTAATGCCAACTTTTTTTCCATTTAGTTCTATATTTACTGATACAACTTTCTTAACAATATCTGTTGTCATTATAGCAGTCGATGCTGCTTCCCCTCCAGTATAGCTAAGCATTTTAGTTATATCTTTAATCCCATTTTCCATCTTATCCATTGGTATTGGTATACCAATAACTCCAGTTGATGCCTGAAGAACTTCTTCCGGCTTTAGATTTAATTCTTTAGCTGTTAGTTTTGCAATCTGTAGAGCATCTTCATATCCCTTTTCTCCCGTGCATGCATTTGCCTGACCACTATTTATAACTACCGCCTTCGTTATATCATTTTTAATATATTCCATATTTATAAGCACAGGTGCAGCTTTTGCTTTGTTTTTTGTAAAAGTAGCAGCTGATACAGCATTAGATTCACTATATATCATTGCTAAATCTTTTTTACCACTTTTCTTGAATCCTACTGCAATTCCAGCTGTTTTAAACCCTTTAACATTATCAGAAAAATTTCCTTGTATAATTTTCATAACCCTTTCCCCCTTTTTTAATTTAACAAATCTTTATAAAATATTAGGAATGAAGTCAATTCCCATCTTCTCTTCATATCCCATGATAATATTCATATTTTGCACTGCTTGACCTGCAGCACCTTTAACTAAATTGTCTATAGCCGATATAACGATAATTCTATTTGTTCTTTTATCTAGTTTAAAAGCAATATCACAATAATTGCTACCCTTAACATTCTTAGTCTGTGGCAATTCATTAATTAATCTTATAAAATATTCTTTACCGTAATATTTTTCAAACACTACTTTGATATCTTCTTCTAAGTAATCCTTGTTGAGATTTGCATAGCATGTTGCTAAAATCCCTCTATTCATTGGTATAAGATGTGGAGTAAAGTTTAATATTATATCTTCTCCACATGCAGAAGACAACGTCTGTTCAATTTCAGGTGTATGTCTATGATTTGCTACCCCATACGCCTTTATTGATTCATTACACTCTGAGAATAAAGATGCTGTTTTTAATCCTCTTCCTGCTCCTGATACTCCAGATTTAGCGTCTATAATAATACTATCTTTTTTTATAATATTTTCTTTTACCAAAGGGTACATGGCTAAAATACTTGCAGTTGTAAAGCATCCTGGATTAGCAATTAAGTCAAATTCTTTTATTTGTTCCCTATTTATTTCACATAATCCATATATAAAATTTGGTATTAACTCACTAGCCTTGTGTTCTACACCGTACCACTTTTCATAAGTATTTACATCTTTTAATCTATAGTCTGCACCTAAGTCAATAACTTTAGTATTACACTCAATTGCCTTTTTTACTATGTCAAATGATTTTCCATGTGGTAATGCTAAAAATATTATATCTACATCTTTTATCCTATTTATTGCTTCATTTATATTTATACAATTAATATTTAAAATATCGATATAGTTCTGATATATATCCTCATAATTATATTCTGCATAAGTGTTAGATGACAAAAATTCAACTTTTACCCTATCATGATTTTTCAAAAACCAAATTAACTGTTGCCCTGCATAGCCAGTCGAACCAAACACTCCAACTTTAACCATATACTCACCTCTTAAAAGTTTTAAAATTATTATACATAATAATGAATATTTATTCAATGCTTTGTATATAAATTTATTTGCTTTTTTTATTTTTTTAAGTTTTTCATTTATTTCTATTGTATATATAAACTTTTTATAGTATAATTATACATATCCATGGAGATATATGATTAGAAGGAGGTAAAAATGGCTATAAATTACGTTATGAATACTTACGGTAGATTTGATGTAAGTTTTGAAAAAGGAGAAGGTACATGGTTATACGACGATAAAGGAAATAAATATTTAGATTTCGTTTCAGGAATAGCTGTAAACTGCTTAGGCCATAGTCATCCTTCTATAATTAAAACTATAAAAGAACAAAGCGAAAAATTGATACATGTTTCAAATTATTATTGGAACAAACCTCAATTAGAATTAGCTGAAATACTTTGTGAAAATAGTAGCTTTGATAAAGCTTTCTTTTGTAATACAGGAACAGAAGCTGTTGAAGCAGCACTTAAATTATCAAGAAAATACAGCATAAAAAAGGGCTATGAAAATAAAAGCACAATAATATATATGAATAATTCTTTCCACGGAAGAACTATGGGTGCACTTTCTGTTACAGGACAACCTAAATATCAAGAAACTTTCAAACCTTTAATTGGAAATACTATTTCTATTGATTTTAACGATATAGATGCATTAGAATCAGCTTTTAACAATAATGTATGCGCTGTTATAATGGAACCAATTCAAGGGGAAGGTGGAATTCTTCCTGCCGAAATAAAATTTTTACAAAAATCAAGAGATTTATGCAATAAATATGATTCACTATTAATCTTTGATGAAGTTCAATGTGGAATAGGTAGAACTGGTTCATTATTTGCTCATCAAAAGCTAGGAGTTTCTCCCGATGTAGTTTGTATTGCTAAAGCTTTAGGTGGGGGAGTGCCTATAGGTTCTATGCTAACTAATAAAAGAGCTGATGTCCTTGAACCAGGAGATCATGGTACAACTTTTGGTGGAAATCCACTTTGTTGCTCTGTATCATGTACTGTTTTAAAAGAATTGATTGACGGAGGTATAATTGCTTCTATTGATGAAAAAAGTAATTATTTGATAAATAAACTTACTAATTTGAAATTAAAGTATTCTCAAATTAAAGATATTAGAGGAATGGGATTGCTTATAGGAGTAGATATAAATGTTGATCCTAAAAAATTGATGAAAGAATGTTTTTCCAATGGTTTATTAGTTGTAACTGCTGGTAAAAATACACTTAGATTTTTACCTCCATTAAATGTTAATTATGAAGAATTAGATAAAGCTGTTTTATTGTTTGAAAAAGCTTTAATTAGTCTTAGCTAATTTCTTCATCATTATATATTTTCCCCAAAATAGGGAACACTATCCTTTTTTTATAAAGGATAGTGTTTCTATTTTTTGATAACTTTTACCATAACCACTTTCTTTATTGGATTCTCTAAAAAAAATATTATATTAAATTGCCTCTAATTTTTCAGTTAATAACTTAGCAACCATTCCGGGATTAGCTTTACCTTTAGTTGCTTTCATAATTTGACCAACTAAAAATCCTTTAACTTGAACTTTTCCTTCCTTATATTGCTGAACAACATTTGGATTTTTTTTGATAACTTCATCTATTAATGGTTCAATTGCATCAGTTGAACTTATCTGAGTTAATCCTTTTTCTTTAACTATCTCTTCTGCCTCTTTATCAGTTTTTAACATTTCCTCAAAAACTGATTTAGCAGCTGTATTGCTTATTTTACCCTCAGTTATTAATCCTATAAGTTTATTTAATCTTAATGGAGATATCATGAATTTATCCGCAGTTATTCTTTCTTCTTTTAAAACTCTTGATACGTCACCTAAAATCCAATTACAAGCACTCTTTGCTTCACAACCGTATTCTATCAGCTCTTCAAAATATTCAACGAGAGGTTTATCTGCCACTAAAATATCAACTTCTTTATTACTAATCTTAAATTCCTTTTTAAGCCTTTCTTTTTTAGCTTCAGGTAATTCAGGCATAGATTTTACTGCATTTTCGATAATTTCATCCTTTACAACTATAGGAATTATATCTGGTTCCGGAAAATATCTATAATCATGAGCTTCCTCTTTACCCCTCATAGATATTGTTTTACCTTTACCGCTATCCCAACGTCTAGTTTCTTGAACAATTTTATGTTCTTCTCCGTATGTATATAATTCTAACTGTCTCTTTTGTTCTTTTTCTAATGCCTTCTGAAGTTCCTTGAAAGAGTTAATATTTTTTAGCTCAACTCTTGTGTTTAACTTTTCATCTCCTACTTTTCTCATGGAAATATTAGCATCACACCTCAAAGAACCTTGTTCCATCTTACAATCTGAAATTCCTGCATATTCTAATATTCCTTTTAAGGTTCTTAAAAAAGCAACGGCTTCCTCCACAGATCTTAAATCTGGCTCTGTTACAATTTCAATTAAAGGAACTCCTACTCTATTATAATCTATTAGAGTATATGGTTCATATTCCATATGAACTAATTTACCGGCATCTTCTTCCATATGAATTCTATTTATTCTTATAGATTTTTTGCCCTCTTCTGTTTCTATCTCTACTAATCCCTCTCTACAAATAGGTAAATCAAATTGAGATATTTGATATGCTTTTGGTAAATCGGGGTAGAAGTAATTTTTTCTATCCATTTTATTTAATTGATTTATTTCACAACCAATAGCTTTGCCTGCTTTCACTGCTAGATTTACTACTTCCTCATTCATTACAGGTAAAGTTCCTGGAAGCCCTAAACAAATGGGGCAAGTATTCGCATTTGGCTCTGCACCAAACTCTGTGGAACAATTACAGAATATTTTAGTTTTTGTATGAAGTTCAGCATGTATCTCCAAACCTATAATAGTTTCATAACTCATCTTAACCCCTCCTTATTTTAGACTTCCTCTTTTATTTTCATAAGCTTTCGCAGCTTTAAATATTTTTTCTTCTCCAAAATGTGGTCCTATAATTTGTAATCCTATTGGTAATCCTGATTGACTTTTCCCACAAGGAATAGATATAGCAGGTATTCCCGCTAGATTTATATTAACTGTGTAGACATCAGCCAAATACATTTCTAATGGATCTTCAGTTTTTTCTCCAATTTTAAATGGTAATATAGGTGATGTTGGGGATAATATTAAATCATATTTTTCAAAGACTTCTTTAAATTGCATCTTTATTTTCTTCTTTAATTTCATTGCTCTTTTATAATAAGCATCATAGTAACCTGAAGATAATGCATAAGTTCCAAGCATAATTCTTCTCTTAACTTCTTTACCAAAACCTTCTGTTCTACTCTTTTCCATCATATCATATACATCTTCAAATTTCTCTGTTCTATGGCCATATCTTACCCCATCATATCTAGCTAAATTTGAACTAGCTTCAGCCGATGAAATAAGGTAATATGCAGACAATCCTTGCTCTGTTATCGGTAATGATATTTCTTCTACCTTAGCGCCTAATTCTTTAAACTTTTCAATAGCCTCCATTATGGAACTTTTTATTTCTTCGTCTAAACCTTCTCCAAAGAACTCTTTAGGAACTCCAATTTTCATGCCTTTTATACCAGAATCTATTTTATCTAAATAAGTTGGATACTCAGCTGTTTTACTAGATGTATTATCTAGTTTATCACTTCCTTGAATAACTTCTAGACAAAGTGCACAATCATCAACAGTTTTTGCAAAAGGACCTATCTGATCTAAAGAAGATCCAAAAGCTATAAGCCCAAATCTTGAAACCAGTCCATAGGTAGGTTTAAATCCTATAACTCCACAAAACGCCGCTGGTTGTCTTATAGACCCACCAGTATCAGATCCTAATGAGATTGGTGCCATTTTGCTAGCAACTACCGCTGCCGAACCACCTGATGATCCACCTGGAACTCTTTCTAAATCCCATGGATTTTTTGTTTTCATGAACGCTGAATTTTCATTAGAAGAACCCATAGCAAATTCATCCATATTTAGTTTACCAATAATGACTGCATCTTCATCCTTGAGCTTTTTTATCACCGTAGCATCATAAGAAGGTATAAAATCTTCTAACATTCTTGAAGCGCATGTAGTTCTAATCCCATCTGTACAAATATTATCTTTTATCGCTATTGGTACTCCTGCAAGTTTACCTACCTTTTCACCTTTTGCAATTCTACTATCAACTTCCCTTGCCTTTTTAACTGCATTTTCTTCACATAAAGTTAAAAATGCATTAATTGATTTATCTTTTTCTTTTATACTACCAAAGTATTGTTTTACTACTTCTTCGCTAGTAAATTCACCTTTTAAAATACCATTTCTTATATCTAAAGCCGTCATCTCAACTGCGCTCATTCTTACTCCTCCTATCTTAAGAGAATCCATTGTGAAATTTAATTTATACTTGTATCAAAATCTCGCCGTTTCAACGAGTTTTGGACACGTATAAATTAATAGTTGAACTGGAATCTCTATATACAATCCATTGCCAAACTTCATTTATAACCCTTATTTATTCAATTACTTTTGGAACTTGAATACTTGTATCTCTCATTGACTTAACATTTTGGAATAACTTCTTTTTATCTTCAAAAACTGTAGGTTCATCTTTTCTAAATTCAGTATTTACATCTTCAAATTTATTTATATCAATATCATCTAAATTCACATTATCAATAGTTTTAAAATGACCTAATATTGCCTCAAATTCTCCTGCTAATTTCTCTATTTCTTCTTCATTAAATCTTAACTTTGCAAGTTTTGCAATATACTTAACCTGTTCTGGTTTAATTTTCATAGTTAATTTCTCCTTCCTTTTGTTATGGTACAAGCCTTTTTATATCTCTTGGTAATAATGTTGCTTCTCTGATATTATCAAGGTCTAATATTTTCATTGTAATTCTTTCAAGTCCTATGGCAAATCCTCCGTGCGGAGGCATTCCAAACTTAAATGTATCAGTGTAAAAAGTAAAGTTTTCAGGCTTTAATCCAAATTTCTTTATATTTCCCAGGAGCATTTCATAATCATGAATTCTCTGTCCTCCTGTTGTTATCTCTAATCCTTTATATATTAGATCAAAACTTCTAGTAACACCTTCTTTGCTTTCATGAGGCATTGTATACATAGGTCTTTTTGAAATTGGATATTCAGTTAAGAAAACAAAATCACAACCATACTCATCTTTAACATATTTAGAAAATAATTTTTCACCCTCTCCATCAAGGTTTCCTGGAGGAGATTGTTTGCTGAATTTTTCTAATAATATATCCTGTGCTTCTTTTAATGTAATTCTTGGAATCTTTAATTCTGATGGTAATTCTATATTATACATTTCAAGTTGTTCTTTACAAGTATCCTTTAAATGAGTAAATATATAGCTTAACATTGATTCTTCTAAGTCCATTAACTCTTCTTCATCTTTTATAAATCCCATTTCAACATCAAGACTAACATACTCACTTAAATGTCTCCATGTATTATGAAGTTCTGCTCTGTAAGCATGCCCTACTTCATAAACCCTCTCAAAACCTGCACCTACCATCATCTGCTTATAAAATTGAGGACTTTGTGCCAAAAAAGCTCTATTATTATAGAAATCAACAGTGAACATCTCACTTCCACCCTCAGTTGCAGAATCAATAATTTTAGGTGAATGAATTTGAGAAAAGCTCTTAGATCTTAAAAATGTTCTAAATCCTTCTTCTATTTCTTCTTGAATTTTAAATATAGCTCTTTTAGTTGGTTTTCTAAGACTAATACTTCTGTTATCTAGTTGTACATCTAACTTTGATTTTATTTTACCTCTGTTTATTGCAAAAGGTAAAACATCATAATAAGTTTTTCCTAAAACTTTTAAATCATCTACCTGCATCTCTATGCCTGAAGGTGCCTTCTCATTTTTTTCTACTGTACCTGAAACCTCAATAGACATTTCATTCCTTAAGCCTTTTATTTTATCTTCTTCTACAACTAATTGAATTATCCCTGTTTTATCTCTTAATTTTATAAAGTTCACTTTTCCTAAATTAACAATATTATGAATCCATCCTCTAACAATAATCTTCTTATCGGTTACTTTAATATCTTTCACAAAAATTCTTTCCATTTATATACCCTCCTAATACTTTTATTTGTCTATAATCCTCTTATCAATAATTACAAAAATGTATTAAAAAGGCAACAAGGCCGCTTCGCTATGGAACCTTAGGTTCCCTTCGACGATGCTATCGCATCTGAGCACCATCCTGAAAGAAGCGGGGAATACTTCCCTGCACCCCTTCATTTTTAATTACATAGGAAGTTATACTTTCCTATGTAATTAAAAAGTCCCTATACAATGTAATCATTGTATAGGGACGAATATATTCGCGGTACCACCCTAGTTAGCTTTCGCTCACTCATATTTCAGTACGGTTAAATAATATTTAACTTATACCTATTCCATATAACGGTGGACATCCGTCTAAGTCTACTCTTCTTTCGAATTTCGGTTAGCTACTCAAAGGTGTTCTTCACTATTATTCTCAATGTTAAGCTTACACTGTCCTTAACTCGCTGTGATTGCTTGTAATAGTTACTCTCCTCGTCACTGCTTTTTAATAAACTATATTTATTTTTGCTTGATTTGTATTTATTATAAACTCATTCTATAAATAAATCAATAGTAAATTTTATATTTCATTAATAATTTAATACGTTTTTTATCATATAATTGATTAATTATTATATTTTTTTCTTATTTCATGCATAATTATCAAATCACCGCGAGCTTTTTTGAACAATTATTAGTTAGCTTTATATCTCGCTTACTTTCATTGAGTTTTAATTATTATATATAACTCTTTGGATATTGTCAATCATAAAACATGTTTTACTATAAGTAACAACTCTAATTTATAAAACATAAATTAATATATGATGTAATGAAACTAAAAAGGAGTGATATAAATGTGTGGTATTTGCGGTTGGATAGACCTTAATAATAACTTAGCTACACAAAAAGATGTGCTTATAAAAATGACAAATACATTATCCAAAAGAGGCCCAGATGATTTTGGATATTATTTATCTCAAAACGCATTACTAGGTCATCGACGTTTAGTTATAGTAGATCCTGTTGGTGGAACTCAACCCATGGTTTATTGTAAATTTCATTCAGAATATACCATTGTCTATAACGGAGAATTATACAATACAGAGGATGTACGAAAAGAGTTGATAGATGTAGGTTATAATTTTCAATCATATTCAGATACAGAAGTATTATTAAAAGCTTATACCCATTGGGGAAAATTATGTCTTGAACACATTAATGGAATATTTGCTTTTGCAATTTGGGATGAAAAAGAAAAAGAACTTTTTATGGCAAGAGATCATTTAGGAGTTAAACCTTTATTCTATACAATTAAAAATAATTCATTTGTCTTTGGTTCTGAACTGAAAGCAATTCTTTCACACCCATCTATAGATGCAGTTGTGGATAAAGAAGGGCTTACTCAAATTTTTTCATTAGGTCCTGCCAGAGTATTAGGTAGTGCAATTTTTAAAGGAATATATGAGATTCCCCCAGCTTCTTACTTAATCTTCAATAAAGATAAGCTAACATTAAAAACTTATTGGAAGCCAACATGCGAAGAACATAGGGAAGATGTTGAAACTACCGCTGAACATTTAAAAGAATTATTGTCTGATGCAATAAATAAACAATTAGTAGCTGACGTTCCCGTATGTACTTTCTTATCAGGCGGTTTAGACTCAAGCATTATCTCTGCTATTGCATCAAAAAATTTTAAAGAAAGAGGAAAAACTCTACACACATACTCTATAGAATATGAGGATAATGAACAATTTTTTAAATCCAACAAGTATCAACCTACTTCAGATAACTACTATGCTTTAGAAATGTCGAAATTTATTGGAAGTACCCATCACACCATTATAAATAACAATAAGGATTTAGCAGATAGTTTAATAGACTCAATAAGAGCAAATGATTTACCGGGTATGGCTGACATTGATTCTTCTCTTTATTTATTTTGTAGAGAAGTAAGAAAAAGACATACTGTTGCATTATCTGGTGAATGTGCTGATGAAATTTTTGGAGGATATCCTTGGTATACTAATAATAATGATTTATTTAATAATGGTTTCCCTTGGTACAAATCTCTTAATGATAGAAAAAAATTATTATGTTCTGATTTAAAAAAAATTGATATTGAAGATTATTCATTTGAGCAGTACAAAAAAACCATCGCAGATGTTCCTCATTTAGAAAATGAATCTAATTTAGAATATAAATTACGAGAAATGTTTTATTTAAATATAAAATGGTTTATGGTCACACTTTTAAATAGAAAAGATAGAATGAGTATGTCTAATAGTTTGGAGGCTAGAGTTCCTTTTGCCGACTATAGATTAGTTCAATATGCTTTTAATATTCCATCTAGTATTAAATTTTACAATGGACGAGAAAAAGGCATCTTAAGAAAAGCTATGGAAGATATTCTTCCTAAGGAAATCACAAATAGAAAGAAGAGTCCTTATCCAAAAACTCATAATCCAAAATATACACGAATAGTACAGCAAAAAATGAATTCTATACTAAAAGATAAATCTTCGCCAATATTAGACTTAATAGATATCGATGAAGTAACTCGCTTAGTTACAACAGGAGGAAGTTCTTATAAACTCCCTTGGTTTGGACAACTTATGACTGGCCCTCAATTAATTGCTTATTTAATAGGCATAAATATCTGGTTAAAGGAATACAATGTTCAAATCGGTTTTTAAATTGTATTCGCTTTATAAATTATAATAAAAATTGACTTCTAGTAATTTTCAAATATTAATGCATTGCTAAAATAACATATCTTCTACATTTCTAGCAATGCATTAATTATTAGTTAAAAGTACTAACTTATAATACTAGTTTCAATTGCTTTTTACATACGAATTTCTTCAATCAATAAGCAAAATACTATGCTCAAAAATTTTCAAAAGGAATTAAATGAACTTAAAGATAGTTTAGAAAATTGTGATGATGAAAATATTTATAGTACAGAAGATGATCTTATCAAGAATGTTGATAATGTTACTAATAATGACTCAATAATTGACCCAAAAACGGTTAATTTGCCTATAGATACTATTGGAATCATGTCAATTCCTAAAATAGATTTAGAAGTAACTATTGGTGAAGGTATAGATATGTCTACACTAAAATATGCTTTAGGTTATTTTCCTAACACAGTAACGCCTGGAGATAGTGGGAATTTTGCAGTAGCAGGCCATAGAAATTATACCTATAACAAATATTTTAACCGGTTGAACGAAGTGAAAATAGGCGTTCCTATCATTGTAACAACCTTAAATGGCAAATTCACATATAAAATAGATAACATAAGAATCGTTGACCCTAAAGAAGTTTCAGTCCTTGATTCTACAGAACAGGCTACAATTACACTTGTTACCTGCACTCCAATAAGAGTTGCTACACATCGGTTAATTGTTAAAGGAACTTTGGTTCAGTAATTAATATATTTTATCCACATTTTATCCACAAACTTGTGGACAATGTTAATAATTTCTCCCTAATTTATAAAATATCATTCATCAAATTCACATCTAAAATGATATATGGTTTTATTTGTAAATATATATTTATATTACTTCAATCTATGTTTGGATTATACTTTAACTGTGGATTAATATTCTTTAACTAACATGATTAACACACACAATCCACAGCTTTATCAACAGATTTGTGGATAACTAGCAAATAATAACTTAATAATTACATATTTTTTGAAATAATATTAAGGTAAAATACAAAAACACGCTACTACAAGTAACGTGTTCATATATTTTACCTTAATCTATTAAGTGTATTCTCAATTAATGTTTCGTATGTATCTGATTGTTTTATATAGTCTTCAAATTTACCATTCTCTAAACTATCTACCAATTCAAGGTCTATAGGCATTTCTTCTAATAATGGTATTCCAAGATATTCTGCATGCTCACTTGCTGACTTTTTACTAAATATCTTTATTCTTTCTCCGCACTTTCCACACTGCACATATGACATATTCTCAACTGTACCTAATAATTTGATATTTAACTTTTCAACCATATAAATAACTTTTTTTACTATCATAGAAACCATATCTTGAGGTGTAGAAACAACAACCATCCCACTAAGTGGTATTGTTTGCATTACAGTTAATGCTATATCTCCCGTTCCTGGTGGCATATCGATTAAAAGGTAATCTAATTCTCCCCACTCTGAGTCAGCATACATTTGGTTCAATACCCCTGTTATCATAGGTCCTCTCCAAATTACTGGATGATCTTCTTTTTCCATAAGTAAATTTAAAGACATAATTTTTATTCCTAAAGAAGATTCAACAGGAAATAATCTAACAGCCTGTTCCTGTCCATCAATAGGCTCCATTTTCGCTCTTTCCTCATTTACAGCAAAAATTCTAGGCATAGATGGTCCTGTTATATCAGCATCTAATACTCCAACTTTGTATCCCATTTTTGCAAGTTGAATAGCTAATATACCAGTAACAGTAGATTTTCCTACTCCCCCTTTACCACTAATAACTCCAATTATATTTTTTATGTTTCCGAACTTAGGAAGTGTTTTTCCACAAGATTCTTCATTACAAGAACCTTTACTTGGACAAGTTTCACAATTACTCATTTTTTATTCCTCCTAGAAAATTATCATATCCAACCAATAATATTATAACACTACAAAAGTTATTGTCAAATGCCATTAATTAAAAATTATTTGGTTTCTTATCTTCATAGAATTCATAACTCCATATTCCATCATTATACTTGTTTATTATATAAAAAGTTCTAGATTTATTAGATTTTTTATTTTCAAATTTTATTATACATTTGAATATTTCACTCTTATACCCTGCAGTAGTTATATGCATTACTGTATCATAATCCTTTTTATCATTAGTTTCAATAATTTTTACATTTTTGGGCAACTCACCTTTAAATGTTTCCATATCCAATGTTAATATAAATTTCATTACCTCTCTATCTTCTAAGAGATTAATTCCTAATTTATTGATATTCGCCCCTTTATAATATTTATCTATAGATTTTAGTATATTTCCATAATAAACATCATTAAAATCACTTGGTCTTCTTAAATTCCAAAAATATTTAATTATATCATTATCTAATCTTTTCGATACTATATAAGCTGTATCGTCATTATAGAAATTTCCTGTCTCAGTTTTATCTATTCCAGCAACATAACTAAATTTATATACGTTAGATGATTTATCTTCTAAACTTATAATATAATCTGGTGTTAAAGGTATCTTTGCATCAACCCTATCAGCTTTTGATAAAATATCATATATTTGCATTATTGAATTCTCATCTTTTACAATAAATTTATAACTTTTATCTCTTACATTTTCAATGGTTATTTGCTTTATTTTACCTTCTTTTACATACTCAAAATCAGTATTTTTCATTCCTATTTTCACTTTTAAATCATCGATTCTACTACATCCCAC
The DNA here is from genome assembly GCF_050402865.1 of Clostridium sediminicola. NCBI lineage: Bacteria > Bacillati > Bacillota > Clostridia > Eubacteriales > Clostridiaceae > Clostridium > Clostridium sediminicola. The sequence goes on from NZ_BAABMF010000002.1 coordinate 381,352, forward strand.
AAAAAATATACTAAATAAAAACAACATATATACAATAAAAAGCTTAAAACTTTTGTTCATAAGTGTCCCACCTTATATATTAAAAAATTAATCAGTTGTAAAGTTAATTATAGCATACAAAAACAAAAAACTCATTTAATATTTAAACTATTAACAATATACTCAAATTCTGTTATTTCATTTAAACTTTTATCACTATCGTCATCTTTTGTGTAAAATGAAAATCTTATAAATCCATCTTCGTACTTTATAAAATTCTCATAAGCTCTATAATAAATATCATCTGATACCCTTATTTTATAAGTTACTATATGTGATTCTCTCCCTTTAACTTTACCAGGAGTGATATTGTATCCTATAATATCATTTTGCTTTTCTGCAATTTTTTTACTGTTTGTCAAAAATTCTTTTAGATCAACAGCTATCCTCCAAACTTGAACAAATCCATTAATAACTTGATTTTCTGACTTGAAATCATTGTGGTATATTATTTCATCCCCACTAAAGTTCTTTAATTCAGATTTCCAATGAGATGGAAGCTCATAACTAATATTCCCTTTTATTGCTTCATAAGTAGTATATTTTTTCGAATGTTGTGACTGAATTATAAAAGTTTTTCTTGGCTTTAAATAATTACCCATGAAAAATAATGCTATCATTAAAACCATTGCCACTGTTATTACTCCTACTTTTTTTCCATCTATAATTATCGCCCTCATTAAACTCCCCCTGTTAAAATAATTGGTTAAACGCTTATATATTTATATGAGAGTAAATCAAAAAAAATTAGACTATATTTAAATTAAGTATAGTCTAATATAATATTTCTATTTTACAGGTATTACTACACATGAGTTTTTAAAATCATAAAACATTAACCAATAACCCATTCCTGTTTCTTCACAATCTTCACATGGAACCCATGTTACAAAACCAGTTTTCCCTTCGAATGGTTGTTCTCTTCTAGTTTTCTTTCCTGGTATTCCATAAACAATATACTTCATGAAGCCTTTTTTATTACATTTATAACCTATTAAGAAATGTTTATAGCTTTTGATATATGAATAATAACATACCATAGGATAATAAACTACCGTATATTTATTATAATCAGATGCCTTATCCATATCTGCCATATCTAAATATTTCACTTTAAACCACTTACATTTTCCTAATTCCTTATGAAAATAATCAAGTTCTTCTAATCCATGTGCAATTTTCATAAAGAACTCACCCATAGCACCTTTAGGATAATCGTCTTCATTTTTACGCATTTCTTGCACAATCAAATCCTCTTTATCAGAATCTTCCTCATCAGAATCCTCTTTTTCGCAATAATCATCTTTTTCTTCGTAATCATCTTTTTTCTTAGATGTTTCTATAGACTTCTCGTACTCATCAAATACATTATCAGCTTTTAATTTTTCGTTACGCTCAGAAGATTCATCATCTTCCTTATTAACAGATGATCTTGGTTGAACTTCTTTATAATCTTCAACTATTTTTTCTTCCTTTTGTACTTTTTCTTCCTTTTGTACCTTTTTTTCTCTGTTCTCAATCAAAGAATATGTTTTCCAATCACTTAATGTATTCCCGTTTACAAAGCCACATAAAACTGATACCATATTAGTATCAATAAACTTTACTATAGCAGCACCTTTAATTTTATCTATAGTAATATTAAAATTACCAATATTTCTTGAATCATAATCTAGTGAAATATCGCTTCTTCCATATTGATCTAAGCTTACAGTTCCTAATTTAATTAATTTTTTTTCACTTTTTTTATTACAGATAAGCACCATATAATATGGACCTTGAGACTTTTTAAGGTTTTGTGCGTAAAAACTTATTTTACATTTATCTGTTTTCTTTTCAATTTTTGCGTACCCTGTCGGAAATTTATCATTTCCAATAGAATATCCTTTTTCATCTTCTTGTAATATAATAAAGTACCTACTATAGTTTCCTTTTGAAGACACTTTCACATCCCCCACTTTAATTATTCATTATTATAAATATATGTATAAAGTCCAAAAAATGAACTCTTTTTTTATTTATATAGAATTAATATTCATATGGGTTTTAAAATATTCTATAATCTAGATACTTTTTATAGTTATATTCCTTTGAACACAACTATTATTTATACTCTAAAATAATATCAGATAGTTTTCCAAACTCTTCAATAGTCAATGTTTCGCCTCTTCTTTTAGGATCAATTTCTGCCTTTTCAAATATATCATCTATTTTATCTGATGGAATCATTTTTAAACTTTTAACAACATTTCTCAATGTCTTTCTTCTCATATTAAATGATTGTCTAACTACTTTCATAAATAACTTTATATCTTTTACATCTGCTCTTGGCTTATCTAATTTACTTAGTTTAATAACAACAGAATCAACTTTCGGTTGTGGAATAAAAGATGAAGCCGAAACATATCTAACTATTTCCGTATCACAATAATATTGAACTAGAATAGATAATGCTCCATATTCTTTTGTACCAGGATTTGCATCTATTCTTTCTGCTACTTCTTTTTGAATCATAATAGTTAAGCTTTCGAAATTGCATCCTTCATTCAATATTCTTGCTATCATAGGAGTCGTTAAATAATAAGGTAAATTGGCAACAAATTTTACCCTTTTTCCTTTAATAAGCTCATTATAATCTACTTTTAACGCATCTTTGTTTATAAGTTCAAAATTATTATACTCTTTTAATTCTTCATTTAAAATTGGTATTAATGATGAATCAAGTTCAATAGAGTATACTTTCTTAACTCTTTCTAATAACTCTTTAGTTAACGTTCCAACTCCTGGTCCTATTTCTATAACAACATCATCTTTATTTAAATGTGCACTATCTATTATATTAGTTAGAACAGATTCATCAACCAAAAAATTCTGACCTAAACTTTTTGTAAATTTAAAACTATATTTATTTACTACTTCTTTTGTGTTTAATTTACCCATTATCAATCTCCTTATTAACTTTATTTAATGCCGTTATAAACTCTTCTTTAGTAATCCCAAAATTGTTCAATCTAGTAATAAATTGAGCAGAATTACAATATCCTATTCTTAATTCTTTTCCAAGTAAGCTTCTTCTTTCCTTAGCTTTATCATTCCCGGTTAATTTAAAAAAAATCAAATCTTGTGGTCCAAAAACTTTTCTCTCAATTTTAACTTCACACTTTGCTTTACTTAGAGCTTTTCTAATAGTCTCTGGTGATGCATTTTCAACTCCAATATCATCATTTTTTAAACCTTCATCTTTTGTTATGTATGCATGTTTTATGCCTGGAACTCTTTTTGATATTATCTTTCTTATTTTTTCTCCCGCAAAATCAGGATCAGTTAAAACTATGACTCCCTGTCGTTTTTGTGCTTCAATTATCCTATCGATAACTTTTTTATTTATCCCAAATCCTCCAACAGCAATCATTTCAGCATCTACAGCTCTTTTAACTGCTGTTATATCATCTCTTCCTTCAACAACTATAACTTCTTTTATCATCTTATTACTCCTTATACATCTTTATCTATAATATTGTCATCTATATATAAGTTAATGTCAAGAAAAAAAGAGCGCTCTGCGCTCTATTTCAATACATACACATTCAAATTTCTAACACCAAAACTATTACATTGACTTTTAGTGGTAAAATATAAATCAATCTTATTCCCTTTTACAGCACTACCTTTATCTGCAGCTATAGCATAACCATAACCATCAACATACAGTTTTGTGCCAATAGGAATAACTCTTGGATCAACTGCAACAGTACTATATCCATTTGGATCTCTTTTAACATGCATACCAGAGTAAGTAATTCCCCAACCTGGATCTCCAGGATTCTTGCCTGTATCGGCATAACTTAAAGTATAAGCAGTAGCTCTCATATAAATTTTATTTTTATATGTAAGACTCCCGCCACGAGATAATGCAAGTTTTCCTAAAGTCCCAACAGAAACTATCTTATCTGTAGGTTCTTTAACTACCGCATCACTTATAACTTCTCTTGAAATCTCCTTACCATTTTCGTATACAATTTCTGTTTTGATTTCTCTTTCTCCAAAATCGCCTTCTTGCAAAGTCTTCTTGGTTCCTTCATAAGAATCATAATCTTTTTTGATTACAGTAGCGAATTCGATGGATTCTTTCTGAACTTCAATTGATCTTTCAACTCTTGTAATAGATATATTCTGTCCATTTTCTATTTTGTCATCTAAAGAGAGTGATATTCTGTCTTCCTCTCTTAATTCAATACCTTCGGATGAAAGTAAACTCTTTACATCCTCTTCAGCAGTTAACAAGTTTATAGTTTTTCCATCCACCTGTACTTGTACACTTTTAGCTTTTATAATACTAATAGTGCCTCCATCAACTACTGTACTTTTCAGACTTGGTTCTATTTTGTCCTTGGGCCCCAAAATAATATCATTCCCTGCAAGAATACTTGCAACCTCACTTCTATATGTCTCAACATTTGTTTCTTTTCCGTCAATTACTATTCTGATTTCTTTCTCCATATTTCTGATGCTAATGAATATACTTGCAACCACAAGTACACTTAATAAAAATGTCAATAGGCCCGTTGAAAAGTATTTTTTCAACCTGAAATTCCAATTAATACACATATACAACCCCCTTGACTAAACAATGCCACTCATTATAACTTATTTAACTCAACTAGTCAAATTAAGCATTAATTCGTAGATATTGGCAGCCTGTTTTGTGAGTATATATTAATGTATCATATACATAGAGAGAGTATACTACACACCATATACATATGATACAAATTTAAGCTTTTATGCATTAGTCTATAAAAAATCTATTATAAAACTTAATAAACATTAAACTGGAATCTTTATACTATATATTCTTTCAGCATTTTCTTTTGAAGCTTTTTCTATTTCCTCATATGAAACTTCTCTTAACTCTGCTATTTGATGAATAATATTAGAAATGTAATCAGATCTATTTCTTTTACCTCTATGCGGAACTGGTGCCATGTAAGGACAATCCGTTTCAACTAAAATTCTATTTAATGGAATATCCTTTGCTACATTTTTTAATTTTTTAGCATTTTTAAACGTAACTACCCCTGTAAACCCTATATAATAACCTTCTTTAATACACTCTTTTGCAAATTCAACACTTCCAGAAAAACTATGTATTATTCCATTAACTTTTGGATAATCTTTTATAATATTCAGCACATCTTCATGAGCTTCTCTATCGTGTATTACTACAGGTAAATTTAATTCTTGCGCTAACTCCATATGTTTTCTCATTACCTCAATTTGGGTTTCCTTTGGAGGATTATCCTCCCAATAATAATCAAGACCAATTTCTCCGATAGCTTTTACCTTACTGTGAAGTGCCATATTCTTTATTTCGTCATAAACATCATCATTAAATTCATTTGCGCATTCAGGATGTATACCTACTGCTGCGTAGAAAAAATCATATTTCTTTGCTAATTCTAAAGAATCAACTGCGCCTTTATAGGATGAACCACAATTTACTACTGCAATAACATCATTTTCCCGAAGTTCCCTAATAACTTCATTTCTATCATCATTAAATTTTTCATCATCATAATGAGCATGTGAATCGAAAATCATATTTTCCTCCTGCTACCTTTACTTTTTAAAATTTATCCTCATTATACCATCTTTTAGCTGTTTATCAAAATATTTAACTCAATAATCGTTTTTCATATTGTTACAAGTTATTTAAACTATATACATTTTTACTAAATATATGCCAATAAAGAAGAAATAAAGCCCATTAAACATCCTAGAACCGCTCCTAACCATGTAATAGCATTTAATTCCTTACTAGCAATTTCTAATATGATTTTTTCTGCATATGATACTTCAAAAGAATTTATCTTATTTTCCACTATATTTCTTATTTCTAGAGCTTCTATAAAATCAGATGCATTATTTTCTACAAATTTGTCATATACATTTTGTACAAAATTTGAAGTACTATCAGATATATTTTTTCCACTCCATTTAGATATATCAGTAATTGTCATAGCTTCAACTCTATTAATAAATTCTGTAACAAATCCTTCAACTCTATTTTCAAATTCTTTATTATCAGATATATTAGTTATAAACGATTGTATCATTGTATCTATAATTGAGTTTATACAAACATTATTCTCATCTAGTATCTTTTGTAATGAGTCATAGCCATTAACTTTTTCTTCAATACTTTCACCCAACTTACACAACGTATCTTCAGTTAACAACTTTTCTCCGAAAATGGAAGATAAGTACTCACTACTAGACTTTATTTTTTCTATTGATAAATTTCTTGTCATATCTAATAAATTATTTTTAAGTATTTCATCAATAAATTTATTTATAACTAATACAATTTCTACTTGATTATCTTCATTCTCAAGGTGATCATTAATAGCACCTATAACTTTTTCATAAATCGAATCTGCAGTTATAAACATTGCAACCATTGGATTTAAATTAGTACTTACCATACTTGCAATAGAATTTTTTATTTTATCTTTAATGTCATCTTTTTCAATGAACTTCTTAATAAATACTGAAATTTCTTCTCTACGGTTATATAAATAAACTTTAAAGGAACCTACAACCCCTGCTGGAACAATTTCTTCTAAAGATTTCTCATTTTTAGTTAATTGGACTATCTTTGTTTCAATAATACTAGCTAGTTGACTTCTAAATCCTTGTGAATTTTTATACTGAACACATTTTGCTAAAATATTTGCTTTTGTATTTTTATAATATGAACTTTCTAACAATTCTTTCGGATTTTTTTGAAGCTCTTTTGATATATAAGTTTGTAAAATATTTCTTAGTTCTATTTTAAACTTATTTCCTTTTATTGTTGTTAAAATCGCCTCATTAATTTTGTTATTAATATATTTTTGGCTACATTCATATTTAGAGCCAAATAAAGCTCTTAACTCATGACCTATAGTAGATCCTTTTATTTCTAAATCACTAATCTTACTACTCACCCATTTTTTTAATTTACAATTCATTTCATTAGAACAAAGTGACTGAACTAATGTTTCACTAGTTAGTAAATGATCCCCTATTGCATCTGCTACACTTTTAGCTATTCTATTTTTTTCTTTTGGTATCAATCCTGGAGTGAAGGGGATTTTAACCCCAAATATTCTTTTTTCAGTATGTGGTTTAAATAGCATTTTTATTGCTAACCAGTTAGTAATATATCCAATAATTGCTCCTATCATTGATGTAAATAAAATTTTCATTGTATCCTTCTCCTTTAACTATACACAACTTTTAACAAAAATAATTTTACTACAAAACATTAAAAAATTAAATAAATTTAAATATTAATTTTACATTATAAAAACAGCTCCTAAAATATATATTCAGAAGCTGTTTCTCAATTGGATATTTTCCGATAGAAAATATCCATCAACTCTTAATTCTTAATCATTTACTACCTTACAATAGATCCAGTTGGAAGTTTTCCAGGATCTACAGCAAATAATTTATCCTTATCATCAGAAGCAGCTAATATCATACCTTGTGATAACTCACCTCTTAATTTAACAGGTTTTAGATTAGCAACTATAACAACATATTTGCCTACTAATTCTTCAGGTTTATAATATTGTGCTATACCAGAAACTACTTGCCTTGTTTCTGGTCCGAATTCTAATTTTAATTTTAGTAATTTCTTAGCCTTCTTAACTGGTTCACATTCTAAGACTTTCGCAACTCTTAAATCAATTTTCTCAAAATCTTCTATAGTTATTTCAGGTTTAATTGGCTCAATAGTCGCAACCTCATTAGCCTTTATTTGTGCTTCTCTTATCTTCTCTAGTTCCTCTAATTTTTTATCAATATCAATTCTAGGGAAAATTGGTTCTCCTTTTCCTAACTTGACTCCTGCTTTTGTACCATCAAATGAAGCAATGCTATCCCAGCTAGTAAGTTCAACTTTTAATTGTTCACCCATTTTCTTACTTGTATCAGGTAAGAAAGCTGAAACCATCACTGAAACTATTCTTAAACTTTCTAATAAATTGTAAAGAACTGTTCCTAGTCGTTCTTTTTTAGATTCATCCTTAGCAAGTACCCAAGGCATTGTTTCATCTATATATTTATTACTTCTTCTAACTAAAGTCCAAATTTCATCTAATGCTTCTGGAAGTTTTAGCTCATCCATTCTTTTTTCTACTTTAATTGGCGCTTCTAATGCAAGTTTTATAAGTTCATCATCAATAGGCTCTTTTGCAATAGGAGCTTGAATTTCTCCATCAAAGTATTTATTAAGCATAGCAATTGTCCTATTTAATAAATTACCTAAATCATTTGCTAAGTCAGCATTTGTCTTTTTGATGAATATTTCATTATTGAATAATCCATCTTGACCAAAAGGAATTTCATGCAACAAATAGTATCTTACTGCGTCAACACCGAAATTCTCAACAAGTACAACAGGGTCAACAACATTTCCTTTTGATTTTGACATTTTACCACCATCTACAAGTAACCAACCGTGACCAAATACTTGTTTTGGTAACTCCAACCCTAATGCCATTAACATTATAGGCCAATATATTGTGTGGAATCTCAAAATATCTTTTCCAACCAAATGAACATCACAAGGCCAATATTTTTGATATAATTCATTATTATCTTGATCATAACCTAGAGCAGTTATATAGTTTGATAGCGCGTCTACCCAAACATAAATAACATGTTTTTCATCAAAACTTACTGGAATTCCCCAGTCAAAAGTAGTTCTTGATACACATAAATCTTGAAGGCCAGGTCTTAAAAAATTGTTTAACATTTCATTTTTTCTTGATTCAGGTTGAATGAAATCTGGGTGTTCTTCAATATATTTTATCAATCTATCAGCATATTTTGACATCTTAAAAAAGTATGCTTCTTCCCTTGCTGTTTCAACTGGTCTACCACAATCTGGACACTTTCCGTCAACTAATTGAGTTTCTGTCCAAAAAGATTCACAAGGAGTACAATATCTTCCTTCATATTGATCTTTATATATATCTCCTTGGTCATATAACTGTTTAAATATTCTTTGAACAGTTTTCACATGATAGTCATCTGTTGTTCTTATAAACTTATCATAATCAATATTCATTATTTTCCAAAGATCTTTTATACCTGCAACAATATTGTCAATATACTCAATAGGCGCTACCCCATTTTCCTCAGCAATTCTTTGTAATTTTTGACCATGCTCATCTGTACCAGTTAAGAAAAATGTATCATAACCAGTCAGTTTTTTAAATCTTGCAATAGCATCCGCAGCAACAGTTGTGTAAGTATTTCCTATATGAAGATTTGCAGATGGATAATATATTGGTGTAGTGATGTAATAATTCCCTTTACTCATGATTTCTCCTCCTTATTTTTAATAAATTATGCTCCAAACTCGCAATTACTAATGCACAATTCAAGCAATTTTATATACAAAAAAGTCCCTAAGTAATAATCTACTTAGAGACGTATAAACGTGGTACCACCCTAATTTATCTTTATCTCACAATAAAGACCTCAAAAGTGACTCCTCAATATGATTCCATCACTCTGCATTATAACGGTTGCATCCGAAAATCCCTACTTAATTTCGAGAAATTTGCTCCAAGGCCATGTTCATAAACTTCTGTGCTACTAGCTTTCACCTACCCTAGTTCTCTATAAACACTTTCATTTACTACTCTTCTCTTCAACGCAATAAAAATATAATATTCTTAATAAAATATTATGCTAAATCTCTCCCTATGTCAATATGATATCCCAAAATTAAATATTTATTCCACTTTTAATACATAATTAATGTGATATAATTTATTTCGTAATGATAAAGATAATAATATCAGGTTACAGTTGACAATTGACCGTTGACAGTTGACAGTAAAAGACACCTTTTCCTACGTAAAAGGCTTAACTTTAAGATTTTCTAAAAGAAAATCTCATTTACTGAAAACTGTACACTGTCAACTGTCAACTAAAAAAGGTGGTTTTGTCAATGAATGAGAAAATACTTTTAGTAGAAGATGAAGCTTCTATTAGAAAATTCACAAAAATAGTATTAGAAAAAGAAGGTTTCAGAGTTGTTACTGCAGAATCAGGTGAACAAGGTTTAGAGCTAGTAAATAAAGAAAATCCAATAATAGTACTTTTAGATATAATGCTACCGGGTATAACAGGCTTTGAAGTTTGCAAAAAAATACGTTCAAACTATACAGATATAGGGATTATAATGTTAACAGCAAGAGGCCAAGATAACGATAAAATATGTGGATTGAATAATGGTGCAGATGATTACGTTGTAAAACCTTTCAACCCATTAGAATTATCTGCCAGAATAAAATCTTTACTTAGAAGAATGAAATCAGAAACAATTGAAAATTTCATTAAATCAGGCCCTTTTAAATTAGACTTAGATAATCAAATTGCTTATAAGGATGAAATTGAATTAAGTTTGACACCAAAAGAATTTTTAATGTTAAAAATTCTTATGCAAAATAAAAATAAAGCTCTTAGTAGAAGTGAGTTACTAGATTTGGTATGGGGTTATAACTACTTCGGAGATACCAAGATAGTTGATGTTAATATTAGAAGAATCAGGAGCAAACTTGAAGAAATGCCTTCCAATCCTAGTTATGTAGAAACAGTTTGGGGAACGGGCTATAGATGGAAGGAGAATTAATTTGAAATCTATAAAAACCAAAATCGCTCTTAGTTACCTTGTGATAATTGTTATTACTGTATTGTTAGCGGAGATGAGTTTGATCTCTCTGTTAAGAAAATATTATTACTCTAATACAAAAGAAATTTTGCATAATGAAATAACTCTATCAGCAGATTTTTATAGAACTTATTTATCTTCACAAAGCCTAAAAGATAATATAGCAAAAGATGTTGATATATTTTGGAAAAATACAGAAGCAGAAGTGCAAATAATAGACACAGAAGGAAACGTTTTAATGGATTCAATTGGGTTTTTACCTAAATCACCTATTTCATCCACAGACTTTGTTTCAGCCTTATCTGATGAATTTGGTTATGATATTCACATGTCACAAGCAAAAAATGAAAACTTAATGAGTGTTGCTTATCCATTAAAATCTGGAGATTCAATAGTAGGTGTAATTAGGTTTATAACCTCATTAAAAAAAGTTGATGCTACCATAGAAAAAATTTCAGTATATCTATTTTTATTAGGTATATTATTAATTATAATCTCTACTATAGTTAGTCTTTTTATTGCAAATTCAATAACTAAGCCAATATCAGTTATAACTACAGGGGCTGAAAATTTAGCGCACGGTAATTTTGAAGACTCTATAGAAAAAATTTCTGAAGATGAATTAGGAAAATTAACAGATACCTTAAATTATATGTCAAAAGAAATCATAAAAAACGAGAAACTAAAAAATGATTTTATTGCTTCTGTTTCACATGAACTTCGTACTCCTTTAACCTCTATAAAAGGCTGGGCAGTCACTCTTGGATATATCGCTCCAGATAATTCAGATGAATTCAGTGAAGGTTTAAAAATTATTGAAGATGAAACTGATAGACTAAGTAAACTAGTTAACGAATTACTTGATTTTTCCAAATTAGCTTCTGGAAATATAACTTTAAATACAACACAGATTAATATAAATAATTTTTTAAAAGATATTGTAAAAAAAATTGCCCCTAGAAGCCAAAGTGAAGGAATTAAAATTTCATGTAATTTTTATAGTGATTTACCCACTGTAAATATTGATAAAGATAAGATTACCCAAGCTATAATGAATATTATAGATAACTCCTTTAAATTTACTCCTCAAGGTGGTTCAATCTGTTTAAATACAAAACTCTTAGATGAAAGTGTTGAAATAAGCATTGAGGATAATGGTTGTGGAATTCCAAGTGATGAATTACCTCACATTACAAAAAAATTTTTTAAAGGAAAGAACGCTAATTCAAAAAATGGTATTGGTTTATCAGTTTGTAAAGAAATTATTTCATTGCATAATGGTAGTATTAAAGTAAATAGTTCAGAAGGTATAGGTACAAAGGTAAAATTATACCTTCCTATACAAAAATAATAAATATAAATTTAATATTTTTGTAACCTATTCTTGTATTGAGATATTATAATTAGAATATAATAGTTTATGGAGGCACACTGATGAAACATTTTAAATTTATAACCTTATTTACAACAATAATTTTTTCTTTAATCATACTAACATCATGTAGTACTTCAAAAATATCATATACTGCTGAAATTAGTGCTCCGGAAAAAACTAATGTTCCAATTTTTGGGACATGGATTGTAGAAAAATATATTTTACCTACTGGTTTTTCTGATTCAAATATTAAAGTAGATACTCAAATTGGAAATAAATTTATTTTTGATGCAGATAAAGCAGTTGTAAATGAAAATATCTACTATAATTTAGATTATAAAATCAAGTCAATTTCTACTGAAGATTACTTTTTAAATAATTTTAAAACAAACCCTTCTACACTTAATATTAATGATAGTACTATTAATGTAATAACTTTAAGTAGCGACGATAGTTTCTTAGATAATTATGTGCTTTTAGAAGATGAATCCTTAGTTACTTCTAAAAACGGAATATTTTACTTTTTGAAAAGAATTGACTCATCAGAAGAATCTGACAACATAGATTTAATTCCTAAAGAAGGTGAAATTCAAGAAAAAGATGAAGTAAATGATAAAACTGAAATGCATTCTGATGATAACTCTTCAGTTAATGAAAAATCTGAAAATATCTATTCAGATATAATTGAGTCAGGTATGCTCCTATGTTTAAAGAGCTATAAACCAAAAGATTATAATATACCTTACTCGTTAACAGATTCAGTTACTGAGCCTAGTTATAGAACACTTTGGATAAGTTATAATGGTAAATACGTTTGTGAAGTTAATGAAGTTCCTTATATTCTTCTTCCAAGAAAAACAGGATTTTGGAGAATAGATACTGATAGAATAGTTGAAAAAAAATATGTTAAAGACTATCTTTATGCTTATCCTATTCAATCACAAGTTAGCAAATCAAAGGATGACGATATTATTCCTGAGAATGCAGAATTCAATGACTTGATAGATATAAATTTTATAGGTAATGACTACTTATCATTAAATATGAACAGTGCTATTTTCTTTAAAGAGTCTGATCAATCATATAGTTATCAATTAATGAGGGTTGTCCCTATAGATACTATAAATGGAATAAATATAACTCCTATACCAATCACTGAGATATTAGGTGAACCCGGTAAACAAGCTTTGAAGGATGGAGCTATTTCATTCCTAAATTCTGCAGACGAAGAAACAAAAAAATCTCTTGAGACCACACCCGAATATCTCAGTTTTGGAGTAGTAAGAGATGTTGGTAAATGGATTATTAAGGGTAGATTAAATTATGTTAATGAGGCTTCTAGAGGTAATTATGCAGATTTTACAATCCCAATAATACCATCAAAAGATTTAGTAGCCCATGATAATCTTTACCCATCATGGAATTTAATTAAAGAAAAAGTTCCTGAGGCTGTTGATGCTTATTCATCACCTTTAGAAAACTTTATAATTGTTTTAACTTCAAAAAATATTTTAACTTATTCAGTAGAAAACGGTGTAATTGCTTCAGAACCACTAATTGATTTTCCTTTACAAAAAGATGAAATTCCTATAATGTCTCAATGGGCTACAGGCAATTATGTTAATTCTTGGACTAAAGCAGCTACCACTAAAGAAAAATAACTCAAAGGATGGGATGACTTGAAAAATTCAATTAATATGACAAAATCAAAAATAGTTTCATGTTTATTACTTTCACTACTTATTCTTTTATTGTTATCAGGATGTACTGTTACTAACAATAATCAGTCTAAAAATAATAATGTTAATGAAAAAAACATCAACTCAACTGACAATACTCAAAACAATAGTAATAGTAAAAATGTACCTGAAAGTTCTGAAAATGAAGTTGATAATGAAGCTCCAGAAGATAAAACAGATAATAAAGACTCAACAGATAAACCAGCAGAAGCACCTGAGAATGAAAAAATTGCTTACTTAACATTTGATGATGGTCCCTCAAAAGAGGTTACTCCTGAAATCCTAAAAATACTTGATGATTACAATGTTAAAGCTACTTTCTTTGTAATGGGATTAAAAGCTGAAAGATATCCTGAATTAATTCTTGAAGAACATAATAAAGGTCATATTGTTGCTAATCATACTTATGGTCATAACGAAGAGTATTTGTATGCTAATACTGATAATTTTATGAATGATATTTATAAAGCGGAAGACGTATTAAAAAATATCATTCCAGGATATGATTATAAATTAATAAGATTCCCTCAAGGTGCTTTTCATAAAAAGAAAGCTGCTCATCGAGAAGCAGTTAGTCAAGCTGGTTATCACTACGTAGATTGGAATTGTATAAATGGCGATTACCTAGCAAGTACATTACCTACAGACCAAATTATAGAACAAGTAAAAGAAACTTATAGAAACCAGAAAAAACTAATAGTTTTGATGCATGATGCATCCCCAAAAACAACTACAGCTGAAGCTTTACCTGAGGTCATTGAGTTTTTAAGAGCTGAAGGATATACATTTAAAACTTTAGAAAAATTAACGAAATAATAATAAAGGAATATTGCACCTTACAAGGTTAATATTCCTTTATGTTTTAATAATGAATAATAATATTTGTATTAAATATTAAATATATACTTCAAATCATCTTCATTAAGCATACTTTCGAAATTTTCTTTATCTAAATCTAAATCAATTAGTTTATCTACAATGTCTTTCTTCTTTCGTTGAAGTTCGTAAATTCTTTCTTCGATAGTATCTTTTGTTATAAATTTAAGAACTTCCACTACTTTTTCCTGACCTATTCTATGCGCCCTATCAGATGCTTGGTCTTCAACTGCAGGGTTCCACCATGGATCATAATGTATTACTCTATCTGCTGAAGTTAAATTCAATCCTGTACCTCCAGCTTTTAGAGATATCAAGAAAATACTTGCTTCTCCATTATTAAATCTCTTTACTAGCTCTGTTCTTTTATAAATTTTCGTATTTCCATCCAAATAAAGCGTTTCTATTTCCTTAGCATTAAGTCTTTTCTCAATGCTTTTGAGAATTGTAGTAAACTGTGAAAATAATAGAACTCTACTTCCAGATGAGATACAATTTTGAATAACTTCATCTAAAGTCAACATTTTTCCATTATCAAAATTATAATTTTGAAGTAAAACCTTTGGGTCACAACATATTTGTCTTAATTTCGTTATCATAGCTAATATTTTCATATTACTTTCACCTAGACTATAATTCTTTATGTTATAAACTATTTCATCTTTTATCGCATTTTCATAAGCTTTGTATACTTTTTCTTGTTCGTCTGTCATTTGAATTAAAATCTTATGTTCAATTTTAGGAGGTAACTCTTTAACCACATTCTCTTTTAACCTTCTAAGAATAAAAGGACTTATAATTCTTTTTAGAATTGCTAGTACTTCCTTATTTTTATCATTTACTATTGGTGATTCAAATCTATCATAGAATTTTTTATAATCCATCAAATACCCTGGTATAACAAAA
Source organism: Clostridium sediminicola (assembly GCF_050402865.1). Classification (NCBI taxonomy): domain Bacteria; kingdom Bacillati; phylum Bacillota; class Clostridia; order Eubacteriales; family Clostridiaceae; genus Clostridium; species Clostridium sediminicola. Next base: position 397,022 of record NZ_BAABMF010000002.1, read on the forward strand.
TCAAAAATAGACCACAGTTCCTCAATTGAATTCTCAATAGGAGTCCCAGTTAAAGCTATCCTATGTTGTGAGTGTAATCTTTTAACACTTTTAGCATTCATAGATGAAGAATTTTTTATATTCTGCGCTTCATCTAATATACAAAAATTCCAATTATAACACTCATACAAATCAATATCTCTCTTAATTAATGGATAAGAAGTTATTATAATATTATAATTTTCAAGAATATTAAATTTTTCTTCCCTTTTTGCTCTAGCTCCATCCATTACTAAAACTTTCATTTTAGAATCAAATTTATCTATCTCATCCTTCCAATTATAAATTAATGAAGAAGGTGCAATTATCAAGCTAGGATTATCTTTATTTCCTTTAAATGATTTAATAAGGGATATAGTTTGAATTGTTTTTCCAAGTCCCATCTCATCCGCTAATATTCCCCCAAGCTTTAACTCACTTAAGTTAGCCATCCATTTTACACCTACCTTTTGATATTTCCTCAAAATGCTATTGAATGGCTCCTCTATAACGAATTCATCATTAAATCTTTTTAACTTTTCAAGATAATTTTTAAGTTTCTCTTCTACATTCATACATTCATAATCATTTTGAAGCAAACTATTTATATATATTATCTTATTTTCAGGTAATATAATGTTATCTTTTTTAATATCTGATTTTTTTAAATTCAAATACTCAATTATATTCTTAAACTTTTCTAATTCTTTAAGCTTATGAAATGTTTTTCTTTCTTTTAACAATAAGTATAATTCCATTAATTCCTCATTACTAAAATTTTCAGCGTAAAGCTTCAACCCAAGAAGATTATTTTTAGTTAGACTTAAATCTATGTTTAGTCTAAAATTTTTCAATTTCAAAATTTTGTTTTTAAATTTATTTGAATAGTATATTTGACAATAATCTTTTAGTTCTTGTAGACCCGTATTTAAGAATTGTGAAATACTATCCCAACCGTTTAAAACCATAATATTATCATTACTATAAAAATTATAGTTATTGAATATTGCTATAATTGATGTCTCTGTATCAATATCTCTGATAAATGAATTATTTTTACTATTGTTTAAAACATTCAGTTTTATATTAAATGGATGTACAACCTTATCGCCATATGTAAATTTTATATTTGCAATAACACTTTCTCCCTCAATATCAAAAAACACACTTGATATAAAGTTTTCCACAAAAAACTCTTCTTCAATAGTGTTATCCACATCCAATGAACACTTTGCTCTCTTTATTGTGGGTATTATATAAGAATAAATATAATTTAAATCTATTTTAGTGAATTCTAACTGTTTTTTTATTGATAAATCCTTTAATATAGGCGTTATCAATAAAGCTTTAGCTTTATCTATTTTATATAAAACATTTTCCATTGCAATAAATTCATAATCTGATGAAATTGGGTAAAACTTATCTTCTTTTAATTTTAAAATATAGCCGTTTTGATTCTTATTTAGTAGGAATTCAAAAGGAGGAATACCTTTTTTTATTAGACATTTCATACTAGATTTATTTTCTATTTCAATTTCTATTTCTTCTCTTTCATATAACTCTAATATTCTTCTGGTTTGGGTATTTGTAATATATGCTCTTTTATTCTTAAAAAGATTTTTACTTTTCTTTAAACTCATATTAAATCTTTCTTCTATCTCAATGCTTTCATATATCACAGATATTATTTCATAATTATTTTCACTAAAAATATTATGTGAAAAATTCAGTGTGAAATCTTTAGTAAAAGTAATCTCTCCATTTTTAGACATAGTATTTTTAATAAACTTCCCAATATCTTTTACTAAATATGCTCTCTCATTTTTCACTTTTAATTCAACAAAATTTAATCCATTTTCATTAATAAATATTTTTAAAATTAATTCTATCTTTATTATTTTCTTTGATTTATAAAAAATAAGAGATTGTCTAATTGAATTAGCTATCATTATAGCATCTTGAGAAACTGTTTTTTTTCTTGTATCTTCTATTTTAAAAAGTAAAGCAACAATGTGTTCACAAGCTTCAACAGCAGAGAAAAAATTAGTAATTATTCTACAGTCACAATCAATTTTCGTGATTTCGCCTTCTTTATTAATAACAATTGAGCAGTAGTGGGTTTCTTCTTTGTGTATTATTTTACCTTTTACAATACTATTATTCTCATTTTCTTCAAACTGTATTATTTCCACTATCTCATCTTTATAAATTAACTTACCTTTTTCAAAAGTAGAACTACTAGTTATTCCTTTTATTAATGCTTCATTTATTATCATTTTCTCACCTATTTTGTTGTTTGTATTCTCTATAATTATAGTTATTTATCTATATAGTCTGATGATAACACAAGTAACACTATTTCGAAATGAAATTCTATATTGAAGTATTTTATAATATCATACTATTAAAAATAACTTGAATATTTAGCCTTTATAAATTAATATTATTAAGACAACATTTTGGGGGATTTTATATGATAATGAATAAAAGAACAGTTAAGGAAGTTCTAAAGTTAGCTTTGCCTGCTGTTGGCGAAATGATTTTATATATGATGATTTGGGTTTTTGATACCATGATGGTTGGTAAATATGGAGGTAAAATCGCTGTTAGTGCGGTTGGTTTATCTTCTGAAATACTTTACACCTTCATTAATATTTTTATCGCTATAGGTATGGCTGTAGCCATTACATCATTGGTAGCTCGAAAATTTGGAGCTAATGATATTGACGATGCTGAAAAATTTGCTACTATTGGATATGCAATAGGGCTTTTTATATCTCTTTTTATAAGTATCACCATGTTTGTTTTTGCAGAAAATATTTTGACAATTGCTGGTGCAAAAGCAGAAGTATTAAAATATGGAATTGTTTATATGAGAATAACTGTAGTCGGCCTATTCTTTAATATGCTCATGAATATGATAAATGGAGTTTTAAGAGGCTATGGAAATACAGTCACACCGCTTATTACTTCTGCATTAATAAATGTTATTAATTTAAGTTTAGATGCCTTACTTATCTTCGGTATTTGGATTTTCCCCGAGATGGGAATAACAGGAGCCGCAATAGCTACAGCAATTGCACATACAACTGGCTTTATCTTCTCTGCTATTTACTTATTTAAGAAATCAGAAATAAAACTAAGACCTTCTTTAATTAGACATTATACTTTACAAGATGCAAAAAAAGTTGTAAAACTTGCAATACCTTCTTCACTTCAAGAAGCTTCCGTTGACATAAGTCGTTTACTTTGTGTTTTTATGATAATGCGAATTGGTGAAGTTGCTTTTGCAGCTAATCAAATAACAACTACAATAGAATCTTTATCTTTCATGCCAGGTTGGGGTTTTGCTATTGCTGCAACTACTTTGGTAGGACAGAAAATTGGTGAGGAAAAATATACAGAAGCTAAAGAATATGCTTATACTTGTGTTACTTTAGGTAGTATTTTAATGGCGTTTTGTGCTTTGTTGTTTTTTGTTATTCCAAACTTCTTTATAAGTTTGTTTATAACTAAAGAAGAAATTGATGTTATATACTTAGGTATTCAGTGCTTAAAAATAGCCGCACTTGAGCAAATTCCTATAGCAATTTCTATGATATTAGGAGGAGCTCTAAAAGGTGCTGGAGACACAAAAACTCCATTTGCAATTTCATTTATATCAAGCTGGATAATAAGATTACCTTTGATGTACTACTTTATTGTTATAATGAAATTTTCCGTAGTATTTGTATGGTGGATTACCGCTATTCAATGGATTTTTGAAGCCGTAACCATGATCGTATTATTTAAAAAGAAGTTTAATTCAAAATTTATATAAAGTTTAACCATATAGTTTTTCTTTAATTAATCGCATCAAAAAAGAGTAGATTTTATTTCTACTCTTTTTTACTCATTAAATATTTACGATAATAATATTGCACCTTCAAAATCAGGCTTCAATAAATGAATTTTCCATTCATCATCTAACTGGCTTAAAAATTCTTTCATTTTATTTACAAACTCTATATTATCTTTATGAATAATTGACATTAATGTTGATCCCGAACCACTTACAAACTCTGCTAATGCACCTAGTTCTTGAGATTTATGAAATACTGCATCAGAATTATTAATTAATTTTTTTCGATAATCTTGATGTATTTTATCTTGCATAGCAACTCTAAGCTTGTCTAATTCATTATTATTTAAAACATTCACTAATACAGCCGCTCTAGATATATTAAATATACAATCTTCAATGCTATAGCTAGCAGGCAAAACTTCTCTAGCTTCTTCTGTATTAGTCTTAAAATTTGGAATCATAACTATCATTCTTAAACTTTCAGGAACATGAACTGAAGAATAGACTACTTGCCCCTCATTCATTGTAGATATAAGCATTCCCCCTAAGTACGCAGGAACAACGTTATCGGGATGGCCTTCAATTTCTGTTGCTTCATTAATAATGTCTTCTTTTGAAAGTTTATTTCCTAACAATGCATTTGCAGCTAAAAGCGCGCCTATAATACAAGAAGAACTACTTCCCATTCCTCTAGATAAAGGGATGTCACATTTGGATATATTTATTTTAAATCCTTTTATATTATAGTTATGCTTTTTTAATACTTTTAATAAACTATTTATTATCAAATTCTCCTCTATAGGAATATCAGTATCATTTCCCTCAATATAAAACTCAAAGCCTTCTTCAATTTCTATGAATTCAATCTCATTATAAAACTCTAGAGCCATACCAAAGGTGTCGAAGCCCGGACCCATATTGGCTGTGGTTGCAGGTATTCTTACTTTTATCATTGTCTGCACTTCCTTTGTAGTTGTTTCTTTTGAATTATAATATCATAACCATAACTTATGTTCAATGATTTTGTTATAATAATAAATTTATTTGTATATTTATTAAAATTAATATTTCATTAATAAAATATTAATGGATTATTAGTTTACTTGTAAACCATTCTAATATATAATTAATTTACAAGTAAACTAATAGAAAGGGATTTTTAAATGGAACAAAGAATTTTAATTGATTTATATAATTTCAAACAAATATATAACAATTATATGAGTAATAAATTAAAAGAATATGAACTAAACCTAAGTGAAATTATAATCTTAAGCTTTTTAATCAGGAATCCAAGCTTGAATACAGCAAAAGAAATTGTTCAGTATTGTCAAATTTCTAAAGGGCTTATATCACGTTCTTTAGAAGATTTATCTTTCAAGGGATACCTAACAACAAAAACTGATAGTAATGACAAGCGTATTACACGCCTTTTTATCACTGCTAAGGCCCTACCAATCTCAGAAAAATTATCCCAATTTAATAATAAGTTCTTATCACACTTATTCTATGGGATTGAAGAAGACGAAAAAGAAATTTTAAAAAAAGTTATGAATAAAATAAAAGATAATCTTTATGATATCAATAATAGAAAGGGCTTAGTGGATTAAATGAACATATTCAGTTTTATAATAATTAGTATCGCAGGAATCGGTGCTGGAGTGGTTACAGGATTGGTTGGCGCTTCTGCTGCCGTTATTGTAACACCATTCTTAGTTACATTTTTAGGTTATGACTCATATATAGCTATATCAATTAGCTTAGCTACTGATGTGTTTGCATCTTCCGTTTCCTCAGCTACCTACGCAAAGCATAAAAATATCGATTTAAAAAATGGTTTAGCTATGGCGGTGTGTGCAGTAATTGGTGCTCAATTTGGAAGTTACCTGTCATCTTTGATGTCATCAAACACACTTGGCGGTGCTTCCGGAATCATTACATTAATAATGGGTATCAAATTCTTAAGGAAACACTCAAACTCTTTAACAAATGAAGAAACTACCGTAGATAAAACATGTAAATTTCTCTCCTTTTTCAGAGAGGAAAAAACATTCTCATCAATTATATTTGGATTACTTATTGGTATAATTTGTGGTATTGTTGGTGCAGGTGGTGGGATTATGATTCTACTAATCTTATCAAAAATTCTAGGATTCGAAATCAAGACTGCCATAGGTACAAGTGTTTTAATAATGACATTTACTGCTCTTTCAGGTTCAGTAGGCCACTTTATCCATATGTCATCGATTCCCGTCTTTGAAATACTTTTAGCTGGTTCATTCTCAATAATTGGAGCAAGAGGTGCTGCACTATTTGCTAATAAAGCAGATGAACAAGCTATGAATAAAATAATCGGATTAACCTTTGTTATATTAGGTTTAGTTTTAATTATCAGTAAACGTATTTTAGGATTATAAAATGATATAACCACAAAATAGGAGTTTAATATAGAGTTGTCTCTCTATTATTTGAGAGACAACTTTTTTAGATATTCAAATAACTTTATTTGAACATTAAGTTAGAGATAGTGATTGCAGCAATGATTGCTGTTAAATCTGCAAGAATAGCTGCCCACAATGTATGTCGAATTCTTTTTATATTAACAGCTCCAAAGTAAACTGTTAAGGTATAAAATATGGTTTCAGTAGTTCCTATTATAATAGATGCTAATAAACCTATATATGTATCTGCTCCATACTCTTTCAAAATCGAAACAAAAATACCCTGTGCTCCACTACCTGAAAGCGGCTTTATCATCACAAGAGGTACAAGCTCTGGTGGTAGACCAATAATTTTTACTACAGGCTTCATTATATCAATCAAATATGCTAATGCTCCAGATTCTCTAAAAATACCAACAGCTACTAACATTGCTAGCAAATATGGATATATATTAAAACATAAAGTTAATCCTTCCTTTGCTCCATCTACAAAGCATTCATACACCTTTACTCCTTTTATCCCTCCATAAATTACTATAGAAACAACCAATATTGGGATAATTGAAATTATAAAATATTTCAAATTTATTTCCTCCATTAAAAAAGTGATTTATCAATTTCTAAAAGAATCTTTCTAATACTTTACAATAAAGTATTCCCATAACTGCGGCTATACCAGTAGCTATTGTAGCAGGAATTACTATAATTGCTGGATTAGTTGAACCGCATGCAGCTCTCATTGAAATTACAGAAGTAGGTATTATTTGTATACATGCAGCATTCATCACTAAAAATAAAGCCATATCATTTGTAGCAGTCTCTTTATCCTTATTTCCTTTTTGTAATTCTTCCATAGCTTTTACTCCAAAAGGAGTAGCAGCGTTAGAAAGGCCCATCATATTTGAAGTTAAATTCATCAAAATACTTCCCATAGCTTCAGGTGTTGCGCTTTTAAATAAAAGCTTTAATATAGGACTTAATACTTTTGATAATTTATCAGTTATTCCACTCTTTTGAGCAATTTTCATTACTCCACTCCATAAACACATTAATCCTATGAGTCCTATTATAAGCGTAACGGAATCTTCTGTTGAATTTATTATTGATTTTGATAAAATTTCCCCTTTTCCAGTAGCTAGTCCAAAAACTACCCCTATTACTATTATAAAAAACCAAATTACATTAATCATATGTACCCCCAAATAAATTACTTTAAAATATATTATGTAATATTAAGTTATGTCGTTTTAATTATAAATTGCGAAGAAAAACGCTTCGCAATTTATAGTTAAGAGTTAAAAGTTAAGAGTTGTGGACACCTTTCTCAAGCGAAAGCTTTTAATTTTACAAAATATAAAATAACTTCCTTTTGCACCAGCAAAAGTTCCTTATCTCGGTTAGCGAAGCTAACAAAGGCTTAGTTAAAGATTTTGTGCAAGAAAATCATCATTAACTCTTCACTCTTAACTTTTAACTCTTAACTAATCTATTTCGTCTTTTATTTCAATGGCATCATATAATAAATATATTTCCCTTATTTAGTTTTATGCAAAAAAAACAAAAGCTCTAATAATTAAATAATTCTTGATTATTAGAGCTTTTTTATTTTAAACTACTCTATTTTGTCCTTATACTTTAACTTTATGAAAATTTTCACTAGTTTTACAATAAATAAAGAAACAAAGTTAAATCGTATAATTTGCTAAATTACATTAAATACTATATGTAAGGAGGTTTTGAAATGTTATCTTTAGATAGAGCTAGAGACATTATGAAAGCGAATTCCAATATTGAAGTAATTTTTAACAATACTAGTGTATGGCTTGAAGATATTAACGATAAAAGAGATTTAGTTCAAGTTAGAAGTTTGTCTGAAAATGAATGTATGGTAGTACATCCATCAGAATTAACTGAAACAGGAAAGGTAAAATAAAATGAGAGCTGTGTAAGCTCTCATTTTTAGAGGTATTATAGCGAAGAAAGTACAGTTTCTTCAGTTATATTTTCACTTATTTGTGCTACAATTTTTTTATCTTTTACTATAGCTACAGTTGGGAATTTTTCTATTCCTAATCTGTTAGCTAATCCTTTTGATTTATATACATCTACTCTAGTTACTTTTAAATTATCTTTATTTTCATTTTCTATCTTTTCGAATATAGATAATTTATCTCTACTATCAGCATCAACTGCATTGTATACATAAACTATGTTCGGCACATCTGAACCTAATATTTGATTATGGAATGCTTCACTTTCAGCAATATACTTTTCTGTAGCAAATCCTGCTATAGCACCATCGCCTACTGCAGTAGCTACTTGTTTTAAGAATTTATCTCTTACATCACCAACAACATAAACACCTTCAATATTAGTTTCCATGTTTTCATTAGAAAGAACATAACCTCTTCTATCCATATTAACTTGATCTTTAAAGATTTCAGTATTAGGAATATATCCTATAAATTCAAAACATGTATCAACCTTTACAGGTATTTTTTCTTCAGTTTTAAGGTTTTTAAGTACTACTTCATCTAAATGACCATCACCTTTAAACTCGTCAACTACAGTATTCCATATAAACTCCATTTTAGGATTTTGAAGTGCTTCTGCTTTTGCAATTTCGTTACAATCCATTTTTCCAGTATCATGCATTACAGATACATAAACTTTTCTTGCAAATTTAGTTAAGAACATACCTTCTTCTATAGCAGCATCTCCACTACCAATAATCATAACATCTTTATCCGTATTTGCAGCAGCATCACAAGTAGCACAGAAAGAAATTCCTTTGTCAAAAAGATAATTTTCTTCACCATTAGCACCTGTTATTCTTGGTCTACCACCAGAGGCAATAATTACAACTTTTGCTTCATATCTATTTCTAAAAGTTTCAACTATTTTTGTTTCACCCTCTAAATCAACATTTTTAACATCTGTCAATTTAAATTTTACTCCAAATTTCTTTGCTTGTTTATGAAATAAATTCATTAAATCTAATCCAGTAGTTCCTTCAGGGAATCCAGGATAATTTTCTATTTCATTCGTGTAAGTTGCAAGTCCGCCAACTAAAGATTTTTCTATTAATAAAGTCTTAAGTCTAGCTCTTCCACAGTATATACCAGCTGTAAGACCGCCAGCTCCTCCACCTATTATAACAACATCATATTTCTCTACTCTTTTTTGCATAATTGCCTCCTACTACATAAAGTATTTAACTAAAAGCTTGCTTCCTACAACAGCACCGAAGAATAAGAATAGTGCATATACCCATCCTGATAAAGAAAGCGATGAAATTCCACTATACAATGCTCCGATATTACATCCAAAACCAATTCTAGCTCCATATCCCATCAGTAATCCTCCAAGGCAGGCTGCTATAATTTGTTTCTTTGATTTTATCTTCTTTATTTTAAATTGTGATGCCATTAAAGTTGCAAATAATGCACCAAATATAATACCTAAATTTCTCATAGAGCCTGGATCATTAAAGAACCCATTGTTTAATGTAGCTTGTGCACCTTTACTACTAAAATAGTACCATTTATCAACATTTCCACCAACTGCTCTATATAGCCAAGCACCCCAATTTGCAAATGTACCTGATACTCCCCATGGGTTACCTGTAGTTGCTAAAGTAACAATCTGAAATACTGATAGTAAAATTGCTCCAGTCACATATGTCCAAGCACTTTTGAACCATTTTTTATAGAACTTATTCTTTCGAATATCCATGGTTCTACCTCCTTAGATTTATTTTGCTTTTTCTATAACAACTTCCCATTCGCCGTCATCTACTTCATCAATTTCAACATTATGCCCATCTTTTCTTGCCCATTCTGGTACATTTTTCATAGCACAACTATGATCTATTTGAACGATTAATAAATCTCCAACTTCCATCTCTTTTAATTTATTCTGAGCTTTCACCAAAGGTACTGGACAAGCTTCTCCTAAACAATCTAACATTACTTCTTTCATTTTCATTTCCTCCTCAATATTATTTTATCTGTGAATTTTATTTATTTTGCTTTTTCTATAACAACTTCCCATTCACCATCATCTACTTCATCAATTTCAACATTATGCCCATCTTTTCTTGCCCACTCTGGTACATTTTTCATAGCACAACTATGATCTATTTGAACGATTAATAAATCTCCAACTTCCATTTCTTTTAATTTATTTTGAGCTTTCACCAAAGGTACTGGACAAGCTTCTCCTAAACAATCTAACATTACTTCTTTCATTTTTATTTCCTCCTCTTATTTTATATTCAATTAATTTTCTTCATTTTTTCTATTTTCCCATTTGTCAGCAAAAATAAATAAAGCTGCAATGAGTAGTAATTGGATAACTATTGCTCCGAACCACCCAAATACATCAGGTAGAAAAACAGCCTTTCCTTTTAACATGAAATTCAATTTCCACCATCCAAAATCATGCGCTCCCCATAAAGAACCAATCACAAAGAATAATAGAGATAAAATCTGCATCATAAATCCTTCTCCAACTCTCATTAGAGTTCCTGATGCACATCCACCGGCTATAACCATACCTATACCAAATATAAATGCTCCTACTGCTGTGGCTATACTAATTGGTACTACATATCCTTGTCCAGGAATCGGTAATCCTTTTGAAAAAGCACCATACTTGATTGCAGTAAACCCAATAGAAGTTATAGCAAATGCAATTAATACAGCCCTAGTTAAAGTTGTACCTCCAGTAAGGTAAGGATCTCTTAAAGATGCTGTAAAACAAAATCTTGATTTTTGTAATATAAAACCAAAACAAATTCCAATCATCCAAAATAAGCTTAGTTTAGCTGAAATAGTAGATAAAAATATACCAAAAACGGTTACAGCTACTAAAACACCTATTCCGACAGGTATTTGATTTTTCTTTGGCTTTCTAGTTCTAGCTCTAGAGGATGTTGATCTTCTAATAGAACCAGTATTTGTTTCTGCCATAATATCGTCCTCCTTGTTCGATATATATTTAACAATATCATAATTTAATACTATCATACATAAGATAACTTTAATCATTTAATATGATTATGCTATATAAAAATAACTAATAGCAGCTTTTTTGCCATTAGATATTCTTATGGCAAATACTATGATATAATAAAACATACGGGATTGTTATAATTCTAACAAATTTTCTCTATGTATTATTATGTATAAATAAATAAGGAGGAGCAGTTTATGCATATAGAATGTTTTAAGTATTTCAGTGAAGTAGCTAAAGCAAAAAGTATCTCAAAAGTAGCCACTATTTCACATATCTCTCAATCTGCGTTAAGCCAACAAATTCAAAGACTTGAAGAAAGTCTTGGTTATAAATTACTAAAAAGAAGCAATAAAGGTGTTGAGCTAACACGTGAAGGCGAAATAGTAAAAAAATACTCAGAAAATATAATGAGAACTTTTGATAAGATGGTGGAAGATTTGAATGATATTGATAAGAATAACAATGTAATTAGAATAGATTCCTGTTATGCTGTTTCTACGTATGCTCTACCATGTACGTTATATAGCATGAAAAAGAAATTTCCCTATCATGACTATAAACTAACATCTAACTTTTCTGATACTGTAGAACAAAATGTTTTAAATAATATATGTGATATTGGATTTATTTATCATAAACCTCTAGATAATTCTTTATCATACTATAAAGCCACAACTGATAATCTGGTTCTCGTATCATCACAAGATTTTAAAATACCAGATGAAATCGAATCAAATCATCTTTTGGATTATCCTCTTATATTACTTAATGATAGATTAAATCTTACTAATACGTTAAATAGTAATTTCAAACATTATGGTTTAAGTTCAAAAGATTTAAATATACTTTTTACCCTAGACTCAACTGAATCAGTAAAATCTTCTATTTTGAATGGATATGGCGTAGCTTTCTTACCATACATATCTGTAAAAAAAGAATTATATACTAAACAATTAAAAGAAATTAAAATTAACAATTTTTCATTAACTTATGATATTTATATAATTAACAAAAGAAATCAGTACACTTCTCATGCAATAGAAGAATTTATTGATTACTTTCAAAAAGTAGGAAAAAAAAGTTTTTGCTAATTTATTTAACAATTACAGTTATTTCCCATATACCATTCATGACTTCATCAACACAAATATCATAATTTTTATTTTTAAGCAAGCTTAAAACTTCTTCAACAGTACAACTATGATCTGTTGTCAAGATGATTTCATCACCTTTTTTAGAAGTTTTTAGGGCTTTCTGAATTTTGATAATGGGTACTGGGCACATATCGCCTATACAATCAATGTTTTTCAATAGTTTCGCCTACTTTCTGATATTTTTAATTATATTTTACCCTACAATAGGGTTAAATATCAAATTATGTTAAAATTAATAAACCAAATTTTTATTACAGGTGATTATCTTGAATATAAAATTTAATAAACCTTTTCACTCTGATAACGAACTTCAATATATCCAAAAAGCTTTAGAAATAGATTCCTTATCAGGTGATGGCTACTATACTAACTTAGTAACTAATTATTTAGAAAATAGATTTGATATAAACAAATTATTTATGACAACTTCTGCTACCCATGCTTTGGAAATGGCTGCTTTATTAATAGGAATAAAACCAGGAGACCAGGTTATCATTCCTTCTTTTACTTTTCCTTCAACAGCTAATGCTTTCATGTTGTTTGGCGCAGAACCAGTTTTTGTTGATATAAATCCTAAAACACTCTGTATAGACTTACAGGATGTTAAAAATAAATTATCTTCTAAAACTAAAGCAATTGTTCCTGTTCATTATGCCGGTATTTCCTGCAATATGGATGAATTAAAAAAACTCGCAAAAAAAAATAACACGTTAATAATTGAAGATGCAGCTCAAGCTGTCAATTCCTATTATAAAGATAAACCTTTAGGTACGCTAGGAGAATTTTCATGTTACAGCTACCATTCCACAAAAAATTATTCTTGTGGCGAGGGTGGCTCTCTATTAATAAATACTAAAAAAAAGATTGTTATTGAAAACGCTGAAATAATTCGTCAAAAAGGTACAAATAGAAAGAGTTTTGTACGAGGAGATATTGATAAATATTGTTGGTGCATGACTGGCTCAAGTTATGTGCCATCAGACGTTCTAATGGCAATTTTATATTCTCAATTAGAAAGTTTAGATGATATTTTAGAAAAAAGAAAAATAATTCACGATTATTACCATGCTATTTTGTTACCTTTTGTTAAGAATGGAACCATAAAAAAAATAACATATATACCTGAATATAATACACCTAATTATCATCTATTCTATATAATATTGCATGATAAAAAAAGAAGAGATTTGCTCAAAACCAAATTACAAACTTATGGAATAACTTCGATTCCACATTATGTTCCTCTTCACACATCAGTTATGGGTAAAAAATATGGTTTTAATAAATATGATCTTCCTAATACAGATGATATTTGGGATTCAATCTTACGACTTCCAATCTATCCTGACTTAACAAAGATTGAAATTGAATTTATCGGTGAAAAATTAGTGGAAATATTAAAGGAGTTTTAGTAATGCTAGATTCTATATCGGCTATAATACCTGTTTATAATAGCTCAAGTACTTTAGAAGAGTTAAGTATTCGATTGGTAAAATCTTTAGAAAAACTTTCACATACTCATGAAATAATTTTTATTGATGATGGAAGCACAGATAATAGTTTTAGTATTTTAAAGAAGATACAATTTAAAAATGCAAACATTAAAATAATATCTTTAAATGGTAATTTCGGACAGCAAAATGCATTAATTTGTGGTTTTAATTATGCCAAATCAGACTATATAGTAACATTAGATGATGATCTTCAGAATCCTCCTGAAGAAATAGGAAAACTCGTTTCTAAAATTTTAGAAGGATATGATGTCGTATATGGTGTACCCTTAAAAAAACAACATACAAAAATAAAAAATATTGGTTCAAGATTAAATAATTTTCTTTTTAATTTTATTTGCGGTAAACCTAAAAACATTAAAATCACTTCATTTAGAATCCTAAAAAAAGATTTAGCCCACAAAATCTCTTTAAACAAGGCTTCTTTTGTATATATATCTGCACTAATTTTAAGACACACAAAAAATATTGCTAATATACATGTATTGCATGACAAAAGAAAACATGGTAAAAGTAACTATAGTTTTCGAAAATCTCTTTTGTTGTTTTTGAAAATTATTATTTATTATTCAAAACTATCAAAGTTCATAAAAAATAAAAAACCTCAATATAAAGTAAAGCATATTTATTTATAAAGGAGTAAAACTATGAAATTTTTAGTTTTAGGCGGTGGAAATTGCCAATTAAATTTAATCAAAAAAATAAAATCATTAGGTCATACTGTAATTGTTTCTGATTATTATGATGATGCACCAGGAAAAGCTTTATGTGATATAAAAAGTTTAACAAGTACATTTGATATTGAAGCAAATATATCTTTAGCTAAAAAGTACAACATAGATGCTGTTGTTACTGCTGGTACAGACCAGCCAGTCTTTACTGCAGCTAAAGTAGCTAAAGCAACAAAAATTCCTTTTGCTTTATCTGTCTCTGGTGCAAGAAACGTAACAAATAAAAAGTATATGAAGGAATTGTTTGTTGATAATAATATACCTACAAATGAGTTTGTAGTAATAGATGAAACATTTAATTTAGATCAAATTTCGCATCTAAGAACACCATTAGTAATTAAACCTCTAGATAGCCAAGGCCAACGTGGTGTCTTAAAGCTTGATTCATACGATGATATAAAGAAAAATTTTTCAAATGTTTTATCCTTTTCTAGAGTAAATGAGATTTTAGTAGAAGAGTATTATCCTAGCGATGAGATAACTGTAAGTGGTTGGGTTTGTAATGGTACCCCCTACATATTAACCGTTACTGATAGAGTTACATATTGCAACTATCCTAATATAGGTATTTGTACTGCTCATAATTTTCCATCAAAATACTTTAAAAGATATAATGAGGAAATATTATCTATCTCTAATAAAATTGTTAAATCATTTAAAATTGAAAATGGCCCGATATATTTTCAAATGCTAATCGGTAATGAAGGAATAAAAGTAAATGAGATAGCTTGTAGATTAGGAGGCGCTTACGAAGATATATCTATACCCTATTTAACAGGAATAGATATTTTGCAATTATTAATAGACTCCTCTTTGGGTAAAACTATTAATGAAGATAAATTAAAAAAATACTCCTTGGACAATAATTTGAAATTATCATCTGTTCAATTATTATTTTCTGATTCCGGTACTGTATCCTATATCACGAAATCAGAATCAATCAATAAGTTGCCCGGAGTTATTGATTGTAATTATAGTATATCTGAAGGAAGTAAAATAGAACCTATAACAAATGCAACTCAACGTATTGGGTATGCAGTTATAAGTGGTGAATCTCCTTCAGATTTGAACACAAAAATCAAAAATGTTTTCGACAACATTAAAATTCTAGACAATAAAAACAAAAATTTAATAATCAATTTTAATAACTATTCCACAAATTATTATAAGTAGGTGACTAATTTGTATAAAAAATCGAAAAAAATCTTAATATTAATTCTAGTCCTAGTTTTAGTGACTGAATCAATGCTTTTCACAAGTTGTAGCAAAAAAAATTCTTCTAATAACAAAACAATAAAAATTGCAGAGCAATACGGATTAGCTTATGCACCAATTCAAATAATGAAAGCAAATAAAATTTTAGAAAATAAACTCCCTGAAATTACTGTTGAATGGAGTCAATTAGCAAATACCGCAGCTATTAGAGAATCTATGCTAGCAAATAAACTGGATATAGGTTTTATGGCTATTCCTCCATTTTTAATTGGATGGGATAAAGGCATGTCTTGGAAAATTGCAACTGGATTATCCTCCAGTCCCCTTGGATTGGTTACAAATAAATCAAATATAAATTTATTAAGTGATATTCAACCTTCTGACAAAATTGCCCTTCCTCAACCTGGTAGTATTCAACATATACTTCTATCAATGGCAAGCGAAAGACAATTAGGAGATTCACATAAATTTGATAATCAATTAGTTACCATGTCTCATCCTGATGGAATGAGCGCACTATTATCAAATACTGATATTACTGCACATTTTACATCACCACCATATATTTTCAAAGAATTAGAGAATCCAGATTTGCATTCAGTTATTTCTGGTAAAGAAGCTTTTGGCAAAGATTTTACGTTTATTGTTGGTGTGACTACTGAAGATTTCCATAATAAGAATGCTGACTTATATAATACATTTATTGAATCTTTAAATGAAGCTATTTCTTACATTGAAAACAATAGAGAAGATGCTGTAAAAATCTTGTCTCCTATATATAATATCCCTGAGAAAGAACTTTTAAAGTATTTGAGTTGGGAAGGTAATGAATATAATTCTGAAGTAAAAGGAATCGACGAGTTTGCTGATTTTATGCTAAAAAATAATTACATAAGTAAAAAGTTTCAATCTAATAGTGATATTTTATGGGATAATGTTAAATATGAAAAATAAAAAATTGTTATACAAAATAAAAAAAATAGCCTTGATTATATTATTAATGGGAGTATGGGAAAGCATTTATTTATCTAAGGTGTTTTCCCCACTTTTATTTCCTTCAATTAAGAGTATATTGGAATCAATCTACACCTCTCTAGTATATGGAGATCTATTAAAAGAAACAATATATTCTTTAGTAATTATAGGTAAAGGTTTATTCATTGGAATTATCCTTGCACTAATACTAGCAGCCCTTAGTGCATATTCAAAATTTTTTGATAGCTTTATATCTTCATTGATTTCAATTGCTCATCCTTTACCTGGTATAGCTTTGCTTCCTCTTATTATTTTATGGTTAGGTACCGGAGAATCTTCTGTGATATTTATTATTGTACATTCAGTTCTCTGGCCAATGGTAGTTAATTTAAATTCAGGTTTCAAATCAATACCCAAAATTTATATTCAACTCGGAGAGAATTATCAGCTGAATTTTGTACAGATAATAGCACATATATTAATGCCTGCATCTCTTCCGTATATAATATCCGGTTTAAAAATTGGATGGGCTCGTTCATGGAGAGCTTTAATTAGCGCTGAAATGATCTTTGGAGCCATTGATAATAAAGGTGGACTTGGATGGTTTATATTTAAGAAAAGAGTTTTTATGGATACTGCAGGATTGTATGCTGGATTAATAGTAATAATATCAATTGGCATATTAGTTGAAAATTTAATATTTGTTAAATTAGAAAAAAATACACTTAGTAGATGGGGTTTAAGTAACAATGTTATCAGTTAGTAATATAAGCAAAACTTATGAAAAAAACAAAAAAAAGACTATAGTATTAGAAGGATTGAATTTTGACATAAATAATAGGGATATCTTTTGCATAGTAGGTAGCTCAGGATGTGGAAAATCTACTTTACTTAAAATTTTAGCTTCTTTAGAAAAACAAACAATGGGTGAAATTTATTTAGATAATAAAATTATAAAAAATCCTGACTTAAATAGATTAATCATATTTCAAGATTTTAATCAACTTTTTCCTTGGAAAACTATCATACAAAACATAACTTTTCCTTTAAACATGAATAAGATTGGGAATTCACGTACAGAGCGTGAAGAAATCGCAATGAAGTATTTAAGTATGGTTGGTTTAGATAAATTTTTCAACTATTATCCAAGCGAGTTATCAGGTGGCATGAAGCAACGTGCTTCTATAGCTAGAGCATTAGCTCTAAAACCTTTAATTTTATTAATGGATGAACCCTTTGCAAGTCTAGATGCACAAAATAGAACAGCACTACAAGAATTATTATTGGATATCTGGGATAAAACAAAAACCACAATTATTTTTGTAACTCATGATATTCAAGAATCAATTCTTCTTTCTAATAAAATAATGGTAATGGGGAATGCCCCTAATAGTTTAAAAAAAATAATTAATAACACATTAAAAAGACCTAGAGATGTAACCTCTAAAGAATTTTCAGAAATTTATAATGATATATATAATGAAATAAAAAATGATAGTTTAGTTGACAGTTAACAGTGTACAGTATTGGAGACCTTTCACTGTCAACTGTCAACTCCTTAACGTACTACTTTATAAATCTTTATATTCCAATCTTTAGTATTAATATATCTTACTATTCTCATTCCATACACTTTATCACTAAACTCATGGAGGAGTTCACATCTGTGCTCAAAAAAATTCTGCATATCTTCATAGTAATATGCTACATTACCATATAAACCATTCCATTTTGGTCTTTTTTCATAAATAAAATCCATTTCTTCAGGATAAATTATATATTGTATTTTATTCTCTGTTATGTATTCTTCAAAGCTCTTATTTGCTTCTTTTAGATAGCCTAAATTTCTATAATCATGAAACACTTTATTATCAAAATAAAATTCGCTATTAAGATTTCCTAAAACTTCTGCATTATTAGGTACTACTGTTGATATTTCAGTTAAATAACTTTCGTAGTTATTATCTTTATAATAAACAATATTTTTATAACTTTGATAACCTAGAATTGACGATAAAACCAAAAATATTAATATATTTAGTTTAAAATTTGAACTTTTAATGCAATAGTATATTAATATATAAAGAAAAGGAAATATAAATATCACACTTGTTTGATTGAACCTACCAATTAAAATAATCCCCATATTTATGCCTAGCACAAACAAAATTATAGGAGAAATAAAATTCTCATTATCAGTTTCAATAAATATTAACTTTAATATTGATGTAAAAAACGCAATTGAAAACAATATGAGTTGAAATTTGATATCAGGAGTATAATAAGTCCCACTTATACCATAAAATAATTTTATATAAAAAAACTTAATCTGATTTATCTTTGATTCAATTGGGTAGTTAACTCCAAATTGCTTTCCATACTCAAAATAATCTCTAAAAAAATTAATATTAAATTTTAAACTTACTAAAATAAAAATAATGCCAAAAATACTTACAATGGCAAAATAAAGAATTAAATTCTTTATTGTTTTCTTCTTTCTTATAAATATATAAAATAAATAAACAAAAATCATTGAAATAAAAATCATAAAAGCATTGGGATGAAATCCTATAGAAATCCCCGTCAAAATCCCAGCTACTATATCATGTTTATAATTTAAAGATTCTATGTTATTAAAAAAATAAAATAAGGATACAATGATCATAAGAAATATTAGTATTTCATTCCTACCAAAATGAGATGCATATATAAATTGACTATCTAAACTCATTAAAATTGTTAAAGCTATAGATATCTTACTAGATTTAAATATTAATAAACATAATTTATAAAATAACAATAAAGATATTATTCCAAATATATGAGACATAAGCCTTACACTAAATATATTATATCCAAAAAGTTTTATAAAGATCATTTGAAAGCCATGAAAAAACATCTTTATTGCATGAGGTGCTCTAGGATACAAATCAAAAAAACTTTCAGTAACTGAAAAGCTTTTATTTTCCATCATATTTCTTGTTAAACCCGCTAGCCAAACCTCATCAGAATGAATGAATGGATATTTTTCTAAAAATAATACATTAACATAGGAATATATAGTTATGTAAATAAGTATAAACATATTTTCCAATTTACGTACTTGCAATATGACCACTCCTTTACTACAAATTATATCATCAATAAAATGCAAATCAACATGTTAAAGTTCTTATTAAACAATTATTAAATAGTTATTTCCTAGCATATACGTAAGCATAAAATTCTTATTTGATAATTAAATGTACTATAAGTATTTTTTATATCAAAAGCATTTCATTATAAAGTATAATAAAACTAGAGATATTGTATAAATATTAACAAACTCAATTCAAAAATATTAGATTTAAAGAAGGAAGGAGATAGTTTATGAAATATCTATCAAAGTTTCTATCTATCGTTTTAATCTCTATTTTAGTGTTTACTTTTACAGGATGTTCTACAGCCTCTCAAAAAGGTGAATACATAATTGACGCTAAAGCTGCTATTGAACTAATAAAAGGTGATAACGTTGTAATTGTAGACACTCAAAAATCTGTTCCATATTCTAAAGAACATGTTAAAGGTTCTGTAAATATTGCTAGAATAGATATTGTAAAAAATGATCCTTTTACAAACATGTTGGCAAACAAAGATCAATTTGAAAAAGTTATGAATTCAACGGGAATTTCTAACGATTCAACTGTTATCATTTATGATACAAATGATAATATGGATTCTGCAAGACTTTGGTGGTCAATGAGAGTTTATGGACATGAAAATGTAAAAGTGGTTAGCGGCGGCTTGGAAGCTTTAAGAAAAGCAGGTGCTGAAATTACTTCTGAAAAAACAGCTATAACTAAATCAAATTATACAGCAAAAGAAAAAAATCAAAACATGATTGCTACTTTAGATGATGTTAAGGCTCAAATTAATGATCCTAGTGATAATGTTGTTATACTTGATACTAGGTCTTTAGATGAATTCAACGCTGGAACAATTCCAAGTTCAGTACTAATCGATTATGCAGAAAACAATTATATTGATGGAACTTATAAGTCAATTCAAGATTTAAAAATATTGTATCTTGAAAATGATATTACTCCAGACAATACAGTAATGATGTATTGTAAAACCTCTATAAGAGGTGCTCAAACATATCTTGCGTTATATAATGCAGGTTATGAAAATTTAAAACTTTATGACGGAGCATGGGTTGAATGGTCTTCTGATGAATCATTACCAGTCCAAACACCAGTAGAGAATAAAATTGAATCAAATGAGCAAGATAATTCTTAGCATTAAAGCAGGCATATATGTCTGCTTTTTATTTTGATTAAGTTTTAGGCGGTGTTAATATCTAAAATAGAGTTCGCGCTTGAAATAAAAAGCGAAACAACTCAGTTACAAGTGATAAGTTACAAGTGACAAGTTAATGATGGAATAATGTGCTTTTGCTAACGCAAAAGTAATCTTTTTATCTTTTGTTTAATTAAAAGCTTTCGTTTACGAAAGGTATCATGAACTTATCACTTATCACTTGTAACTTGTCACTATAAATTTCGACTTCTTCGCAATTTATAATTATTGCATCCAAAATTACTCTATTAGTTTTTTTAATGTAATATAACATTTTTGCTTTATGAAACACATAAATTACTTGGTATAATATAAATGTGAAAAAAATAACACAATTAATATCTTTAAGGGGGATATAAAATGAAAAGAACTAAACTTTTATCCGTAATATTAGCATTAGTACTTACATTTTCATTAGCTGCTTGTGGTAACAAAAATACAACTACAAACGATGCTAAAAACAACACTACTAACTCAGAAGCTACAACTGATGACACTACTAAAGAAGTTGAAAAATCAGCAATAGAAGTGGCTGTAAACGACTACTTTACAAGCATGCCAGAAGACATTTACAAAATAAATCAAGCTAAGTTCATCGAAAAAGTTCAAGCTGGTGAAGATATTTTTGTATTAGATATCAGAACTGCTGAAGATTATGCTGCTGGTCATATTACTGGTGCAGTAAATGCCCCATGGGGAACTGCAATTAGTGATAATCTTGACAAACTTCCTAGTGATAAAACAATAATGGTTTATTGTTACACAGGTCAAACTGCTGGACAAACTGTTGCTTTATTAAACATGGCAGGTTTTGATGCAAAATCAGTTAACTTAGGATGGATGTTAGGAATTTCTAAAGTTGAAGGTTATGAAGATGTAACTGAAACTACAGTTACTGAATTTCCTGAAGTTGAAGCATTATCTATTGATGCAGATATCGAAAAAGCTATCAAAGAATACTACGCAGGTTTAGCTGATGTTAAAGAAACTCAATTCAAGAACTATAAAATCAGTGAAGATAATGCAAAAAAAGCTGTTGATACTGGTGATGATACAATAGTATTCCTTTCTATCAGAAGTGCTGAAGATTTTGCTGCTGGACATATAGAAGGAGCTACAAATATTCCTTGGGGTAATGATATGGCTGAACAATTCGGTACATTACCTACTGACAAAACTATTGTAGTTTATTGTTACACTGGACAAACTGCTGGTCAAACAGTTGCTGCTTTAAGATTACTAGGACTTGACGCTGTATCATTAAACGGTGGTATGGGCATGGAAAAAGCTAATCCTGGAATGGGATGGGGCAATAAAGGTTTTGAAGTAGTACAATAGGATAAAAAAGAATCAAGGATTCCCTTGATTCTTTTTTTTAAATTCATTTATAAAGCACTCTTAATTATACTAATATCTTTAGTTTTTCCTCGTACGTATTTTCTTTAAAGTCTTTACCTACAATACCTACTATTATTTCAGGTTTTGTATTTAAATATTTATCTAATTGACTTTCTATTTTATTGTCTCCTGGTCCTCCTTGAGTATAAAACAAAGAGTATTCTTTTATATTATTCTTCTGTTTTTTAATAAATTCTAAGACCGGTGTTGCAATCCTTGAGGCCCATACTGGTGTCCCAATAATTATTTTATCATAGTCATTTATATTGACATGAATTTCTTGGATATCAGCTAAGTTCTCATTCATAGCATCTCTTCCTGAACAAATAAAACCAAATAGCCCACTTCTTTTTTTATTATCGATAATCTGCTGTAAATCAGCATGCAGTTTTTTAGCAATACTTTCAGCTACTTTTTTAGTTTTTCCTGATCTTGAATAATATATTACTAATGTTTTACTCATAAAATCCCCCCTTTTTTAGTTGCAAATTATAAGTTTGTGTAAGCTTCAGATATCTTAATAATTACATCCACTGCTTTTTCCATAGAACTCACTGGTATAAACTCATATCTACCATGAAAATTATGGCCACCAGTAAATATATTCGGCGTTGGAAGTCCCATAAAGGATAGTCTCGCTCCATCAGTACCACCTCTTATAGGTTCTATTACTGGTTTTACTTCACATTCTTCCATAGCTATTTTTGCATTATCAATGATATACATTTTATCTTTAATTTTTTCTTTCATATTATAGTATTGATCTTTAATTTCAGTAGTCACTATGTTATTACCATATATTTCATTTATTTTTTTAGATATTTGCATCATATATTCTTTTCTTTTATTAAAACTTTCTTTATCAAAATCTCTTATTATCAATTTTAAAACTGTTTTTTCTGTTGTTCCATTTAAATTGCTCAAGTAATAAAAACCTTCGTATCCTTCAGTTTTTTCTGGTACTTGATTATTTGGAAGTAAACTTAATAGCTCATTTGCAACCAATATTGAATTTATCATTTTATTTTTCGCATCTCCAGGATGGACATTTCTTCCTTTGACCACTACCTTAACACCAGCAGCATTAAAATTTTCGTATTGAAGTTCACCTATTTTTCCACCATCTATAGTATACGCTAAATCGGCCCCAAATTTCTCTACATCAAAGTGATCTGCTCCAGCTCCTATTTCTTCATCAGGAGTAAATCCTATTCTTATTTTTCCATGCTTTATTTCAGGATTTTTTAACATATACTCCACTGCTGTTATTATTTCAGCTATTCCCGCTTTATCATCTGCACCTAACAAAGTAGTACCATCAGTTGTAATTAATGTATCTCCTTTATATTGTATTAACTCTGGAAATTCGCTGACCTTCATTTCAATATTTTTTGTTTTATTCAGAAGTATGTCTTCTCCATTATAGTTTTCTATAATTTGAGGATTTATATTTTCTCCAGAATAATCAGGCGCTGTATCCATGTGTGCAATAAAACCTATCACAGGAGCATTTTTATCAATATTAGAAGGTAATGTAGCCATTACATATCCGTTTGCATCTACCGTCACTTCTTTTAATCCTATACGCTGTAATTCCTCTGATAAATCTTTTGCAAAAATTAATTGTCCTTCCGTACTAGGAGTACACTTAGAATCATCATTTGATTTAGTATTTATCTTTACATATTTCAAAAATCTTTCTTTAACATTATACATTTTTTTCCCCCTGTTTATTAAATTGTATATAAACTTCTTTAAATATATTATAAATGAATTTTATGGTAATAACAAAGACAGTTTTGATTATAAACACCAAGTAAGCTTATCGCTTACAATTTAAACCTTACAACTAGTATTAGTTATTTATTTATTGTTATAGAATGCTTAACAGTAATTTTTAATGGATACTCTTTTGCTCCTTCATCTGGATTTTCAGAGGTTACTTTCACTATTCCTTCAGATTTATACATTAAATCCGCATTCTTTATTATTCCAGTTTCTGTATCAAGATATATCTCACCATTTTCTTCACCTGTTAAATCAAAATTATATATGAAATTTTCTATAGTTAACTTACTTTTTTCTTTATTAGATTTCAATTTCGTATTTTCTTTTATTTTTCCATTTTTATCTGAAACACTCTCCAATTTATACTCTCCCTTAGTATCAAAAAATACAATCTCTTTAAATTCGCCTTTTTTATCCCAACTTTCACCTTCTTTTACAGCTTCATCTTTATAAACATCATTTAGGTTATTTAATTTCATTATAGTATTCTCTCTTCCAAATTCTTCGAATATTATTTTTGAGTACATCTCTTCTTCTTCTTGAGAAGAAAACTCAATATTTTCTATACTTTTATTAATTATCTCATCAAGACCAACTATATCATTTATTTTTCCTTGTTCAGATATAAAAACTTCAAAACTTTTATCCATTAAGTAAGAGAAAATCTTTCCGATCTTATTATTTTGCTCCGTATTTAAATTAGAACTATATTCAAATATATCTCCATTATTCATTACGTAGCTTACGGTTAATTCTTTAATAGTCACCATCATATTGATGTTCTTTCTTTCATCAATTGATTTTACAAGAGAGCTATAAAGTACGTTCTTTTTTAAACTATTTACATTTGTTACTTCTTCAATTTCATTTGTATAATTCTTTTCAGTATTCTCTTCAACTTGTAACATATCTCCATTTTTTAATTTTAATTTTACTTCCACCTTTTTCGTTGTACACCCTATGAGAAAAATAAATGATAAAACAACAATCAAAATTTTATATCTTAATTTTTTTTTCAATATTACCCCTCCTATGTAATCTTGTAAGAATATATGATAGTTAAATATCCTTACTCAACTATTAGTATTTATTTTTTAAGCAATTTTTATTATTTTTTTTATTTTCTGAATATTTACTCCAATTAATAATTAATTTTATTTCTATTATATTTTTAATAAAATTTCCATATTTTGTTGATTACACTTGCTAAATATTGTAATATATTATTATAACTTTAATTTTTCTATTATTGTATATTTATGGTTTATCACACTCGAAAAGGAAGGTGTTTTTATTGCTTAAAAAAGAAACCATTGCAATGATTTTAGCAGGTGGACAAGGTACACGTTTAAAAGCCTTAACAAAAAGTAACGCTAAACCAGGAGTTCCATTTGGCGGCAAATATAGAATTATTGATTTTGCACTAAGTAATTGCTCTAATTCTGGTATAGACACTATAGGAATACTAACTCAATATCAACCCCACGAACTAAACGCCCATATTGGAATTGGCACACCTTGGGATTTAGATAGAAATAATGGTGGTGTTAGTATTCTTCCTCCTCATATGAAACAGGATGGTGGATATTGGTATATGGGAACTGCTGATGCCATTTACCAAAACATCCAATTTGTAGATACATATGACCCTGAATACATCATAGTTCTTTCTGGAGATCATATCTACAAAATGGATTATTCAGAAATGTTGAAATTTCATAAGGAAAAAGATGCAACAGCAACTATTGCTGTAATTGATGTCCCCTTAGAAGAAGCAAGCAGGTTTGGAATTATGAATACCAAAGAAAATGGACAGGTATATGAATTTGAGGAAAAGCCAGAACATCCAAAAAGTACAAATGCAAGTATGGGAATTTACATTTTTGACTGGAAAGTATTAAAAAAATATTTAATTGATGATGCAAAAGACAAACACTCTAGCCACGACTTTGGCAAAAACATAATACCTAAACTATTAAATAACGAGATGAAACTATATGCTTATCCATTTGATGGTTATTGGAAAGATGTAGGTACAATTGAAAGTTATTGGCAAGCAAATATGGATCTGATAAACCCTGAAAATGAATTAAATATATATGATAGGTCATGGAAGATTTACTCTGTTAATCCAAATAAGCCACCTCAATATATAGGACCTTCTGCAAAAATCAAAAACTCTTTGCTAGTTGAAGGCTGTACTGTTCATGGTTCTATAAAAAATTCTATTCTTTTCCCTGGTGTACATGTAGGTAAGAATAGTATAATTGAAGATTCTGTAGTTATGGCAAATACTAAAATCGGTGATAATGTTATAGTGAGAAAAAGTATTATTGCAACTGAAGTAACCGTTAGAAGAAACTCAGTTGTTGGGAATGCTGAAGACATAACCGTTGTAGCAGATAATGCTGAAATAAAATCTAACTCAGTTATAAAATAGAATAGGGGGACATTATGATAAAAGATTATATGGGAATAGTAAGCTTGATTGAAGATGAATCAAATATTAAAAGTTTAACAAAAAAAAGACCTCTAGCTTCAATCCCTATTGGTGGAAGATATAGAATTATTGATTTTACACTATCTAATATGGTTAACTCAGGAGTTAGAAACATTGGGATATTTACAAACAGCAATTCTAGATCCTTAATAGATCACTTAGGTTCTGGTAAGGATTGGGATTTAGATAGAAGAAGAAATGGTTTGTTCTTGTTTAATATGCATAATTCAATATACCATAGAAGTGATATATCCTTACTAAAAAATAATATTGATTATTTGCATAGAAGTCCTCAAACACAGGTCATTTGTTCATACTCTAACATGATTTGTAATGTAAATTATAAGAAAGCTATAAAGTATCATGAAAAACATGACAATGATATTACTCTTATCTATAAAAAAATAAATAATGGAAAATCTAAATTTCAAGGAAATCAAACATTGAATATTGATGATGACGGTAATGTTTTAAGTATAGGTAATAATATAGGAAGTCAAGATGAGATTAACATTTCTATGAATATGTACCTAATAAAAAAACAAACTTTATTAGATATCCTAGCTGAATGTATCTCTACGGGATACTATAGTTCAATATCTGATTATATATGTGAAAATGTTAAAAATTTATCAATAAAAGCATATGGTTTCGAAGGACACCTAGAAAGAATCGCTTCAATAGAAGATTACTACAATGCAAATATGAATATGCTTAAATCAAAAGTAAACAAAGAATTATTTTTCACAGACCGCACAATTTATACAAAAGTAAAAGATGCTCCACCTACTTTATATAGTGATATATCCTCAGTTAATAACTCTATGGTTGCTAATGGGTGTATAATTGATGGAGACTTGTCTAATAGTATAATATCTAGACGAGTTGTTATTGAAAAAGGGGCTAAAGTCAAAAACTCTATAATCATGCAAAACTGCGTTATAAAAGAAAATGCTAGACTGGAAAATGTTATTTTAGACAAAAACGTAATAATAGAACGAGGAAAAGAACTCAAAGGTGATACAGAAAATCCTGTTGTAATCGAAAAACGAACTTACTAAAAATATAAATTCTTTTCAGATAAATAAAGAACCATTTTTCGTTGGTTCTTTATTTATTACAAAAAATCATAATACCTATTTAACTTCTTATCTAGTTCTAATACACTTATGAACCTAGCCTCTCTTAGTATCTCCTTACCTTTAAAATACCCAATAATTGCAGGTATAGTGAATACTGAGAATTCCCCTGAAATATGTTCATTATCACTAATATTCATTTCAATAGATTTGATTCTCTCATACTTATTTAAGACCTCGTTAATTTTTGGCTTTAACGCAGTACATACACTACACTTAGGCCCACTAATATATAAGAAAACGAACTCATTATGATCTATTATTTTCTTTACTTCTTCTATTGAATAAATTTTTTCCATAAAAGCCTCCTTTGTAATTACTTATTTAGATAAGTTTTGTTATAATAAGAATAAACATTACTGGTATATAATTTTTAGTTAAAGGTATTTAATTAATATACTTATAATTCTATCAAATTAAATCTTATAGAATTAATATTATACTTTTATGAAACTTAAATCAAATTATTAAATCTTTATAATTATAATTAGTTAAAAAAGGAGATTCTAAATATGGGTAACAATGTTATTGTACTTAAAGATAAAATTGCACAGAAAAAACAAAATCCTAAAAAATTTTACTTATTAATCATCCCACTAGCTTTAATAATACTTTTAACATCAATATATGGAGTATTTCAATATTTCCAACCAGTATCTACAGTAATTTTAGATTCTCCTCGTAGAATATATATAAATGTCAATAAGTATAATAAGGTTATTAAAATAAAACCTTTAAGACAAAGTAGTAATACAGTTGTTAATGACACAGATTTATTTAATTGGGAAATTAATGATGCATTAAAAGAAATCATAACTTACTATGAATCCTCTAAAATTATAGATGAGAGCTACTTCCCTTATAAAAAACCTATAACCATTTATTTAACTAGTGATAAAAAAATTTATCTTGATATAACTGAATTTAAAGATTTTATGAATACAAAAAAACTAAAATTAATTATTAATCAAAATGGCTCTGATTACAAATAAAAATCCGCTTAGAGCGGATTTTTATTTGTATACTGGTATCTCATATATAGGTTGCGGATTTCCACAACTTTCTATCAATGAGCTTATATTCTTTATTTGTTTATATGCCCAAGCAATATCTGTTGCATATTGATGCCAGTTTTTATCAACATTATATCTCATTTTATATAATGTGTTTTGATTATACATTGAGTTATTTATATAAGAACTGCCTATATATTGAGCCCCTCCTGCAATTGCTTCTGCTACAGAAAACCAACCTTGTTCATAAGCATATTCAGATGCATATTTATTAGGATTACTATCATAAGCATGTACACCAAAAACATTGTATACAATTTTTTCTTCGACAGGTTGTCCATTTACCTCAGACACAGAAATACCTGATGCAAGTTGAGATTCCCCATATCCACATTCTAATAAACTATGAGAAACTAGATAGATTGGATTAATATTGTTTGCTAGCGCTGCATCTAAGAATACTTGTCCTTGACCTTCTAACACACCTTTTCCTACAAGTAAATTATCTAAATCCTGAGCAGATACACCTTCCATATATCTTAAATCTAAGAACATATACTTGCCATATTCGTTCAAAAAATTAGCAGGATTCATATAATATCCAATTATATTTTCACTAGCCTTTATCCACTTTAACCCATGGTCATGTAATGCTCTTCCTCTTAAATACTCTTCATTTACAACCTGTTCTAAAGTCTTATCATAATTAATCAACTTAATAGTTTCATTTTCTGAATGGTTCGTTATTATATCTTTATTCAAAACTCTAAAATAAGTGGAATAAAAATTATCATAGTCGGTATATTCATTTTTATGACTTCCTTCTGCCCCAGCTTTTCTAACAAAAACCATCAGTTTATACTTTCCTTCAGATAATCCCTCTTGTTTTGTAAAAGTTTGAGGTGTATTTCCTTGTATTGCATTACTATATCCATTAGTTATTTCTACATAAGGGATATTTGAATACTTATATGTAGGGTCATATACGTTGTTAGGATATTTGTATATATATGCTCTATATTGTACAGCCTCCGAAGTATTTGAAGTAACATTAAAGTCTAATCTTTCATTAACTATAGCTGGTTGTTGTGCAATTTTAAAACTATTTACTACGGGTAAATCGGAAAATGAAGTTGAATCTAAAAATTTTTCTGTAGTATTAAATTTCATGCTTATTGACTCAGTAAGATTTATACCTTGTACAGATCTTAATGATTGATTAATTTCAATAAAGTAATCTTTACCAGGTACATAACAGTCAATTGGTGGGTCTATTAAGATAGATTTATTATCACTTCCAATAGATATATTAGCCGCTACCTTATTTCCATTACTGTCAACTATGGAAATTGTATCTGTTGTTATACAATTTGGATCAATTTCCGCATCAAATTTAATAGTCCATACTTTATTTGTTGCAATATCAATTTTGTCTGAAAATCTATTTGAACTTATAGCTTTATCTTTTCCAATAAATAAAATAGCAATTAATACCACAAGTGTTACTGCACTTACTTTAATATATTTTGATTTTTTATTCAACTCTAGCACCCCCTAAGAAGATTGTACATTATTTGGTTAATCTCTTCAATAAATATTCAATAATTAAAATAATTTTTTTATTAAATTAAACTTTATATTAATTTTCATCCTACAATAACAGAAAAAAGCATACAAAATATGCTTTTTTCTTAATTATTTTAATTTATGAACAAATAATCCACTTCTTAGCTTTGGTTCAAACCAAGTTGATTTTGGGGGCATAACTTTGTCATTATCCGCAATATCCATCAATTCTTTTATAGAAGTAGGATACATTGAAAATGCTACCTTCATCCCATCCTCAACCCTTTTTTCTAATTCCTCAAGACCTCGAATTCCTCCTACAAAATCTATTCTATCGTCTTTTCTAGGATCTTTTATTCCTAATATAGGATCTAACAAGTAATTTTGTAGAATTGAAACATCTAAACGTTCAACTAAATCATCATTATTTACAATAGTATCTTTTGCTCGTAATACGTACCATTTGTTGTTTAAATACATTCCAAAAGAATTTCTTTCTTCTGGTTTAAAGCAACCTATATTCTTGTATTCTTCTACAAAAAAACTTTCTTTTACTCTTTTTAAAAAGCCAAGATCCGTTAGTCCATTTAAATCCTTAACAACCCTGTTATAATCCATAATATTTAATTCTTCATCTGGAAATACAACAGATAAAAAATAATTAAATGGCTCCATTCCAAGATAGTCTGGATTCTCACGTCTTCTCATAAGAGCTACTTTTGCAGCTGATGCACACCTATGGTGCCCATCAGCAATATATAAACTATCTAAGTCCTTATATAATTCCAAAAGTTCATTAACTTTATCAGAGTCATTGATAACCCAAACCATATGTGTTATACCATCTTGTGCAACAAAATCATACTCTGGCTTATAATTATTTGTCCACTCTTCAATTATAGAGCTAACTCTATCATTCTTCTTGTAAGTTAAAAATATTGGTCCTGTATTAGCATCACAATAATCAACATGATTTATTCTATCTCTTTCTTTTTCTTCTCTAGTATATTCATGTTTTTTTATTTTATTATTTAAATAATCATCTATTGAAGCTGCTACGACTAACCCTGTTTGGATTCTACCATTCATGATAAGCCTATAAATATACAAACATTCTTTACTATCTTGAATAAGCACATCGTTATTTAACATATTATAAAGGTTCTCTCGTGCTTTCTCATAAACTTTTTTATCATATATATTTGTATCTTCGTCCAGATCAATCTCTGCTCTATCTACGTGAAGAAATGAGTATGGATTTCCTTCAACCATCTTTCTTGCTTCACTACTACTCATAACATCATAAGGTAATGCAGCAACTTTATTAGCCAAATCTTTCTTTGGCCTAATAGCTTTAAATCCTTTAACATAAACCATATCAAATTCTCCCCTATAGCTGAATAGATTTAGCCCAAATTACATCTTCTACATCGTTGAACTTTTGAATATTTTCTTTACTAATTTTTTCGTCAACATTTAATACCATAAAAGCTTTGTCCCCTTTTACTTTTCTACCAACCTGCATAGTAGCAACATTTATCCCACATGTTCCTACTAATGTACCTACGCTACCTATAACCCCCGGTACATCCTTATTTTGAATGAATAGCATATGATTTGTAAGTTTTGCATCAGCTTCATATCCGTTTATTTCTACTAATTTTCCTTCTGCATTTGTTCCAATAGCTCCTGATAAAGTAAACTCTTCCATGTCTTTATTAATTATTTTGATTCTTACTAAATTAGAATAATTATTATAATTATCACTAAAACTCTTAACATTCAAACCAACCCCTGCTTGATTTGCACATATCTTTGCATTTATATAGTTCACTTGCTCTCCCATAACAGGCTCTAATAATCCTTTTAAGAATGCAATATCAGCTAATTCTACTTCTCCTTTAGCCACATCACCCCAATAATTTATTTCAACAAATTTTACAGATTCTTTCTTTATTTGATAATATAATTTTCCTAATGATTCCATAAGACCCAAATAAGGCTGAATATGTTTGAACTCATCTCTATTCATACCAGGTAAATTCACAGCATTAGCAACTATGTTACCTAGAATACCATTCTTGACTTGCTCTGCTATAGACAAACCTACATTTTTTTGAGCAGCAATTGTATTAGCCCCTATATGCGGAGTTAGAACTATATTATCCAATGTATTTAGTGGAGATTCTCCTCTAGGTTCTTTTGCATGAACATCAAGTCCTGCACTAGCAATTTTTTTATTTTTTAATGCATAATATAAAGCTTCCTCGTCAATAATTTTTCCTCTAGCTGCATTGGCAATTCTTGCTGTAGGTTTCATCAATTCAAATTCTTTGTATCCTATCATCCCAATGGTTTCTTCCGTACGTGGAGTATGAATAGTTATAAAATCTGCTTCCACTAATAATTCATCAAGAGTTTCCTTTTTTTCAACATCATATCTTTTAAATCTTTCATCAGATATATATGGATCATAACCTATAAGTTTCATACCCATAGCCTTCATTCTTCTTGCCATTAAAGCGCCAATTCTTCCAACACCAACAATTCCTAATGTTTTATTAAATAATTCAGTACCTGCAAATGAATTTCTACCCCAAATTCCTTCTTTTAACTGTCTATCGGCAAGAGGAATATCCCTAGCCTGAGCAAACATTAATCCAATAGCTATTTCACATGCTGATATCGTATTACTATCTGGAGTATTCGCAACAATTATCCCTCTTTTAGTAGCTTCTGGAACATCAATATTATCAATACCATTTCCAGCTCTTCCTACAATTTTTAGTTTTTTACCCTTATCCATCAACTCAGCATTTACTTTTGTCGCACTTCTAACAACAAGTGCATCATAATTTTCTATTCTTTCTAGTAAATCTTCTCTTGCTATACCTATACATACATCAACATCAAATTCTTTTTGTAGCATTTCTATACCAATATCATCAATCTTCTCAGCTATTATAATTCTATTTTTCATTAATAAAGCCCCCTTTTTTATTCTATAAACAATTTTTTAATGCATTAACAGTTAAATCAATCATTTCTTGGTCAACAAACCCCATATGACCTATTCTAATCATTTTTCCATTTAAATGTGCCTGTCCTCCAGAAATAACAATGTTATATTCTTCTTCCATTCTTTTTTTAATTTCTATTGCCTTTCCTTGCTCTTCAAATGTAAAAGCCGTTAAATTATTAGATAAACTATTTGAATCAGTAAAAATTTTTAATCCCATATCATTGGTAGCTTTTCGTAATCTAGTAGCTAAAATTTCATGCCTTTTAAATACATTTTGCAATCCTTCTTCCTGAATCATTTTCAACGCTTCATTAGTAGCTGAAACTAACGAAACTGCTGGTGTATAAGGATTCTGAGGATTTACTTTTTCTAAATATTTTCTACAATTGATATAATCCCAATAATATTTAGGTATTTTTGACTCTTGTGCTCTTTCCCAAGCTTTATCTGATACCCCTACAAAAGCCAGTCCCGGAGGTGACATCAAAGCCTTTTGACATGCTGTTATTAAAACATCTATATTCCACTCATCCATTTTTATGTCAAGTCCACCTAGTCCACTTACTGAATCAACAATAAATAATGCATTTTTATCTTTCATGTATTCCCCTATCTTTTCAATAGGATTTAATACTGCAGTAGACGTTTCATTATGTGTAACTATTAATCCTTTATAAATATTATCATCAAATTTTTCTTCTATTTGATCTAATGATACTGATTTTCCCCATTCAACATCTATAGTATCAACTTTTAGTCTATAGTTTCTAGCAATAGTAGCAAATCTTTCTCCAAAAACGCCTGTACATACAACTAATACTCTGTCCCCTTCAGAAAACATATTAACTATAGCGCTTTCTAATCCGCCTGTCCCTACAGCAGGAAACGTCAAAACAGTTTTGTCAGTTTGAAACACGTACTTTAATCTTTCTGATAATTCTCCAAATACTTTTGAATATTCTATTGTTCGATGATGAAGTACTGCCTCAGACATCTTTCTTAGAACCCTATCAGGTACTCTTGTTGGCCCCGGTGTCATTAATAATTTTCCTTCCACTTTTATTACCCCCTCTTATTCAGTAGCATATAGATGACCTACTTCGTAGTTTCATCCATAAATCCCCTATCTTCTATAAAAAATTATATAAAAAAAGCGCCTTTGATTACTCAAAGGACGCTATAATAGTCGCGTGGTACCACCTTAATTTGCTGATATTCTCAGCCTCAAAGATTAACGGTCTCCCGGTGTAAGTTATTACCCCTACACAGCTCCAGGTCGGATTCAATAAAATTCTATACTAATTTCCACCAAACATTAGCTCTCTTTAATAGAATGTAAATTTACTACTACCCTTCTTAGCTTTTAATTTACGTATAATTATAATTAATTGTCGATAATAATGCAAGTAATTTTTTTAAAATCTATTGTTTTTTATTAGAATTACATTAATTTTAGTAAAAATCTTTTATATTTTCACTATATTTATATTATAATAAAAGTAGATTATGCTTTAAAATAATTTAATTCTAAGTTACAGTTGACGATATATTATAACTGTGCATTGAATTAAGTGTTATTAGGAAGGTGGTAAATAAATGCAATTAGGATTTATTTTTTCTTTAATATTTGCAATAATCATTACAATATTTGCTATTCAAAACTCTGCTGCAGTTAACATTAATTTTTTATTTACAAACGTAGAAATATCACAAGCATTAGTTATTTTTGTTTCTGCAATTTGCGGTGCCATTATAGTTGCAATATTAGGTTTTTACAAAAATCTAAAAGTCAAAATTAGTTTAAAAAAAGCTAATAAAGACCTGAAAGTTATTGAAGATGAAAATAACGATCTTAAAAGTAAAATCAATGATTTAGAATCATCACTTTCAGTACTTAACCAACAAACTATATCTGAACCCGAAAACAAACTAGTAGAAACTGAAGAAATTGACCATGTAGAAAATACTCAAACAATTGAAAATATTGAAACTGAAAAGAACTTGGAATATTAATTCCCTTGTTCGTAATATTTATAGTGACAAGTTTCAAGTGATAAGTTGTGGATACCTTTAGTAAACGAAAGCTTTTAATTAGACAAAAGATAAAAAGATTACTTTTGCGTTATCAAAAGCACATTATTCCATCATCGAAGATGATAAAAGCTTAGTTAAAGATTTTCTGCAAGAAAATCAACCTTAACTTGTCACTGATGTTCTTCGTCTTTTATTTCAAAAGTACTCATTAATAAAATCAAAAACTTCTTTCTCGTATCTTTCTCTATCAACCCTAATAGAATCTGCATGCTTAGCACCGTCAGCTAAGTATAATTTTTTATTATTTTTTTTAGCTTCATACATTTCAACACTCATAAAAGTAGGTACATATCTGTCCTCTTTTCCATGAATAAATAATGTTGGAATACTTGAATTTTTTATTATATTAATAGGAGATATATCTTTTATCTTAAATTTTGCTTTTCTATAAACTCTAATATCAGCCAATGAGATTAATGGAATTAAGAAAGAATGATAATCTTCTTTCATTCTTATTCTCACTAACTTATTAAGATCTGAAAAACCACAGTCCGCAATAATGAAATCTACAAACTTATTTATACCTGCATACTGAAGAACTGTTCCTGCCCCCATTGATTCACCATGTAATCCCAAAATGCGATTATTAGGTTCTTTATCTTTTACCCAGTTTACCCACTTATCCAAATCATACTTTTCCATATATCCGTATGTTGTGAGCCTACCTTCACTTTTGCCATGTCTTCTATGGTCATATATCAAAACATTCCATCCTCTTTTAGCAAACATCTGCATATATTTAATTGATGTAGCCATATTAACTGTAATTCCATGTACTATAATTATAGTTTTATGAGAATTAGGCTTTGCTTTAAAGTAAATGCCCTTAAGTTTAAGACCATCATCAGTAGTTATACATATATCTTCCTTTATTAAAGATTCATAATACTTATCATCAAATAATTCTTTAGAAAGCTGTTCCTGATATAACTTATCATAAGCTCGAACTTTCATAGTAACAAACTCAGAATAATAAAACGAAACTGTTTTATAGATTATAAAAACTACTAAAAATATAAATAACATAATTAACAGTATTTTCATATTACTCCCCCCAATTATAATTTACACCAAGTTATCCACATTGTCCACAATTACCCTGTGTATAACTTGTTAACTTATTGTTAACCAAATCACACATTATGTAGTTTTTAATCTTTATATAAGCTTTGCCCCATTACAAAGTCACTATTTGTCATAATATGATTCAAAAAGTTATCCACATTATTCACATACATGTTTATAATTATTAAATTATCTGTTATTAATTATCTTAATAACCCATATTTCTGTGGATAACTTATATTAAATCTTTGGTATAATCCCTAATAAAATATCATATGTTTAATTGAGCATTTTAGTGCTTAGCCCATTTTCAAAGCATTAATTTATTATAATTAATGCTTCTTTTTATACACAATAATTGTAAATTGCGAAGCAATTTATAGTCAACCGTCAACTAGTTCATAATCTATTTCAATTCCCCACTATCTCAATAAATCATTCTTACAACATTTATCTTTATCAATAAAGTTTTATGTTATAATATATTAAAATTTATTATACATGGAGGTACAAAATGAGAGTTGGAATGGGTTATGATGTTCATAAATTAGTTCAAAATAGAGATTTGATTTTAGGCGGTGTAAATATTCCTTTTGAAAAAGGCTTATTAGGTCATTCAGATGCAGATGTTTTACTTCATGCTATTATGGATAGTCTATTAGGTGCAGCCGCTCTAGGTGATATTGGAAGACACTTTCCTGATACTGATAATGGTTATAAAGGTATATCTAGTCTTTTACTTTTAGAAAAAGTTAGAGATATATTAAAAGATAACGGTTATAAAATAATAAACATAGATGCTACTATTGTTGCTCAAAAACCCAAAATGGCCCCTCATATCACTAAAATGGTTGAAAACATAAGCAATTCTTTAAACATACCAACAACTAGTATTAATGTGAAAGCAACCACGGAGGAAGGGTTAGGTTTTACTGGATCTGGTTCCGGCATTTCTTGCCAAAGTATTTGTTTGATTCAATAAACAAATTATTTTTGATAATATAAATAAATAATCCTCTATTAGGAAAACTATTAATAGTTTCCGAAATACTGAGAGGAGTTTATATTATGTCTAAGAGACCAGTAGTTCCAGAATCAAAAGCAAACCTTGATAAATTCAAAACAGAAGTAGCTAATGACTTAGGTGTAGAAATGAATGACGATTCAAATCACCCTTACATGGGTTCCGTTTCTTCAAAAGTAGCAGGTAACATGGGGAGCGGAGGAAATGTTGGTGGAGAAATGGTCAAAAGAATGATTGCTGAACAAGAAAGAAAAATGGCCAATAAAAAATAACCCATAAATCATGGGTTATTTTAATGAGCCTAATACATTTACAGCCTTTTGTAATGTTTCGTCATTAGCTTTTATAGCTCTCTGATTTGCAGAATATCCCCTACTAACTTCTAGCATCTTTATCATTTGACTTGCCATATCAACATTAGAATTTTCTAAAGAAAACTGCTTAACAGTATATGTAATGTTCTCTTGAGGCTGATTATTACCTGATGCATATAAGTTTTCACCAATTCTAGTTAATAACTGAGGATTCTCAAATTTTACTACACTAAACTTTGTCCCTCCTGTCCTAGTATTGCCTATAGAACCGTCAGAATTAACCTTAATATTGCCTTCATCAGCTTCTATATAAGTTTTTCTACCAGTAGCGATATCTTTTGCAATTACAGGATATCCCTTGGCAGTTACCAATCTTCCATTTACATCAAAATTAAAGCTACCATCTCTTGTATATCCATAACTACCATCTGTCATCTCTACTGTAAAATATCCTTCACCAAAAATAGCAAAGTCTGTTTGTATACTTGTGTCTACTATAGTTCCTTGATCAGATATTTCATAAAGTTTATTAGACTCTACTCCAGGATTTGTAAAACCCACTTCTTCTCCTGTACTTCTGTTTATTATATTCATTTTTTCCTTAGATTTTGCAGTTATTATCTGTTCCTTAAATCCTACAGTTCCCGTATTCGAAATATTATTAGCAACTATATCTTGCTTTTTCTGTAAATATTTCATAGCAGAATGTGATGCCTCGATTCCTCTAATCATTTACTATTCACCTCACTATTTTCTAGTACTTTTACTTCATCTGGATATACCATTCCAAACTCTCTTGCCTTCTTTTCTACATAACTACTATCATATGTTTTAACAAAAGGCATTAATATTAAACATGTAATTATTATTCCAATTCCAATTCCTATCATGGTTTTAGGTGCAATTATTTTTTTAATTGCTTTTGTAAATTTCTTAATAATAATACCTCCCCTTTACCCATAGATAATTCAGACGCTATCTCTTCAAGACTTTTTCCTTCTTCTTCTAAATTTCTAATTTTATCTATCTCTTTACTTTTATTACTAGTATTTTTTTCTATTTCCTTAGTTGTATTTCTAGTATTTGTTACACTTTTAGTTTTATTTTTATCTCCAGTAGAGTTAGTTTTAGTAGCGCTTTTTCCTTTAGAAAGGTTTTTCACTTTAGCTTCTACTAATTTATCTATTCTATTTTCATTTCTTTTTATAGCTCTTTCTCTTTTTAACAATTCTTTTTCTATGCTTAATAGTTTTTTTTCTTTATCAGTAATATCTGAAATAGAAACTAACATTTCTTCAATTTTATCCAATTTTGCATGGATTATTTCCTCTCCATGGTATCTATTTTCTAAATCATTACTAATTTCTTTTTCACTTATTTTTTTCTCAACTAATTCCTTAAAATCCACTGACTCTTCTTTTACTTCTTTTTCATCAGCAAAAATATCATTATAGTTATCACTTATATTATCAGCATACTCTCTTTTTTGTAGAATTACTCCAAATCCTAATATTACAATACCAATAATTAGCATTATATAAATCATTTGTATTCTCCTAACATATAAAGATTCTCTTTAGATTCTATTTTCTAAACTAACTCTCAATCTTTTAAGTGCTCTACCATGAATTTGTGATACTCTTGATATAGATATTTCCATAACATATGCAATTTCTTTTAAAGACAGTTCTTCTTTATAAATCAAATTCAATATTATTTTTTCTCTTTCAGGTAATTGTTCTACTGCATTTGCTAATAACAACTTTTTTTCTTTTAATAACCAATCGTCCTCTGGAGACAGTTGTTTTGTATCAATTAATAAATCTTTTAAACTCGTTTCATTTTCCGTTTCAGGAGATATACTTTTTTCTAAATAATATGTTGCAATATCTGCTGCAGAATTTTTTATCTTATATAATTCTTGAATATTTATGTTTAAATAACTACTTATTTCA
Organism: Clostridium sediminicola; assembly: GCF_050402865.1. Classification (NCBI taxonomy): domain Bacteria; kingdom Bacillati; phylum Bacillota; class Clostridia; order Eubacteriales; family Clostridiaceae; genus Clostridium; species Clostridium sediminicola. The sequence continues at coordinate 437,146 of NZ_BAABMF010000002.1, forward strand.
TTATCTTTTGGCTCCCTCAAAAGCTCATGCCTTAATTGATTTAGTGCATTATTATATTCATTGATTTTTTTTACTTTTCCTCTAGATATATTTGATTGCTTTCTTATTTCATCTATCATAGCACCTTTTATTCTCAAAGTAGCGTATGTTGGAAATGTAACATTCTTATTGCAATCATACTTATCTACCGCTTCCATAAGTCCAATTATCCCAACACTATAAAGGTCTTCTCGTGTAATACTCATATTATTATTTAATTTTATGCTTCTTGAAATTTTTTGGACTAAAGGCAAATGTTTAATTATCATTTCTTCTCTTTTAGAATTTTCCATAGTATAAGTTACCTTCAATTATATCACCTAATTTTCTTCTTATGAAAATACTTTTAACATTCTACTAATCACTTGTTTCATTGAACTTAATTCTTTTTTCGAAGTATGCTCATTAAATAAATTATCAATAATAGATAAAACATTCTCACTTGCAGTACATTTTGGATATGATTTTGTAAAAGGTACTTGCGTCATAACAGCCTCTTGAACCTTTTTATCCTCTGATATATATCCGATTTTCTCTAATTTTATATCTAAAAATCTCATAACTGCTCTTTCTAATCTTTCAAAAGCAAGCTCCGAACTCTTTTTACTCTGAGCCTTGTTTATTACAACCTTTATAGAATTCTTTATTTGTAATTTGGATACAATTTTCATTAAACTATACGCATCAGTTAATGATGTAGGCTCAGGTGTAGTAACTAAAATCATTTCCTGGGAAAAAGATATAAATGATAATAAATTTTTGGATACACCTGCACTGGTATCTATCAAAATAGTATCTATATTATCTAGTTTTGAAAGTCCATCAATTAATCTCTGCTGTTTTTCATTACTTAACTCTGTCATTTCAAGCAGTCCTGAACCTCCAGATATTATTTTTATCCCATCTTCATTTTCAATAATTGCATCTTCTAATGGTACTCCTTTGAATATAACATCATGAAGAGTTTTATTTATTGATATCCCTAAAAGTATATTGATATTAGCCATTCCATAATCAGCATCTATTATTAAAACTTTTCTCCCTCTTCTCTGCATTTGCAAAGCTAGATTAACTGTAAAATTACTTTTACCAACTCCACCTTTTCCACTTGTAATCGTATATACTAATATACTATCACTTTGTTTTGATGTATCATCTTTAATAGAATTTTGTTTTGAAAAAACCATTTTTCTTAGATTCTGTGCTTGATCTATCATACTCTAATCTCTCCCCAAATATAATAAAAAAGTTTATCTATAGTTGCTTTTTCAATATCATCAGGTACATTTTGTCCAATACATAAATGTGATAAGGGCTTTTGAATATATTTAGCAATATTTATTATATTTCCATATCCTGAACTTTCATCAATTTTTGTGAGTATATATTTATCAAAACCAATTAAACTATAACTATCAATAATAGCCTTTATATCTCTATATTTAGTTGTTAAGCTAATTACTAAATATGTGCTCATATTCTCTATTCCAGCTATATACTGATTTAATTCTTGAATTTGTTCCTTATTTTTATAACTTCTTCCTGTTGAATCAATTAATATTAAATCATATTTTTTGAATTTTATTAATGCCTTTTGCATGTCTTCTTTTTTAACAACAACCTCTAATGGAATATTTAAAATATCAGCATAAGTCTTTAGCTGCTCTACTGCTCCAATTCTATAAGTATCTAATGTTATAAGTCCTACTTTTTTGTTATTTACTATAGATTCCTTTGCTGCTATCTTTGCAATAGTCGTTGTTTTTCCAACTCCTGTAGGTCCAATAAAAGATAATATTCTATTTTCAATATCCTCATTTATTTCAATATTTTGTTTTACTTGTTCCCATAAAAATTCATTTAAAACAAATTTATTTATTCTATTTTCTTTTAGCCCATTCTGTCTACAATAATTATAAAATTCATTTTGAACTTCTTTGTTCAAATCTATAGTTTCAAAAAATTCTTCTAGATTGAAATTCACTTTTATATCTTCCTTATTACTATCTTCTTCATCTTTTCTTGTAACTTTTTCTTCATCTATAGCTGCAATTACTTCTCGCTTTTTCTTTTTAAAAACCTTAAATAACCCACCTTCACTAATATATCTATCACTTATTATGACTGCATCATCGCCTAAGTCCATTTTGATTCTAAGCATAGCTTCCTGCATGTTATTAACAACGTACCTCTTAACTATCATCCAATTTCACCATCCCAACAGCTTCGATATCTATATAATTTGGTATTTCATTTAATGAAATAACTGGAACTTTAGGAAATGCAATTTCTATCATCCTTTTAAATGCAGGTCTAATTTTAGGTGCCGCTAAAACTACAGCTTCTTTTCCCTGCATTGCTAAATTATCAATATTACTGTGTATTTTTTGGAGTATCCTAGTATTTATATTAGGATCTATTGCCGGGAATGAACCCTGAATAGATTTTTGAATATTATCTCCTATAAGCTTTTCAATTTGTGGATGTATTGTGATAACATTTAATTTTTTATTTGTATCTAAAAACTCCATCACAATACTTCTTCCTAACTTATATCTAACATATTCAGTTAGAAGTTCTATATCCTTTGTGTTTACTGCATAATCTGCTAAAGTTTCTAAAATAGTTACCATATCTCTTATTGAAACATTTTCTCTAAGAAGATTTTGTAGTATTTTCTGAACTTCTCCTAAACTTAATAAATCAGGAATTAATTCTTCAACTACTGCACTATTTTCTTCTTTTATTCCCTCAACTAGTTCATTAACATCTTGTCTTGTAATTAACTCATGACTGTGTAATTTTATTACTTCTTTTAAGTGAGTTATAAGTACAGTAGTAGGATCAACAACTGTATATCCTTTGATTTCAGCCATATCCTTCTGCTTTTCATCAACCCATAATGCTGGTAATCCAAAAGCTGGTTCTACAGTTGGAATTCCTTCTAAATCTATATTATCACTACCTGGATCCATAACTAAAAGTTTATTATAGATTATAGTACCTTTTGCAACTTCAATACCTCTAATTTTTATAGAATATTCATTATGAGATAACATCAAATTATCTCTAATTCTTATTGGTCTTATAACTAATCCAAGTTCGTTGGCAATTTGTCTTCTCATAGAAGAAATTCTTTGAACTAAATCTCCTCCTGAGTCTTTATCCACCAATGGTATCAAGTCATAAGAAATTTCTATTTCTAATGATTCATATTGCTCTACTCTTACTTCTGACGGAGGCTCTTCAATTTCTTCATTACTAACTTCAACAACATCCTGTACTACTTTATTCTTTTCATCTTGATATAAAAGATAAGATATACCACCAGTAATTACCGCCATTAAATAAAATGGTGGAGTAGGAAATGCCGGTATGCTTCCAACAGCTATTAATAAAGCTGAAACTATACCTATTACCTTCCACATGGCAAATAATTGCTGACTCATTTCTGTACCAAAATCAGATTTTGAATTTGACCTAGTAACTAACATACCGGTTCCAATTGAAATCAGTAGTGCTGGAATTTGGCCTACAAGACCATCTCCAATTGTCAAAATACCAAACTGCTCAAGCGCTTTTGAAATACCTACTCCTTTTTGTATGGAAAATATAGCTATTCCACCAATAAAATTGATTATTACAATAATAATTCCAGCAATAGCATCTCCTTTTACAAATTTACTAGCACCATCCATTGTTCCATAAAAATCCGCTTCCCTTTGAAGATCTTCCCTTCTTTGTTTGGCCTGTACATCAGTTATTGACCCAGCATTTAAATCTGCATCTATACTCATTTGCTTACCTGGCATAGCATCTAATGTAAATCTAGCCGCAACTTCCGAAACTCTGCCTGCACCATTGGTTATAACCAAAAATTGTATTACAACAATAATAATAAAAATAATCGCTCCAACTATATAATTCCCTCCTGCTACAAAAGATCCAAAAGCTTGGATTACTGATCCAGCTTCACCATTACTTAATATAAGTCTGGTAGAGGAAATATTTAATCCTAATCTAAATAAAGTTGTTACTAAAAGTAAAGTAGGAAATACAGAAAACTCCAATATACTTGTTGTAAACATTGTTAATACAAAAATAATCAATGCAAAGGTAATATTAAATACCAATAATATATCTAAAAGAATTGGATTAACTGGTAAAATAATCATTGCTATAATACCCAACACACCTAATGCCACAATGGTATCCATATTATTAATAATTTTTTTAATACCCGAATTACTTTTGTTTTCCAAAAACTTCACCTACATTCTTCTTCTAGATTTAGTAAAACTTTTTTTCTTCTGTTCTAATCTATATACGAAAGCTAAAATTTCAGCAACTGCTTCATAAAATTCTACTGGAATCTCTTGTCCGATTTTAACTTTCTTAAATAAAACCCTAGCTAATGGTTTGTTTTCTACTATAGGAATTCCCTTTGATTTAGCCAACTCTCTTATTTTAGCAGCTACATTATCTGCTCCTTTTGCTAATAATTTTGGTGCAGAATCTAATTTATCATCATATCTGATTGCTAATGCTAAGTGCGTTGGATTCGTAACAACAACAGTTGATTTTTCTACATCTGCCATCATTCTGCTCATAGCAAGTTGTTTTTGTTTTTGCCTTCGTTTTGATTTAATTAGAGGGTCTCCCTCTACTTGTTTATATTCTTCTTTTACTTCATGCTTTGTCATTTTTAAACTCTTCTTAAAGTCATATATCTGATATACATAATCTGCTATTCCAACTATAACTAAAATAATTGCAAATTTAATTACAAAACCTCTTAAAAGTTCACTTAAATACGTGTAAAAGTTATTAACTGAGGTAAGCGCAATACCCTGTATCTTGAAAATATTTTCTTTTATAAAACTATAAGATATATAAGTTACAAGCGCTAATTTACTTATATTTTTCACAAACCCAAAAAGAACCTTCTTGGAAAATAATTTCTTAAAACCTTCTATTGGATTAAGTTTTTTAAAATCTGGCTTTAATGGGTGAAATGAATAGTTGAATTTAGTTTGCGCTAAATTAATTACTATCGCAGATATAAATAAAACTCCAAAAACAGGAATTATTATACCAATAAAATTTACTATATTATCTATAACAAATGATTTAACATTATTTCCAGTAAAACTCATTTTAAAATCTACAGATAATCCTAATTTTAGAAATAAAACAATCTTTTTATAAATTAAATCGCCTAGAGAAGTAGCTACAATTGAAAACATTAATAATTGAAGAGCTGAATTAAAGTCCTGACTTTTAGCTATTTGACCTTTTTTCTTAGCATCTAATAACTTTTTAGGAGTAGGATCTTCAGTTTTTTCATCAGCCATAAATAAAATATTTGACCCGATTTTTCTATTTATAAGTAAACTATCATTATTTTCTAAAATATCAATTATATCCTCAGATATAAAAGTATAAAGGAATATAAGACAAAAAATTATACTGACTATATTTAAAATTAACAAATCATTATACTGCACAAGTTTCACCCTAAACTTATTGTGACATGAGTTTAATAATATTATCTAGATTACCTGGTATTATATCTAGAACACCTAAAATTAGCTTTACTACAATTGGACAAATAGCTAAAAAAGTAATTATACCCACTAAAGTTTTCATAGGTAATCCCAAAATAAGTACATTTAACTGTGGTACTGTTCGTGAAATGATTCCAAGAATTAAATCAGTTATAACAAACACTAATATCATAGGCGCCGCTATCTGAACACCTATAACAAAACTTTGCTTTACTATATCAACCGCGCCAATTAACCCTGAAAAATTCACATTATAATTACTGATATTTATAATATTAAAACTATTCGATATTGCTAAAATCAAATAGTGATGACCATCAAAAATAAAATATAAAATTAGCGCTATCCAAAAATATATACGACCATAAATAGATAATTTGTTTTGAGACATTGGATCAAATAAAGTAGATGATGCCAGGCCTCCTTGTATATCCATAAATTGACCAGCCATTTGTATAGACATAAAAACAATATTAACTAAAATACCCAAAAACAAGCCAACTAAAGCTTCTTTTATCAAAAGAACTACAAAAGTAGCCATACTAACACTGATTTGTATATCAAGAGAAGCAATACTAAAATATATAATATATGATAATACAATACAAAACATTATCTTAAGAGTGTTTGGAATACCCTTTATATTTAATAATGGTGTTGTGACAAATAAACTAGTAACCCTTACAAGTATTAATAAAAATGCAGTAAAATTTAATGTTACCATATCCACCTACCGTAAAATTGTTTGTATATTAACCAAAGTTCTATTAAAAAACCCTAAAAGAGTGTTTAACATAAAATTACCAAAGATTATTATCGATAAGAAGACAGCTAAAATCTTTGGTACAAAAGTAAGGGTCTGTTCTTGTATTTGAGTTGTTGCTTGGAAAATGCTTATTGTAAGACCCACTAATAATGATGTCAATAACGTAGGTCCTGCTACTAATAATATTGTCCAAAAAGCATCTTTCATAATATCCAATACCATTGTTTCACTCATACTTTGCCTCCTTAAATAGTAATCATATAAAACTCTCTACTAGTGATTTAACTATTAAGTGCCACCCATCAACCATTACAAATAATAGAACTTTAAATGGAAGTGATATCATTACTGGAGATAACATAAACATCCCCATTGACATCAGTATGCTGGCTACAACTAAATCTATAACAACAAATGGAATAAATAATAAAAACCCAATCTGAAATGCAGTTTTTAACTCGCTAATAACAAATGCAGGTACTAATACATTAAAACTTGTTTCGATAGCTTCAGCTGGTACTTCCGAATCGGAAAGTTTTATAAATAGAGCCAAATCCTTTTCCCTTGTTTGTTTCAGCATAAACTCTTTCAATGGCTTTGATCCTATTTCAATTGCCTCTTCTTGACTTATTTTCTCTTCTAAATATGGATTTACTGCATCATTCATAACTTCAGTATAAACTGGTCCCATTATAAAAAATGTTAAAAACAAAGCTAGTCCTATTAGTATTTGATTTGGAGGGCTTTGTTGAGTCCCTAGTGCATTTCTTAAAAACGAAAAGACAACTATTATTCTTGTAAATGAGGTCATCAGTATTAATATCGATGGTGCCAAAGTAAGAACCGTTAATAAAAATAATAATGTTACACTATCCATTGTTTCTGTTGGAGAAGATGCCTCACCAAGATCTATTCCTATTTTAGGTATCGCAATAGGATCAGCGAAGGCTATTGTACTTACAATTAATATTAGTGTAGCTAATACTACTCCAAAAACAATAATCTTTTTTTTCATATTATCTTTTGCCCTTTCTTACCATATCTATTCCATTACTAATTATTTTATCTAGTGGTGTATTTGTAATAGAACTATCATTGGCTGTATATCTATCTTCAAAACCCTCGGGAAGCTTTTCTAAAACATTTATATTATTTTCAGTTACACCTAATAAAAGCATTTCTTCTCCTATTTTTACAACGCATATACTACTTTTATTAGAAACCGGAAGTTTGTCAACTATTCTTAAATTTCTTTTTAAAGGTTGCCGTGTAAATCTTTTGCCAATTTTAGAAGTTATATAAATAAGCAAAAGCACTATTGCTAAAGCAAATATCATTTGAAAAAATGAATTCAAAAAATTTATATTAGTTGACATTCTATTCTCCTCTTTTCTAATTATTTTTACTGAATCATGAAGTCATTATAATAGATATTTGTTATTATTACTTCACCTAAAAGTTCGTTTAAACTTTGTTTTAACTGTTCTTTTAATTCAATTGCGCCTTCATCTTTTTTAAGTTCTTCGTTAGATTTAGTTCTAAGTATTTCAATAATCTTATCCCTTATTCTATCCTCATTGGTTGCCAAAATTTCCTCATTATCACTTTCCATATATGCTAACACAATAGTAGCCTTTAAATAACTATTTCTTGAGCTACTAGTTTTAAGATTAACTACAAACTGTCTTAAAGGAATCACTTTTTCTGTTTGTACTTCTTCTTTAGTAAAAGGAAATTTAAAGCCAGTTGATTTAAGATAAAAATATGTTCCCCCTAATCCAACCAATAAAACAATCACTAGTACAATAATAATAATCTTACTTTTCTTCTCCTTTTTCTTTTTATACTCTTCCTCATACTTTTTGTTTTCTTCCATACTAAACCTACTTTCCTAATCTTTTTCTCCATCAATATACTGAACAACTATATTAACTCTTCTATTCAGCTGCCTGTTTTCTGCTGAAGTATTAGGAACTTTTGGGCTGTACTCTCCATGCCCTACCGCTTTCATACGCTTAGGGTCCACTCCTTGTTTTTCAGCTAAATATCTTACCACATTTATTGCTCTTGACGCAGATAATTCCCAATTACTTTCAAATTGTGATGTGTTAATAGGCACATTATCTGTATGTCCTTCAACCATAATATCGTTAGGCAATTCATTGAATTTTTGACCTAATTTATTAAGAATTCCAAAGGCCTCGTCTTTTAAATCAGATTTTCCAACTTCAAATAAAAGTTTATCTTTTATATCAATTTGAACTCCTATTTCATTAATATTAACTTCAATACTATCTGTTAACCCTTGTGCTGTTGCATATTCTTCAATTATAGATTTCAGTTGTTGCATTTTTTCTTCTTCAGTCATTTCATCTATTTCTTCTTCTAACTCATCATCTGCCTCATCTTCTGGAACATTTATCTCAGCATTTTCACCCAAGTCAATAACTGACTTACTGCTATTTGTAAGTATATCTCTTAAACCATTTGCCACATCTACGAATTTATTTTGATCAACAGTAGAGATAGAATAAAGCAAAATGAAAAATGTTAATAGCAAAGTCATTAAATCTGAGAATGTAGCCATCCATGCTGGAGCTCCCCTAGATTCTTTTTTCTTCTTTTTACGCATTCTCTAACTCCACCTTCAAATCACCATTTTTCCTAGCTAATCTTTCTTTTGGAGATAAAAATGTTTGTAACTTTTCTTCTATTGCCATAGGATTTAATCCCTTTTGAATAGCCAAAACACCTTCTACCATCATATATCTTATGTTCATTTCTTCATTTGATTTATTTTCAAGATTGGTTGCAATAGGAATTAAAATTAAATTTGCAAATAAAGCTCCGTAGAAGGTAGTAACTAAAGCTACTGCCATTCCTGATCCAATAGAAGATGCATCATCAAGATTACCAAGCATGTTTATAAGCCCTATAATTGTACCTATCATACCAAAAGATGGCGCATATTCTGCCCACTTTTTAAACATACTTTGACCCTCAGCATGTCTATCCTCAGATACTTCTATTTCAAGATTCAAAATATCCTTTATCAATTCTACATCCATTGCATCTATTACCATTAAAAGACCCCTCTTGAGAAATTCATCATCCATCTCCTCAAGATTTTTTTCTAAAGAATTGAATCCTTCTTTTTTAGCTTTCTTAGACAATTCTAAAAACAAATCCATTAATTCAGCTTTACTTTCTTTCTTTTCTGAAAAAGCGATTTTAAGTAAAACAGGTATTCTTTTCATATTATCTAAGGATTCACTTATGGTTAATGCCATAAATGAACCCCCCATTGTTACTAAAAATGAAGAAGCACTTATAAAGCCTGTTAAATCACCTGACAAAATTATAGACCCTATAATTAATGCCAAGCCCAGGAAAAGCCCCGTAATGGCTGTTAAATTACTCTTCATGTGTATCCCTCCATTTCCATATGTATAGGGATCGTTTAAGAATAACTTCCACTAATTTATTCTTAAGCCGAACCTTAATTATTTATCTTTTTAGATTCAGTAGCTCCTGAAGCATTTCATCTGAAGTTGTTATTGACCTAGAATTAGCTTGGTATGCTCTACTAGTTATAATCATTTCTGTAAATTCATTTGCTAAATCAACATTTCCCATTTCCAATACTCCTTGTTTAATTGAACCAAATGCATCTGAACCTGCAACTCCATATTCAATTTCGCCTGAATTTGAAGTAGCACCATATGTATTAGACCCTAGCTTATCCAGCCCTTCTGGATTTTTAAATTTGGCTATCGCCACTCTTCCTAAAACGTAACTTTCTTGATCGCTGTATATGGCTGTTATCTGGCCTGAAGCATCTACATTGAAGGTTTCTAAACTAACTATTTCTCCAGCTGAATTCTCAATTTTCACTGGAATTTTTAATGAATTCAAATTATCTTTATCAGCTGCTTTCACTTCGTCAAATCCTGTATTATATTCAGGTGGTTCCTTAGTATAGTCAATTATACTGTCCCCGTCCTTATCTGCTGGCATATATCCCAAAACCTTAAATCCTGATGCGTTTACTAGATTACCTTCATTATCTCTGTAAAAAGCACCATCTCTAGTGAATTTAATTCCATTTATATCTTCTTCAGTTGTGCCTCGTTTTGCACTTTCTGCCACCACGAAAAAACCATTATTTTCAATAGCAAAATCTAATTCTCTCCCTGTTGGTTGAAGTGCACCATCAGTCATTATGGTATCCACTGAACTTACAGTGGTTCCAAGACCTACTTGTTTAGGATTTTTCCCTCCTCTACCTGAATAATCTGGAGATTGAGCAGTAGATAGAGTATCATTTAACATATCTTGAAATTTAACTCTACTAGCCTTAAATGCTGTTGTATTTACATTAGCTATATTATTACCTATAACATCCATTTTAATTTGATTACTTCTCATACCACTTACACCTGAATATAATGACTTTAACATAAAAATCCTCCTCTATTTGTTGTTATTTGTACTGCTTCTATCCTTCACCAGTACGGAGGCTTCCCGTTAGGGTCCAGCCTAATTATTATTTTTAATAAAAACTGCACTATCGATATTGGTAAAAACATTCTCTTCATTATCATCTAAAGTCATAGCTGTTATAACTATTCTGTTGGCTATGTTAGATATAAAAGCTGAGTCTTTATATATTAATAAACTTTCCTTCGCTCCTTTACTTTCAGCTTTATCCATTGCATTACCTAAAGCTTCTAAGTCTTTATGTGTTAAATTTATATTTCTTGTTTCTAATCTTCTTTGAGCATGTTTTGAAATTGTTATGGAACTTTTCTTTTCTATATCTGTATGGTTTTTAAGAGATTCTCTTTGAATCTGCTTTTTCAGTAGCTCATCAAAATGGGAATTTTTCTTTATCTTATCTAAATCTTTATTTCCATTAGATAAGTTGCCATATGCTTTACTATTTGAAATTTTTAAGCTCAAATCTAACCCTCCTGAATTTCTACTTCTTCTTCATTGATTATTTCAACTACTTCATCAATATAGTACTGCTCCCCATCACATTCAATAGTAAGAAACCTTCCAAAATTGCTGACCTTATCAACAGTTCCTGTACTAGTGATACCATCTCTTATAACTTTAACTTCTTTACCAATAAGTGAAGCACCTAACTGTGTATTTTGAAGACCTATGGAATAACTTAAATTATCATTTAAATTTTGCATTTGCTCAAGAGCTGCAAACTGAGCCATTTGAGCAATGTATTCAGAATTGTCCATAGATTCCATTGGGTCTTGATATTGTAATTGAGCAGTAAGTATTTTTAAAAATGCATCTTTATCTAAATCATCATTTGATAGTTTGGTAACTCCATTGTTATATGTTAATTTATTTGCTGAAATCGAATTAACCGGCATATTACACCTCCTACATAAGAATGTTTATATTATTACTTGATTGATTTAAATTATTAGTGATTTTATATTTATTAGTCTTTTTTGTTTTGTCATAGGATTCATCATTTGCAAAATTATTGTTTCCATTATTTTTTTCTTCTTGATCATCAAAAAAATGACTGTTACTTTGCATATCTTCTGATCCTTGATTGAATGAAAAATCCATAGTTGAATTTGCTTGGCTATCAACATTTACCTCTGTTACCTTCACATTATAATTACTAATTGAATTATGAAGTAAAGTCATGTTTTTCTCAATTAGCTGCTTTGTTTCATTTGAATGTACTAAAACTCTTGCTACTATATCATTGCCTTTTTTTTCAAGTTCAATAGATAATTCTCCTAATTCTTGAGGTTTCAATTTAATTTTCATAGTTTCACTACTATTATCTTTTAAAATATTAATCTTCTCAGAAATTTCACTAACAACTTTATCAAAATTTTGAATTTCTTTTTCTGATTCTAACCCATTTTCTGGTTCTAACCCTTTTATAATAAACTCAAAGTTATTATTAGTCTCTTCTATAGAATTAAAATTCATGTTTTGCACATTTGCTTCTGTATTCTCAGTGCTTATTTTAGATATTCTCCATGAATTAATATTTTCTAATTGACTTAACTCACTACTTTGTACAGAGCAATTGGCGTCTTTAGAATTTACAATTTCTATACCTTCAATTAAATTTCCTCTTAGAATACTTTGTTTTTCTGAATTATTAATTTCTGCATTCACCTCAAAAACTTTTTCACTTTGTTGCAAAGTATTAGAAACTTTTACATCTACAGTTAAGTTTTCTTTTATAGTGTTTAAGATTTCTGATTTTTTGATTATTGTTTTTTCAGATTCTTCCTTATCTACAAATAACTTTCCTATATTATTCACAATATCCTGAGAAGCTTTTTTGCTTGAAATATTTAAAGATTCTAAGTTTTCTAACTCATTTACAACGTTCTGTGAAACTAGTTTGCTAGGAATGTTTTTTATAGATACTTCTTTAATTTGATTAAATTCTTCTTTAACTGAAACTTTACTTTCCATATTAACTTGAGGAATCAGCTCCATATTTAAGTTTATATTAATTAGTTCAGTCTCTTCTTCTATTTCTTCTTCTACATTGCTACTCACCTTATCACCATTCAAATCATTGCTTACTAGTGAATCAGACAGTATATCTTGATTCAATGCATCGCTCTTATTAGTTTCACTAGTAAATAAAGCTTGTAACACTTCTGTAAATGCAGTACTTGATTCTTCTATTGTGCTACAAGCCTCATCTATCTTCAATTGCTTTGGAATATTTATTGCAGTTACTTGTGTCATCTTATTCACCCCCCTTCATGTCAGTTCACAGTTCACAGTCTACAGTTCCCAGTTGTGGACGCATTTCACTAGCGTCAAAGCTTTTAATTGTTTAAAAAACGAAACAACAATTACTGTGAACTTTGAACTAAATTTTACCTTTTCTTAAATGTGCATATAAACCTAATTCATCAATGAGTTTTTGTTCCTCTTTTTCCATTTCTTTTAGATGATTTTCATATGCTTTTTCTTTGAGAAGCTCAATAGTTTTTCTTTCCTTCTGGGCAATTATTAGCTTATTCCTTATTTCATCTAGTTCAAGCTTATATTCATTAATAACTTTATCTTGATTTTCTATCTTCTCTTGTAGAGTATATATATATAAGTAAGAATTTTTAAAATTCATTGCGTTTGAATTTCTTTTACCAGTAATTCCTGATATATTATTTTGTAATTGAAAACTTAAGCTCTCCAAAATTCCTTGTTCTTCATCGATTCTAATTTTTAGTTTTAGATAGTTTTCCTTTATGCTATCCTCAGTATCTTTCTTATATTTCAAAACATTTTCTAGAGAATATTTGAATTTTTTCATAACTTACTCCTATTGAAATATTTTTGTGATATTTTGGACTACTTTATCGTAATGAATTCTCTCCTCAACGGATTGCTTAAGAAAATCATCAATTTGAGGATTTAAATTTACTGCTCTGTCTATCAGGACGTTACTACCTTTTTTATATGCACCAAGATTTATTAAGTCTTCTGCCTTTTCATATGTAGCAAGATTATTTCTTAATTCACTAGCTGCATTATAATGTTCTGAAGAGACAATCTCCTTCATTAATCTGCTAATACTTTGTTGAACATCTATAGCCGGAAAATGATTCTTTTCAGCTATTTTTCTGGATAGAATTATATGTCCATCTAAAATTCCTCTTACTGAATCAGCAATTGGTTCATTCATATCATCGCCTTCTACTAAAACAGTGTAAAATGCAGTTATTGAACCTTTTTCTGATGTTCCCGATCTTTCTAACAATTGAGGAAGCATTGCAAATACAGAAGGCGTATACCCTTTAGTAGCAGGCGGTTCCCCTATAGCTAATCCTACCTCTCTTTGAGCCATCGCAAATCTAGTTACTGAGTCCATCATTAGCATTACTTTTTTTCCACAATCTCTAAAATATTCAGCTATAGCAGTAGCTACAAATGCTCCTTTTAATCGGATAAGGGCTGGTTGGTCAGAAGTAGCACACACAACAATTGACTTTTTTAGTCCTTCTTCGCCTAGGTTGTTTTCCATAAAATCAAGAACTTCTCGTCCTCTTTCACCTATCAGTGCAATAACATTCACATCAGATTCACAATATCTACTCATCATTCCTAACAAAGTACTCTTTCCTACTCCGCTTCCTGCAAAAACACCTATTCTTTGACCTTCTCCACAGGTTATCAACCCATCAATAGCTTTTACTCCTGTTGGCATTATTTCTTTTATTCTTTTTCTTTTCAATGGATTTGGCGGCGGATTATAAATACTGTATTCATCCTTTAAATCCAGCGATTCTCCTTCTATTACATTTCCTAAACCGTCTACAATTTTACCTAAAAGTTCAGACCCAACTTTTACAGAAAGAGATTTTCCTGTAGTTTTAACAAGAGCACCTGAATTTACTCCTCGTAATTCTCCTAAAGGCATTAGTAATGCTGTATCACCTTTGAAGCCAACAACTTCAGCTTCTACTACTTCATTATTGCCTAATATAATCTTACAAACTTCTCCTACAAAAGATTTTATACCCTCAACTTGAATAGTAAGTCCAATTACTTCTTTTACTTTTCCATATGAATTATAAAATTTATTATCCTCTAAGACTTTCCTATACTTATCTAAAAATTTCAACTCCATTTTAATCTACCTTACCTTAGCAAATTCTTTTAAAATATTGCTTATTTGAGTTTGTATATCTAAATCTATAGTTTCTGTTTCACTATCAATAATACATTCTGTTGTATCCAATGTATTGTCTTCTAAAAATGTAAAGTTTGCACTAGGACAGATACTCTTCAATTGTTTTTCGTTATTCTTTAAAATTTCCATATTTTTAGAATTGGCTTTTAAGATAATTCTTTCTCTATTAACCATATCGTTTAATGCATATTTTATCATTGGTAAAATCTTTTCATAATTATCTTCAATAGAAATTTTAGTTACTTTTTCTGCAATACTCATAACCATTTCTATTACGTCATCTTCTATATTTGATAACATTTTTTTTCTTTCTACTTCTGCTTGCATTAAAAGTTCTGTTACTCCTTCTTTTTGAGCTTGTATATCTTCCAATGCTTTATTGAATCCTGCTTCGTAACCTAGTGTAGTTCCTTGTTCAAAACCTTCTTCATACCCATCATTTTTAGCTTTATTTTTTATATCCTCTGCTTTTTTTCTTGCAGAATCCAATATTTCTTCTTCTTTACGTATATCTGGCAAACTATTTATTGATTCTTTTTCTTCCTTAATCTCAACCTTAACGGAAAAATCAGTATTCTCAAAATTCTCTGCAGTATACTTTTTTATGACACTATTATTAACTTTATTTTTTTTTATTATATTAGTATATAGTGTCATCATCTCCACCTCTGTTAATGATTATTTCTCCGTCATTTTCTAATTTTCTAATTATAGCAACGATTTTTTGCTGTGCTTCTTCCACCTTAGTAACTTTTACTGGTCCCATCATTTCAAGCTCTTCTTTAACTGCTTCACTAGCCCTTGAAGACATGTTTTCATAAATTAAATTAGTTACTTCCTCAGATGCGCCTTTTATTGATAGTGCAATATCTCCAATAGATACTTCTCGAAGAACCTTTTGGATTGAATTTTTATCAAGAAGTTTAATATCTTCAAATGTAAATAATTTTGCTTTTATTTCCTGTTTTAAATCTGGTTTTTTCGAATCTATACCATCTAAAATATTTTTTTCTGTGGTTCTTGTAACAGAATTTAAAATCTTTACTAATGTATCAACTCCGCCTATTTTATCGCTATCCAAAAAGCTTCCACTTATTAGTTTCTTTTCTAATGCACCTTCTATTTTTTTTATAGCAATTGGCGAAAGAGGCTTCATACTTGCTATTCTATCTGCAACTTCACTTTGAATATTTTCTGGAAGTCCAGATAATATCAATGCAGCTTTCTCAGCCTGTAAATAGCAAAGTACCATTGCAATTGTCTGCGGTTGCTCTTTTAATAAAACTTTAAGTAATTTGTCAGAATCAATTTTTCTTGCAATTTCAAATGGAGTATTCTCATTTCTTGAAGATTTTAATCTTTTCAAAACACTTTGAGCCTTTTGTTTACCTAAAGCTTTACTTAAAACACTTTCAGCATATTGAGTTCCACCAGTACTTACGAATTGTTGACCGCTAACCATTGCTCCAAATTCTTCAATTAATTGACTTCTTGTTTCATTTCCAACAAATTCAATTTTTCCAATTTCTAATATTATCTTTTCTATCAAACTTTCTGGAAATTCTTTTAAAATTTTTGATGAAGTTTCTGGTCCTAGTACTATTAATAACATGGCAACTTTTTTTATGCCCGAAACTTTAGTTTTCACTATCTTTTTCGCTCCCTTCAATAATCCACAACTTCAATAATTCCGCTGCTTCTTTAGGGTTTTCATTTGCATATGAATTTATTTTATCTTTAAAATCTATTTTTACTTTTCCAGTGTCTATTATTACTTCATCAATTATGTCTTTGCTTCTTATATCTTGACCTTTTATATCTGGACTTCTTCTTTCTTCTCTTGGAAGTGTTTCTTTCAACATAATATCTTCTACTTCTTTTTCTCTAGTTTTCTTTCTTCTACCACGTAAAAGCATCACTGTAATTAATATAATACCTAGTAAAATAGCAGCAAATATACCTAATAAAACTGGTAATGATATATACTTTAAAATCTCATTCATTAGCCCTGTTTGTGGTAATTCTTTTTCTAAATCATCTTTTACTGCTTCTTTAAGGCTGGTATCAAAAGGAATCCCTTCAACATTGATAATATCTCCTCTAGTTTCATCAGCACCTATAGCAGTCATAACAATATTTTTAATAGATTCTTTTTTCTCATCAGTTAAAGTTCCGTCAATAATTACTGAAGCAGATATTCTTTCAACAGTTCCTAGAGCTTTAATAGTTGTTGTAGTTGTTTCTCCTACCTCAAAATTTCTTATCGTTTCATAGGATTCAGTATTTGAATCATTAATTATATCCCCATCAGAAATATAAGATCCAGTATCCGTGGGATTATCCCCTGTATCGCTTGTAGCTTTACCCTCATACTTTTTTTGCTCACTTATTACAATAGGTTCTCCATCATAGGATTTACTTACACTTTCTTTTGTATCCATATCTAATTTAACACTTACATCTACAACAGCTTTACCTGTCCCAAAAGTTTTTTCTAAAGTGTTAGTAAGATTATTTTCTAATTCCCTGTTATATGTATTTTCTAAATCTCTTTTGTTCATAATTGCTGAAGTTGAATCATATTCATTGTCATTAGAAACTCTTTCGCTAAGTAAATTTCCGTTGGCATCTAAAACTTTTACACTTTCTTCCGATAAGTTATTTACAGCACCTGATACTAGCGAGATTATTCCTTTTATCTGATCATTAGATAAAGACTGCGTCTCTTTTATCTCAAGCAAAATAGATGCAGACGCAGGTTTAGTTTCTTTGTTGAACAAATTGTCTTCAGCTAATACAAGATGAACTCTAGCATAATTAATTTCCTGAAGAGACATTATGGATCTTTGAAGCTCTCCTTCTAGAGCTCTTTGATACATTATTTTTCTATCTTCATCAGTAACCATAATACCTAAATTGTCAAAAATTTCATATCCTTTACCACTATTCGGTAATGAACCAGACATAGCAAGATCCAATCTTAGTTTATCAACCTTTTTTTCATCAACTAAAATTGTACTTCCACCATCTTCAAGCTTATAGTTTTGGATCTTTAATTCATCAAATTTACTTACTATACTTGCAGAATCTTCAAGGCTCAAATTTGTAAACATAGTTACATATTTAGTAGCTCCAAACACAGTAAAATACAATATTAATGAAACAATAATCGACGCACCGACTGCGCCTGCCACTATTCTGCCGCTTTTGCCAAGTGACTGCCACCCATTTGAGACTCTACCTGATAAATCCTTAAAAACACCCATGCATTTAAGCTCCTTTATAACTGCATTCTACTAACTTCTTGATAAGCTTCTATAACTTTATTTCTGATTTGCACAGTCATTTGAAGTGCTATTTGGGCTTCTTCACTTGCTATCATTACTTTATGTATATCTTGAACTTCCCCAGTCACCATTTTAGTTGTAAGATCATCAGCTTTATTTTGCAGTTCCTCTAAATTATTTAATCTATCATTTAAAATTTTACCAAAGGAGAAATCTCCATTAGTTTTTTCATTATCTATTAATAATGAATTCATATTATTTGTTATATTACCTATTTTCATAAAATTATCCTCCTTAGTTGGTTAAGAGTCCACAGTTACTGCGCACTGAAAAAGTAGTTTATACTTCATTATCTTCCGATTTCTAATGCTTTTAACAACATACTTTTACTAGAATTGAAAGCTGTAACATTAGCTTCATAGGCTCTAGTAGCCACCATCATATCTATTATTTCATCTAATACATCTACGTTTGGCATAGTTACAAAACCATTTTCATCTGAATCAGGATGTGATGGATCATAAATCATTCTTATATCAGAATCATCTTCAACTATCTTTTCTATCTTTACTCCACTACCTAATTTTTCTTTTTGTCCTGATTCATTAATTACAGTTTCATACTTTTCTTTAAAAGTTAACGTTTTTCTTTTGTAAACCTCTCCATCTTCTGTTTTTGTAGTAGATGAATTCGCAATATTAGAAGATATTAACTCCATCTTCATTCTTTCAACTGATAAACCACTTGAACTTATTTCCATATTCCTGAAAATTGACATAGCTATCTACCTCCTGTAATTACATAACTTATATTTGATAATTTTTTATTTACTTGTTGCACAAGAGCATTATATAAAATTTGATTTGCAGCCATATCCATCATTTCTTTTTCAATGTCGACACTATTTCCATCTTCTTTTACCTTTATATTTTTATCTACTATTACTTTCCCTTTTATATCTTCTAGGGTGCTTGTACTTATATGATTGTTACGTTCACCTTTTAATGAAACGTTCCCTTGGCCAATGGTATCTTTAAGTGTCTCTTCAAATTTTACTCTACTTGCTTTAAAGTTTGGTGTATTTACATTTGAAATGTTATTAGTTAAAACACTTTGTCTTAAATTTACTGCATCTAATGCATTTTTCATTAAATCATAAGTGCTATTTTTGATAATTTTAGACATAATATCAACCTCTTTTAATATTATTATAAAGACATTAAATTTTACAAAAATAAGTAATTTTAACTACAAATTGATGTAGTTCTATAAAAAGCTATTATTTCTAGCTTGTTTTTAATATATTTAATTTTTTATCTTTATTTTTCGATATATTTAACATAATTTTAACTCATTATTTAATTCGCTTAAAATTAGAATTGAACTATAAATAATATGATAAATTATTATTGCTAAGTAGTCAATGCAAAAAAAGACAAAAAAAGCTTATTTAGGCTAAATTTAATTAATAAATCTAACTCTAAACAAGCTTTTATCAGTATTTTAGCGTATTATGTAATTTTTTTGTTAATGAAGTAAGAATTTGTTATTTTCTCTAGATATCCATTATTGATTTTGTTTTTCTTATTTATCTGTAATATTATTTCTTTTATTCTTTTTTTATGGCTTTTATGAAACTCCAACTCTTTTTTAGTAACTTCAAAAGCCTTTCTTAAGGTTTTGATTTTGATATTATTTATTTCTTCTGGGATAGATTTTTCTATTTCTAGAAGTTTTCTTAGTTGCATCAATAATTTCTCTTTTAAATCTATATTAGAGAAGATTTTTTCGAATTGTTTTTCATCATTTAAACTTTCCAATCTTCCTAATTCATTTTCTAAAATATCAAGATTTTGATTTAACTCAATACATAGTTCTTTTATCTTATCTAAATTTGAGCCCATGTTTCTCTCAACTCTTCCATCATGGATTGTACATAAAGTACTTTTTCTTTATCTTTTTTCATATTGGCTTGAACAAGCTCATCGTATAAGTGCTGGTATATATCATTTAAATTTTTTGCGATATCCCCTGCATCATGATTTAAAGTTGACATTAATTCTACCAAAATATCCTCTGTTTTCACGATATATTTGTGAGAATCCTCTATACTCTTATTATCTATCGATATAGCTGCAAATCTTAGAAATTTTATTGCTCCATCAAACAACATAAGTAGAAGTTGTTTTCTTGAAGCTGTATTCACTTGATTATTTTTATAGGTATCATATGCATTTGAGGTATTGTTATAATACATTTTCCGTCCCCCTATTGATTACTGCTTGAATTCATAGCTCCCATTTGAGATGTTAACCATGATGTTGTTGATTCTGCTTTAGCCATATATGAATCTAACTTTGCAAAGATTTTTATATAATAAGCTTCTTTTGCTTCCATTCTATCATTAAAAGCCTCAATTCTTTTATCAACTGTTTTTATCATACTATCCAAGCTTGTTTCCTTGGAAGCAATTATACCATCTGAACTATCTATATAATAATCTAAAAATCCATCGATTTTATTTGTAAATCCAGTATCTTCGTTGGAAGCATTTTTACTAAAGAAAAAGTTTTTAACAGCTTCTGAATCATTACTCATTGCTTCTTGAAATTTAGTTTTATCAAAAGAGAGTGTCCCTTCGTTATCAATTGTTTTAATTCCAATATTTGAAGCCGTTTTGTAATCAGATGTAATATCTGAAATTGTATCAGATACTGATGTTCTTAAATTTGAAATTAATCTTTGTAGTGCAGAATCTCCAGCTAAATCGCCACCTTGTTTACCAGCCTCACCACCTGGTTTTCCAGGCTCGCCAGCTTTGGACTTTAATTGCATAAAACTTAAAGTAGAATTATATTGTTCAACTAAAGATTCTATTTTGCTTTCTAGGTCACTATAGTCTTTTGAGATAGTTAATGTAGTTGTTCCTTCTTTTGTTAGATCAAAAGTAAGTCCACTTACAACATCAGATATTTCATTTGAAGATCTAGTTACTGATATACCATTTACCTTAAATATACTATCATTTCCTAAGGTTTCATCAGCAGTACTCATCCCGATAGAATTAATTATATTATCTGAATCACTATCAGTTAAAGTTATTGATTGCTCACCAGATTGATTGCTTTTTAAAACCAATTGATAATCAATAATTGAAGCTGATACATTATCTAACTTATTAATTTTATCAACTATATCACTTAATGAATCTGTTCCAGTGATAGTTATTGATTCTGCATTATTCTCTCCAACTTTAATATTCAAAATCCCACTTAGATTCAAATCATTCTTTACAGCATTAACTATAGCGTCTGATTGATCATCAGTAAAGTTAACTACTTTTCCCAGTTCTACACTCTCTAAAACTAATTCAGAATTGACTACATATGCAGTAACAAGATCCGTATTATCTACTGATTCATTTATCTTTTGAGCAATATCATTTACAGAATCTCCTGACTCAACTGAAATATCAAATGTAGCACCATCAACAATTTCTACACTTAAGGTTCCTGACTGATTTAAACTTGCTGTCGGAGGCTTTACTTTATCCCCTACTAAAGTAGTACTTTTTGCAAGAGTGGTTACTTCTATTTTATAATCACCTTCAATAGCATCATTACTTACAGAAGCATTTACAATTCCAGATTCACTTGAATTGAATTTCTTATCATTATACAAATCATCATTTTTCAAAGCATTTATTTTAGTACTCAATGTATTCATTCTTGTATTAATGTCTTTCCAAGCATTTTTTTCAGTTTCATAGTCTTGTACTTTTGTACTCATACCTATTAGAGGCATTTTTTCAGCAGCCATTAATTGATCAATCATACTTTGGTCTATTCCAGAATAGGACCCTAAAAAGTTTATACCAGACATATCTTACCTCCTACCCCTTCTCATCAACAAGCATTCCAACCATTTCTTCCATCTTAGCAACTAAGTCAAGAATTTTTTCTGGTGGAAGTTCCTTAATAACTTCTTTTGTCTCTGTGTCAACGACTTTTATCATTACAGCATTTGTTTTCTCATGTACTGAAAACTCAAAATGCTTATCTGTTCCAAACATTACCTTATTTAATTTTTCTATCTCTCTATCTAATAATTCTTTGCTAAAATCTTTTTTACCTGGATGATTGCTTTGTCCATTATTAGATTTACTTTTTTCTTCAGATATATTAATTTCTACATCATCTAATTTTGATTCTACAGGAGTCACAACATGGCTGTTTAAAATAGGTTCATTAGATTTTGTAGGTGATATTACTTTTACAATTTCCACTGTTAATTCACTCCTTCGAGTCGACTGAAAAATTACTCTACTTTTCTTTTGAAAAAATGAGGTTTTAATAATTTTCAAATGATTTCTTACCTTAATTATAATCAGTTAACAGTTCACAGTTCAAGATTATTCCAAAAAATCATTTATACTTTAGCAAAATAAAAGAATTCTTTAAACTGTCAACTGTTAACTGTAAATTGTTAACTAAATAAAAGGCTGGCTGCTGCCAGCCTTTTTATTTAAACTATCTTAATAATTGAAGTACGCCTTGACTTGATTGATTAGCTTGTGCAAGCATTGAAGTTGCAGCTTGGCTTAAGATGTTATTCTTTGTGAATTCCATCATTTCTTTAGCCATATCTACGTCTCTTATTCTTGATTCAGCAGCTGTCATATTTTCTGAAGATGATTGTAAATTATTCATAGTATGCTCTAATCTATTTTGATAAGCACCAAGTTGCGCTCTTTGTGTTGATACTTTTTTAATTGCATTATCAAAAGTAGTAATTGCTGCTGTAGCACCTGCTTGAGTTTCAACATTTGCAGTTGCAATATTCAAACCAGATGCGCCTGTATCAATACTATCAATTTTGATATTAATAGTATCGCTTTGATTAGCCCCCACCTGCATATCTCCACCTGCTGCGCCTGTTACAATATCTTTTGAATCAGCAGCACTAATATCAGCTATATCTTCTGAGAAAGAAACTTTTATTCCTAATGCATCAAAATCAAATGAATCTCCCTTTGAGACAGCCTTAGCAGTTGATACCTTTATAGTTTGTGATTCCTTTGTTGTATCATTTTCAATTGTCATTAAATCTGTGGCATTATCATATGCTACATTAAAAGTCGTACCAGCCGCTGCTCCATCTAGTGTAACATTCATTCCTGTTTGAGCATCTAAAGTAGAAGAGGTCATCTGTGCTCCAAAACTACCATCTAATAATTTGCTACCATTAAAATCTGTTTTCGTCGCAATATTACTAATTTCATCAGTTAATGCTGTTATTTCTTTTTGAATATTTTTTCTGTCATCATCACTAACGGTTCCATTAGAAGCTTGTACAGATAATTCTCTCATTCTTTGAAGCATTGAATGAGTCTCTGACAAAGCACCTTCTGCTGTTTGGATTAAAGAGATACCATCTTGTGCATTTCTACTTGCTTGATTTAAACCTTTGATTTGAGATCTCATTTTTTCTGATATTGCTAAACCAGCAGCATCATCAGCTGCTCTATTAATTCTTAAGCCTGAAGATAATTTTTCTAAAGATTTTTCTTTTAAAGCATTTGTGTTTGTAAGTCTTGAATAAGTATTCATTGCACCTAAATTGTTATTAATTCTCATTATATATTCCTCCTTGAATTTTGTTGGCATCCATGCCGTTTATTTAATTCACAATTCACAATGCACAATTCACAATTATGGACACCTTTCACTTTGTAAAAGCCTTTAATTAAAACTTTCTAAAGAAAAGTCCAATACTGACAACCGCACACCGTTAACTGTCAACTATACATTTTTATAAATTACTTTATATTAAATGGGTGTACACCATTAAATATCATTTAATGTTTCTTACATTATTTATTTCGGCTATTTTTAAAATAAGTTTATACCTTTATAAATTGTTTTTATTATTTTCTTAAAAAATTATTTAAAATATCTATATTTACAGTTAAAGCCTCTTTATTTTCTTCTTTAACTTCTTCCAATACTTCAGTCCTAAATATTTTCAAATCTTTTGGAGCTTTTATTCCAAGTTTTACTTTTCCATTTTCAATAGAAATCACTTCTACCTCAATATTATCACCTAATGTGATTTTCTCTCCTTTTTTTCTTGTAAGAACTAACATTAGCATTCCTCCTCATGCATAGTAGTATATATACTATGTTTTGTTTTATACTTTGAGGAATGTAAAACAATTTGGGTTCCTTTTTTTGTTTCCGCATTGATGACTACTGGAGCTAATAAATTAGCTGTTACATCATTTTTCTTAAAACTTATAATACTATATACTGCTAGTTGAGAAGTATCCTTTATATCCATTGATTTTAAATAGTTATCTTCTATATTTATATCATAAGCTTTAAAAGTATCCCAAGGATTAATTAAAACAAATGAAATATTCTTATCTTTAACACTTTGAAGTAAAAAGAAGTTTTCTTTCAGTGGAATAGGCACTATACAATATTCCTTTATATCTTCAAACCCTAAAATTCCATCTTCAAAGATTATTATCCTACTTTCATCTATATGAAGTTCTCCTAAAAATCTGCTTTTAACTAACATAAAAAACCCCCTGTGTTCAATTCACAACGCACAATTCAGAACACCTTTCGTAAGCGAAAGCTTTTAATTGAAAAAAAGATAAAATGATTTCATTTGCACTAGCAAAAGTACCTTATTCCGATCATAGAAAATGATAAAGGCTTAGTTAAAGATTTTCTGCAAGAAAATCAACATTAATTGTGCATTTTAAATTGTGCATCGTGCATTATCTAATGTAGTCTAGCAATGTCGGCTGAATAACCTTAGCTCCTGTTGAAAGTGTAGCTTGATATATACTTTGCATAGTCATGAATTCCATCATTTTTTCAGCTACATCTATATCCTGTGTTTTTGATAATATTTCTTTCATATTTAATGTTTCTGCATTACTTTTTTCTTTTATAGATTCAAATCTATTGGTTCTTGCTCCAACCTTTGCTCTTTGATTTAAAATACCCTCAATACTTTCGTCTATGTCACCTAACACTTCATTACTCAACTCATCTTCATCCCCATTAGACAAAGCCTCTTTTAATGATTTTAAAGTATCTGATAATTTGACACCATTATCAAACTCCTTACCTGTAGTATTTATTTTAACATTAAGAGAAGGGCTTACTTCTACCATCATTTCACCCTCATCCCCTTTGTATACTAATTCTGAATCCGAAAGTTCAAATGGAGGAGTTTTTATCTTATTCCCTGCAAATATGTATCTACCATCATACATAGTATTTCCATCTTGCGCTATTTGTTGTATCAATTGGTCTGCTTCCTCTAACATCTGTTGTTTGTCACTATCTGAGTAAGTACCATTAGCCGCTTGAACAGTTATTTCTCTGAGCCTTTGCAGTGAATTACCTATGTTCTCCATGGCAGTATCAGTCATATTATTCCATCCTATTGCATCGTCCATATTTTTGTTATATTGTTCTCTTCTATCAATATCTCTTGTCAAATTCATAATTTTAGCTACACCAATTGGGTCATCTGAAGGTTTTTCTATTTCTTTACCAGATGCAAGCTGATTTTGCAATTTTGAAAGCTGTGCTGAGTTTTTATTTAAATTATTAATGAAATTATTTGTTAACACCTTATTTGTAATTCTCATTAGTTACCTCCTATAACCCTGTTCTATTCATAAGAACATCTAACATCTCTGACATAGTTGACATGACTTTTGCATTAGCTGCATATACATTTTGGAATTGTACCAAATTTGCAATCTCCTCATCCAATGAAACACCTGAGATGGATTCTTTTTTTCCATCTAGTTGTTGGAGCAACGCTTCTTCATTCTCAACCATTCTATCAGCGCTTTGCTTTTCTATACCTATGTTAGAAATCATATTTGTATAATAGCTATCAAAACTTACACCTGTAACCTCTGTGTCAAATTCAAGACTATTTGTATCGTATGTACTTTCAATTGCCGCAGTATCGCTACTATCAATCGAGAAATTACTATTTCTAAGAACCGAAATAGCTAAAGCTCTTGCTCCATCTCCATCATCTTTATCTGCATTTATTTTTGAAGGATCATTAACAATTTCTGTATTCATCTTTATACTTTTAGCTGTGAATTTACCATCTATAGCACCTTCAAAGAAATTACTTCCTCCATCTTTGTGAATAATATTAATTCTTTGAGCAATAGAATTTGCTAGATTATCTAGGTTATTTGAGTATTCTTTTGTTTTTTCAAAAGATTCTTTATATCCTTTTATTTCTCCAGTAACCATTTTATCTTCAAATTTAGATATTGAACTCTCATCAATAAAATCTTTCTTACTTACGACTACTGCCCCTTCCTCTAAGAAACTATAGTTAGCTTCAAATTCAGCTTTTGATATAGTTATACTTTTCGAATTCTTAACACCATCTCCTGCTAAAGAAAGTCTTACTTCGTAGCCTCCAGCTACTTCTTCAATAGAATCCACAAATGATATTGCAGAATCACTTTCTACTTTAGGATTACCTGATACTAAATCAACTCCACTTGATGTAACAGTAGCTCTATTAAACTTATCAAGAGTTACATCTATATTTACTGACTTTGAAACTTCATCTAACAACAAATCTCTCTGATCTAGAAGCTCATTTGGCTCTATATTTCTGATTGTAGCCTTGTATATTTCATTATTTAAATTATCAATTCTTTCTAACGTTTTGTTCAAATTAAAAACTTCATTCTCTATAATATTTTTTGAATTGTCTTTTAAATCTTCTAATCTTGCAGCGACAGTATTCAACGTCAATGCAAAGTTTTCAGCAGTCTGGGTAACTACAGTTTTGACACTGACTTCTGAAGGATTTTTGCTAAGTTCTTGCCAAGAATTCCACATTTCAGACATGGCCTTATTTAAACCGTTATCTGAAGGTTCTAAAAAGGAAGTTTCTACTTGACTTAAAATTTCTGATTTACTTCGGAACTGTCCGAAAATTCCATTTTCTTTTCTTATTTGACTATCTAAAAAAGTATCTCTTTCTCTCATAACCCTTAATGCATCTGGGCCATTTTCAATTTTCCCAGCTATATCTATGTTATAGATTCTAGCACTCACTGTGGATACCTTTTGCCTTGAATATCCTTCTGTATTTGTATTAGCAATGTTTTTTCCCGCTATTTCTATTCTCTTTTGTGCATCGTACATTCCTCTTTTTGGTGTATAAAAACTTGCAAATAATTGTGACATAATATCTCCTCTTCTATACAGATTGATTAATTGAAATATTTAATTTTCCTAAACTTTTCTCTATTTTCCCATTGGCTCCATAAGTATTTGATTTATTATTTACTCCCAAGCTATTTAACACTTGTTTTGTGTAGCTTAATGAACTTTTGGTTAGTAAATCATTTGTTTCTTCTTGTTGTTGAATTTCAATAATCAACTTTTTTATATTCTGTCTTACAGTTAAACTTTTCTCTTTTATATCCCCTGTCAATTCATTAAATAAATCATCTTCATTTGCTTCTAATCTTTTATTCTCTAATCTACTTAACTCGTTCATGATTTCTTTCTTTTCTTCAACAATCTGCGTTAAATCTTGCCACTTACCTTTTACTAAAATATCTTTTTCCTTTAATAAAAGAGTTTTTAAGTTTTTTAGCACTTTTTCTTCTTTAGAATATAAATGAAAAATACTCATTATTATTCCCCCCGCTCTTCTAGTTTATCTATTTAGTTTATCAATAATTTTATCCGCTAATTCTTCAGAAGAAACCTTATATTTACCTTCTTTTACCTTACTTTTTATATCTTCAATTTTATCCATTCTAGCTTTATCTAATTTTTCAATTCTATCAATATAGGATTTTAACTTAGTACCTGCTGAAGATAGTTCAACTCTATCGCCGTTATTATTTTTTATTGCTTTAGTTTCTTTAGTGGAAGTCTTATCACTTTTATTTGTCTTATTATTTGTATAAAGTTTTTTATCATAGTAATTATTATTATAAATTTTCATAAAATCACTCCTAAAATTCATTACATCATTATTATCGACTTACCTATAAATTTATTTATACCAAATTATAAACAAAAAACTTTCGCTAAGCAAAACTCTTAGCGAAAGTCCTATAATTTACTAAATAATTCTCTTTTACTTACAATCTTAGTTATCCTTATACAAAACTTCTCATTGATAACAACCGCTTCTCCTTCTGCTATTTTCTTTCCATTAGCATAAATTTCTAGAGGTTCATCAACCGATTTATCCAATTCAATTACTGTACCTGGTACGATATTAGTTATGTCCTTAATTGATTTTTTTGCTTTTCCTAGTACCACACTTATTTTCAGAGGAACATCTAGTATTAAATCTAAGTTTCCAGTAATTTGAGAACTAGTTTCTTTATTACTTCCAAAATCAGAGAATTCAGCGAAATCTGCTAATGTCTGCTCACTTTCTTTAGGTATCTCTTCGCCAGTATTTTTATCCAATAGCATATTCATTTCTTCACTTGACAATAGATCATCCATTTTAGAATACCTCCTTTTCGCAAATATCTACAACTTTTACTGCCATATTACCATTTTGCTTGCCTGATATAACTTTATATTTAAGTTTTTCCTCTACATACATATCAATAGGAGTATTGATATGCTTATTTAACTGAATAACATCCCCTGTTTCCAGTTGAAGAAAATCTTTCACTGTCATTGATACATCTCCTAAATTTACTTGTAAATTCACTTTTACCGATTCAATAGTATCATTCATATCTTCAATGTATCTATTTTTATCATCTTCTGCTAGTTTAAGGTTCTTTTTATCAACCTCTAGTTTATCAGTAATACTTTCAAGAGCCTCATATGGTATGCACATATAAACTTCGCCTTTTATTTCATAACAATCTATCATAATTGTTACCAGTAAATAATACATACCTTCGTCAACTACTCTAGAATTTTCTCTATGTGATTGAACATAGTTCAATTTTGTTTCCATTGACAAAATCTTTTTCCAACAAGGTATCATTTGCTGAATCATATTATCCATCAAATCTTCAATAACACTTAATTCAAGGTCAGTAAAAACCACCTCAGTAAAAATCTTGTCTTGAGTATATCTAGCGATTTCTGTAATATCTGCACCACATATTAATTCTACAATCTGGCCCAAAAAAACATCTGGCACATAAATCAGAAATTCACCGTTTAATGGAATACTGTTAAAACTTGCCAATGTACTATTAGATGGTACCCAGCGTTCCAACTCATCAAGCCTAATTGGCTCTATAGTAACCAACTTACCTTTAACTGGTTCCCTAATTAAATCTGAAATATAGTTGCCTAAATAATTTGAATACATATTATAGATAATTTTAAGAGCTTCAATATTTTCTTTTTTTATACTATGAGGTTTAGTAAAATCATAAGGTCCATCGTCTTTTACATTACTTTCTTTTTTACTATTTCCTTCAAACTGTTGGAGTAGTTTTTCAATTTCCTCATTAGATAATACTTCTTCCATAATCTCTCCCCTTGCATTGTATCTTAATTATAAATATTATATCATAATTATATGTTTAAACCACATAATTATTTAGCTCCATTTATCCTTTGTGTTATCTCTGTATAATTTATTTAATATTGTAAGTCAACAGGGTTTCCAGCTTACGCTAGAAACCCTGTTGGCTACAGATAAATAATTAAATTTAAATATTCTATTTGTAGCTAAAAATAATTTACTTTTCTTTATAAGTGATATCTATCTCAAAAAGCTCACCGTCATTAAACATTAGAGGAATGCACACCGTTTCAGCTTTACTTGGTGTAACTTGCATATTTTCACCAGTGAAAACTGTAGGTGGTGTAATATCAATAACCATATTGTTCTTATAGAAATTAGCTGCAGTATTGCCTAAAATCATATTACAGAGTTCAGCAATAGCACTCTTTGTTATTTCATCTAATTCTGGAACAGGCATGCCTCCCATCATAATTGATGCAATATCACATGCTAATTTTTTTGATAAAGAAATAACTACATTACCATATATTTGTCCTGTTAATCCTATCAAAATAACAACGGAATCACTGTGGTAAGGAATATCTTTTATAAATACTTCTCCAAGTTTAGGTTCAATTCCCGTAACTTGCTGTATTACGCTTTTACTACCATCAATAAATGGATCAATATATTCCTGTTTCATAAGTAATCCCTCCTTCCTTTAACCTTTGTATGATATACAAATATTTATTGTATCTAGTCTATATGTTTATTCTAAATAATAATGGGTTGAGTATCTATTTTTACTTCCCCAGTATCTACAGCCATTTCAATCGTTCGACTGCAATATCCACCTGTATCTTGTTTGTATATAGGTAAGGATCTACTCGATAGTATATTTTTTATACTTTCAACATTGCGCAAACCAATTTTAAATACATCATCTTTTCTAATTGATGATGCTCCTCCAAAAATCCCTATTTGTAAATTTTTGATATTACAACCATAATTATAGCAAAATTTATCTAGCATCAATGGGATTGCAGAATTGGCAAAATGAGCAGGACGTTCTTTTAAATCCCTATCGTTCGTGTAAAATGGTAAAGCAATATGTGCCATACCTGAAACCTTTCTTTTATGACAATATATTGTCATAGCAACGCATGATCCTAATGAATATGTTTTTATTACATCTTTTTTATCATTAGAAATATGATATTCACCAATACCAATTATTATCATATAAATTACCTCTTATCTATCAGCTTAAAAAAATTCTACACAAAGTATTCTCACTAAGAGAGTACTTTATTTACAGATGATAAAACATTCTCTTCTTTAAATGGTTTTACTATAAAGCCTCTAGCGCCAGAAATAATTGCTTCCTTAACCATTGACTCTTGTCCCATTGCAGTTATCATAATTATTTTTGCATTAGGATCCTGAGACTTAATAGCTTTTAATGATTGAACTCCATCCATTTCCGGCATTGTTATATCCATAGTAACAACATCTGGTTTTAGCTCCAAATACTTTTTGAAGGCTTCCTTACCATTTTCTGCTTCACCTACAACTTCAAAACCATTCTTCACTAACATATTTTTAATTACCATTCTCATAAATGCAGCATCATCAACTATCAATACCCTTTTCAAAATTTAACACCTCCAATTTAAGTTTAAATTCCTCACTTATTTGTAAATGACATTATCCAATATATTTTCTTAAATAATCCTATATTAATTATTTATTTTCATGAAACATATTGAATTAAATCAACTTATACCGATACATAATATAGATTATAATATAATTTTTAATATAATACAATTTTAAATTATATGTTTTTATAAATTCCCAGTAAAGACTTGGCAGATAATCTATAATATAATATAATTTAATTTAATAGACTATTAAAAAATCATATTAATTATATAAGAACTAGCAAAAGGGGGCTAATAAATTGTCAGAAACATATACTAATGAGCCGATGCTTGAAATGTACATTTTTGAAACATCACAATTATTAGAACAATTAGAGCAAGCAATCATATCGAGTGAAAAATCAGGTGGTTATTCAATGGATTCAATAAATGAAATTTTTCGATTTATGCATACTATCAAAGGCTCATCAACCATGATGCTTTTTAATGAAATAGGATCCCTTGCACATTCTATTGAAGATTTATTTTATTACTTAAGAGAAAACAAACCTGATACTGTAGATTATTCAACTCTTTCAGATTTAGTACTTGAAGGTGTTGATTTTATTAAAATTGAATTAGAAAAAATCAAAAATGGAGATGCTGTTGATGGAGATTCAGGCCATATAATTTTAGAAATAAAGGCATTCCTTAATAACCTTAAATCATCAGATTCCATTGAACTAGAATCTGAAAGTTTAAAACCTAAAGAAATAGAACAAATCTTAGAAGTAACTGAAAAAAGCATACCCCATGAAGGTGAAAATATATTTAAAGCAACTATTTTCTTTGAAGATGGTTGTGAAATGGAAAATATAAGGGCATACTCAATCATTAATGATCTAGGCGAATTAGCACATCATATTTCTCATACCCCAAATAATATTTTAGAAGATGACAAAAGTGTACAGCTAATACGAGATAAAGGCTTTGAAATAGTATTAAAAACTGAACATTCCTACGAAGAAATGAATAAATTTTTTGAGCAAACTATGTTTTTAAAAGATTTAGAATTCGAACAAATTCAAAGTGAAAAAACAGAAGCTCCAGAAGCAAATAAGCCACCTATTAAAAAGCAAATTGCTAATAAAAAACAAGCTTCCAAGGAAATATCTAGTTCAAGTAACCAAAGCATGATTACTGTTAATGTAGAAAAATTAGATGTCTTAATGGATTTAGTTGCTGAGATGGTTATTGCAGAAGCAATGGTAACACAAAATCCTGAAGTTGTGAACTTAGATTTAAAGAATTTCAAAAAATCTGCCCGACAATTACACAAGATAACAAATGAATTACAAGATGTAGTCATGTCAATACGAATGGTTCCTCTTTCAACTACTTTTCTTAAAATGCACCGTATTGTAAGGGACATGTGCAAAAAATTAGATAAAGAGGTTAATCTAAATGTCATTGGAGAAGAAACAGAAGTTGATAAGAATATTATTGAACATATTTCTGATCCTCTAATGCACTTGATTCGAAATGCAATTGATCATGGAATAGAAGATGCTGAAGAAAGAATAAGGTTAGGAAAAGAAAAAACAGGTACAGTTACATTAGAGGCAAAAAATTCTGGTAGCGATGTATTAGTAATTATTAGAGATGATGGCAAAGGCTTAAATAAAGAAAAAATACTAAAAAAAGCAAAAGAAAATAATATATTAAAGAAAAAAGAAACTGAGATGACTGATAAAGAAATTTATAATTTAATATTGTTACCTGGTTTCTCCACAAAAGAAAAGATTACTGAATTCTCTGGAAGAGGAGTTGGTATGGATGTAGTTGCCAAAAATCTAGAAAGCGTCGGAGGTTCAGTTTCTGTAGATAGTGTTGAGGGACGAGGTTCAATCATTACAATGAAAATACCACTTACCCTAGCAATAATTGATGGAATGAATATTAAAGTAGGGAGTTCTAAATACACTATTCCAATAACTGCGATAAAAGAATCCTTTAGACCAAAAGAGGATGATATCGTCATAGACCCTGAAAAAAATGAGATGGTTATGGTTAGAGGTCAATGTTTCCCAATTCTTCGCCTTCATAACTATTACAATGTTGAAACCGATATAACAGATTTCGAAAAAGGTATTTTTATTATGGTAGAACAAGATGAAAGAGCATGTTGTCTATTTGCAGATGAACTTATAGGCAAACAACAGGTGGTTGTTAAATCTTTACCTAATTATATTAAAAAGAACAAAAAAATAAATGGATTAAGTGGATGTACATTACTTGGCGATGGAAGCATTAGTTTAATTCTTGATATTGGAAGATTAATTTTATAAATATTTTATATTTATAAAAAACAATAAAGGAGCTGAAAATATGAATGAAAAAATAGTACCAGAAGAAAAAGAAGATACTCAAAAAGGTAAATTTCTTACTTTTTCACTTGATAAAGAATCATATGGTATTGAGATTTTATATGTAACTGAAATAGTCGGTATTCAATCTATCACAGAGGTTCCTGAACTTCCAGATTATATAAAAGGAATTATTAATCTCCGTGGAAAAATAATTCCCGTTATGGACGTCAGGTTGAAATTCAAAAAATCATCTAAAGAATATAATGATAGGACGTGCATTATTGTCATCGATTTAGATGAGCTTTCAATTGGTCTTATAGTAGATAGCGTATCAGAAGTTCTTGCTATCCCAGATGATGATATAATACCTCCGCCGAACCTTAATAAACAAGGGAAAAAATACATTAAAAGTATAGGCAAAACTGGTAACAATGTAACATTGATTCTAGATTGCGAAAGACTCTTAGAAGAAGAGGAAGTAAGCGATTTAGCAGATATGGAATGCTAGGAGGTACTACACATGAAACTTTTTAATAATTTCAAAAAGATTAAAAAATCAAAAGAAATTAAAAAACAAAAGAAAAGTTTTAAGCTTAAAGGAATTAATAATTTTAAAATTTCAACAAAACTTATTACTAGTTTTATTTTAGTTGCTATGATAGCAGGAATTGTTGGAATAATTGGTATTATTAATATAAAAACTATAGATAATAATGATAAAGAGCTCTATGATAACATGACAGTTCCAGTAGCTCAGTCAGCTAAAATTGTTTCTCTTTTCCAAAGAACTAGAGTAGCGGCTAATGAGTTAATTCTTGAAGATCAAGGATTTGAAGTTAGTTCTAAATTTGCAAATATCCGAAAAGCAATGGAAGCCATTGATGAAGAATCCGATAACCTTGAAAATTCAATCTCTAATGATGAATCTGATGAAGAAAGAATATTATTCAATGAGTTCTTGTCTGCTAAAATTGAGTTTTCAGATGGTTTGAATGAGTTATTAGTTTTATGTCAACAAAATAAAGATGATGAAGCCTTAACCCTAATAAAAGGAAATTTAGGCAGAAAAGCCTTCAAGGTAGAAACAGCTATAGAAAAACTTGCTGCTAAGAAACTTGAAGAGGCTGGTGAAAAAGCTGCTCTTAATTCAAAAATCACAAAAGATGCTATATTTAAAATGACTATATATATTATCATTGGAATAATACTAGCAATTGGTCTTGGACTATATATATCAAGAATTATTAGCAAACCAATAAAAAAATTAGTAGAAGCATCTGATAAACTTGCAAATGGTGATGTAGATGTCAATGTTAAATCAACTTCACAAGATGAAATCGGAATCCTTACTACTTCTTTTGAAAAAATGATACAGAACATAAAAGCTCAAGCTACTGTTGCTGAAAAAATATCTACCGGAAACCTTTCAGTATATATAAAATCAAAATCCGAAAAAGATGTACTAGCTAATAGTATGCAGTTAGTAGTTGACACTTTAAAGAATGTTGTTGAAGAAACAAATACTCTTACTAAAGCAGCCAAAGAAGGAAATTTTGATGCTAGGGGTAATATAAATAAGTTTGATGGTGGATATAAAAATATTGTTGAAGGAATAAACGGAACCCTCCATACTGTTATTGATAAAATTTACTGGTATGAAAGCATTCTAAATTCTATACCAACCCCAATATCAGTAACAGATTTAGATATGAATTGGACATTTATCAATAAATCTTTCGAAAAAATTCTCCACTCAAAAAAAGAAGATATAATTGGTAAGAAGTGTTCTATGTTAAACGGAACTATATGTAATACAGAAAACTGTGGAATTACTCGATTAAGGAATAATATAAATCAAACTATGTTTGATCAAAACGGAAAACATTTAGATGTAGACGCTTCTTATCTATACAATAAAGACGGGGAAAAAATAGGTCATATAGAACTCACAAGAGATATAACTGAGGAACATAGAAAGAAAGTTTACCAAAATACAGAAGTTGAAAGACTTGCCAAAAATCTTGATTTACTTTCAGAAGGAAATTTAAGTCTAAATTTTGAAGTTGCTGAAGCAGATGAGTATACTAAACATGATAGAGAGAATTTTGTAAAAATAAACAATTACCTTAAAACAGCAATAGAAAATATGTCTACTAACATAGGAGAAGTATCACATATATTATTAGAATTATCCAACGGAAATCTAGATGTGGAGACAACTGTAG
The DNA here is from genome assembly GCF_050402865.1 of Clostridium sediminicola. NCBI lineage: Bacteria > Bacillati > Bacillota > Clostridia > Eubacteriales > Clostridiaceae > Clostridium > Clostridium sediminicola. The sequence goes on from NZ_BAABMF010000002.1 coordinate 473,266, forward strand.
AATATAAAGGAGATTTTGCCGAGATAAAAACTTCTTTAGATAATATAATTGATTCTTTGAACCAAGTTTTATCAGATATAAATAATGCCGCAGATCAAGTAGCTACAGGCTCAAGTCAAGTATCAGACTCAAGTATAGCACTATCTCAAGGAGCTACTGAGCAAGCAAGTTCTATCGAACAGTTAACAGCTTCCATAGAAGAAATCGCTTCTCAAACAAAACAAAATGCTCAAAATGCCAATGATGCAAAAGAAATCACAGAAACCGCTAAAGATAATGTATCTCAAGGCAATAAACAAATGTATAATATGTTAGAGTCAATGAGCGTAATTAACGAATCCTCTAATAATATATCAAAAATAATAAAAGTAATTGATGAAATAGCATTTCAAACCAACATCCTAGCACTTAATGCAGCTGTGGAAGCAGCAAGAGCAGGAGAACATGGTAAAGGTTTTGCTGTAGTGGCTGAAGAAGTAAGAAATCTTGCAGTTCGTTCAGCTAATGCAGCAAAAGAAATAACAGTTATGATAGAAGATTCTATTAAAAAAATCGGAGATGGCGCTCAAATTGCAATGTCAACAGCAGAATCTCTTCATGGTATAGTTGAGGACATTGATAAAGCAGCTACGTTGGTTGGAAATATTGCTGTTGCTTCTAACGAACAAGCTATTGGTGTTAACCAAGTGAATCAGGGCATTAATCAAATAGCAAATGTTGTACAAACAACTTCAGCTACTTCTGAACAGACAGCTTCTGCTAGTGAAGAACTTTCGAGTCAAGCACAAATGCTCAAAAATCAAGTGGATAAATTCAAACTTAAAGAGCAAAATGAAATACTGACTTATAAAGGTATTGAAAATCTCAATCCAGAAGTACTGAAAATTCTTGAAAGTATGAGCAAAAAAAGTATGCTAAATGAAAATGTGTGTAAAGAAGATACACCTAATACTCCTGATAAAATTGTATTAAGTGATCCAGAATTCGGAAAGTACTAATAGGTAATTCACGGCATTAAAAATCTTAATAATACGGAGCCCACTAAATAGTGGACTCCTATTATAAAAGGACGTGTAGACATTGATTACAATAACAGATAAAGAATTCTACTTATTAGCGGAATATATTGAAAAAAATTTCGGGATTCATTTAAAGAAAGAAAAACAAACTTTAGTTACTGGGAGACTTCATAACACCCTTGCTCAACTAGGTTTCAACAGTTATGAAGAGTATTACAAATACCTTGTATCTGATAAAACCGGAACAGCAAGTAAAGTTCTTATTGACAAAATCACAACAAATCATACTTATTTTATGAGAGAAGCTGAACATTTCTATTTTTTTAGAGATAAAGTACTTCCATATTTGAAAAAAATTGCTTTAGACAAAGATCTTCGTATTTGGTGTGCAGCCAGTTCTACAGGTGAAGAACCATATACACTTGCTATGATTTTAGATGAATTTTTTAATAAAGAAAAGTTATGGTGGGATACCAAAGTATTAGCAACTGATATATCAAAAAGTGTTTTAGAAACTGCTAAAAAAGGAGTTTATAGCAATGAAAAGATTCAACCATTACCCAAACAATGGAAATTGAATTATTTCAACAAATACGATAAAGAAAATTTTATAGTTGCAGATAAGATAAAGTCTGAGGTCATTTATAGAAAGTTTAACCTTATGGAAAATACCTTTCCTTTTAAAAAGAAGTTCCATGTGATTTTTTGTAGAAATGTTATGATTTATTTTAATGATGAAACAAAGAATAGACTGGTAAATAAATTTTATGATATTATGGAGCCAGGAGGGTATCTATTTATAGGCCTTTCAGAATCGTTAAATCGAGATAAGACCAGATTCAAATATATTAGTCCAGCTATCTATAGAAAAATATAGCAGTATTTAAGGAGGCTTTCATATGAATAAACGAATAAAAGTACTCGTTTTAGATGATAGTTTAGTTTTTAGGGAAGTTATATCAAGAGGAATAGAATCAGATTCTATCATTGAAGTTGTTGCTAAAGCCATTGACCCTTTTGATGCGCGAGACAAAATTTTAGAATTTAAACCAGACGTAATAACATGCGATGTAGAAATGCCCAAAATGAATGGAATTGATTTTGTAAGGCGCCTGATGCCACAGTACCCTCTTCCTATAATTGTCGTTAGTTCTGTAAGCGAAGCTGTATTTGATGCCTTAAATGCTGGTGCCGTAGACTTTGTTACAAAACCAGATGTTCAATCGCCAGAAGGAGTAGAAACTTTCATAAACGAACTAATAAAAAAAATCAAAATAGCAGCCAAAGCAAAAATTATTAAACATTCCTTCTCGGAAGATCGAAACTTAGAAAAAAAGGATAATATAGATAATGGAAAACTAATTGCTATAGGTGCGTCTACAGGAGGAACAGAAGCAATTTATTCATTACTAAAACAATTACCATCCCAAATGCCGGGTATTTTAATTGTTCAGCATATACCACCACTATTTTCTAAAATGTTTGCTGATCGGCTTAATAATCAAACGAATTTTAAGGTTAAAGAAGCTGAATCAGGAGATTATTTAGAACCTGGAAAAATCCTTATAGCTCCAGGCGATAAACATATGGCCGTCAGAAAAATTGGGCAAAGATATAAAGTAGAAGTATTTTCTGGTGAGAAAATAAATGGTCACTGTCCTTCAGTTGATGTTCTATTTGAATCAGTAGCAAAACAATGTAAAGATAATGCTATCGGTATCATAATGACTGGCATGGGTTATGATGGTGCAAAAGGTTTACTATCTATGAGGAGAAAAGGTGCAAGAACAATTGGACAAGATATGGATTCAAGTGTTGTTTACGGCATGCCAAAAGTTGCTTTTGAAGTAGGTGCTGTAGAAAAACAAGTTTCTCTAGAAAAAATACCTCAAACTTTACTTTCATTATTGAAATAAAACTAGATTATTTTAAAAATGCACTAATATAAATTTTTTAAATTTAAATCAATTATAATAACAATGGGTAAACTTTCGCCCAATAAAGTTCTAGCGAAAGTCTACCCATTACTATTTAATTGTTTTTTATCTTCAATCTCAGTAGTTCTTATACAAAATTTTTCATTTGTTACAATAGCTTCTCCTTCTCCAATCTTTTTTCCATTAGCGTTTATCACCAAAGGTTCATTAATAGATTTATCCAATTGAATAATTGATCCAGGAATTACATTCATAATCTCTTTAATAGTTTTTTTCGTATTACCTAATACAACACTTATCTCTAATGGGATATCTAGTATCAATTCCAAATTGTTATCAATATACCCATTTCCTAAACTACTCTTATTTTTATTATTTTCACTATACTCTTCTAGAAAGTTTTCTATATCTTTATGTGTCACTACTTTATCCATTTGCTCACCTCTTTCTATTTCTTTTTATAATTATTTTAACATAAAAAGCCTCAAATTTGTTATTTTATTTCCTACTAAAATTCTAACAAAATTGAGACTTATTCTTATGTTTTTACTTGCAAAAGCTAGTTGTTATAATATAAACTATCTGACAAATATTCAGCATCACTTGTAACATCAATACCCAATTTACCTAAAGTTTGCTCATCATTTGTGCTTAAAATAGTTGTAGAATGAGCTTGGCACCCTTTAAGCATATATAATTTTTCCATAGCCGCTTTCGCCATTGGATTAGTTGCAGCACTTATACTAAGCGCAATTAAAATTTCTTCACAAGCTAGAGCTGTTGTTTTGCTACCAAAAGTTTTTGATTTAAGATTTATTATCGGTTCAAGAATTACAGGTGAAATCAAGTGTATTTCATCCGTAAGATTAGCAAGATACTTAACAGCATTTAAAATAACCGCTGCGGTAGCATTCATTGTACTTGATCCTTTACCCGTTAAGATTGTACCATCTGGTAACTCAAGCGCTACAGCAGGGAATTTCTCATCATTACTTGATTGCTTATTTAATTTTATACTTTTTTCTCTAGCAGGTAAAACTACCTTTCTATCTTCTGCTTTGAGATTAAGCTCTTCCATAATTAGCTTTGCTCTATGAAAAGTTTCTAAATCAGCATATCCCTTTTTGTATTCGCATCCAGTTTTAAAATATCTTCTAATTATTTCTTGTCTAGATGCTTCTTTAACAACTTCATCATCAACAATACCAAAACCTACTCGATTAACACCCATATCTGTTGGTGATTTATAGACAGCTTCTTCTCCTGTTATCTTTTCAATGATTCTCCTAAGTACAGGGAATGTTTCAATATCACGATTGTAATTTATTGAAACCTCGTTATATGCATCAAAATGGAAAGAATCAATCATATTAACATCCTTTAAATCAACTGTTGCTGACTCATAAGCAATATTTAATGGATGTTTAAGTGGTACATTCCATACAGGGAAAGTTTCGAATTTGGAATATCCTACTTCTCTACCAAGCTTATGTTCATGATATAACTGGCTTAAGCATGTAGCAAGTTTACCACTACCTGGACCAGGTGCTGTAACAACTACAATTGGCTTTGTTGTTTCAATATAAGGGTTTTTTCCATACCCCTCATCGCTAACAATAATGTCTACATCTGTAGGATATCCTTTTGTTGCTCTATGTGTATATACCTTGATTCCTCTTCTTTCAAGCTTATTCATAAATACTGTAGTTGCCGGTTGATTATCATATCTAGTAATTACTACACTATTAACATCTAAGTCATAAGCTCTAAGATCGTCAATTAATCTTAGTACATCCATATCATATGTTATACCGAAATCTCCACGGATTTTATTTCTTTCAATATCACCTGCATAAACACAAATGATAACCTCAACTTTTTCCTTTAACTTATGAAGAAGTTTAATTTTAGCATTTTCATCGAAACCTGGAAGCACTCTTTTTGCGTGCATATCAAATAAAAGTTTACCTCCAAATTCCAAATAAAGTTTGTCATAATCATTTACTCTTTCAAGTATAAACTTGGATTGTTCTTCTAAATATTTCTTGTGATCAAAACCTATTTTCATAATTACCCTCACTATTCTTTTTATTCTTTGACTATTTTAACATTAATTTAGATAAATTATAATAGTTTATTTTAATTTTTTAGATATCATTTTTATGTAGCATCATAATTATTATTTGTGATAGGGTTCACCATTATTTATTCTAAAGGCTCTATATATCTGTTCTAGGAGCATTACTCTAAACAATTGATGAGGAAATGTCATTTTTGAAAAGCATAACTTGTAGTTTGCTCTCATTAATACTTCCTTTGATAATCCTAATGAACCTCCAATAACGAAAGTAAAATTACTTTTCCCTGAAACTGTAGATTTATCTATAAAGTCAGCTAGCTCTTCAGATGACAACATTTTTCCATTTAAATCTAAAGCTATGACAAAAGTATTATCTTTAATATTTTTTAGAATCTTTTCTCCCTCTTTATCTTTAATAATTAATTCATCCTTAGCCGAAGCATTATCAGGAGTTTTTTCGTCTGCTAATTCAATAATATTTATTTTGCAATATCTACCTAATCTCTTACTATACTCATCTATAGCTGCTTTTAAATATTTTTCTTTTAACTTACCAACTGCAATAATTGTTACATTCATTAGCTTTCTCACTTTCATATAAACTGTATATTATGATTATCTCACAACAAAACTCCCACTACAAACTGGGAGTTTTATCAAATACCTCTATTTTAAAATGTTATTAATTTATCTCTAATATCCTAATTCCTTATTTACAAATATAACATGAATTCTTCCTTTTTTCATTTGTCTTCCAATTAATGTATAAGAATTACATATTCTATCAGGGCTATCACAATCCATGCAATATCCTACCTTTGCACAAGGTGTTTTTCTTCTTAATCTAACAGCATTAGCTGGTGCTGCTATTTCTCTATTTCTCTCAATTGCAGCATCTAAATCTTTAACAAGTTTATTTACTCCTACTACTACTATAACTTTATCAGGCCCAAAAATCATTGCTGATACTCTATTTCCTCTCCCATCAACATTATATAATTCACCATCTTCAGTTACTGCATTACTACTTACTAAATATGTATTAGCAAAAAAGGTTTTTCTATATATTTCAGTTATATCTTCTGGTGTTAAATCCTTCTCATACCTATCTAAAAAGTTATAATCACCATTCCTTAATAAATCAATTAGTCCAGTTTCAAATAATGTCATTGATCCACCAACAGATACAGTTTCCCCTGCACTCATTAGCTCTTTTACTTTTTTCTGTAACTCTTGTTCATCTTGAACAAAGTAGCCATCCATATTATTCTTGTTAAGATTTTCTATAGTTCTTTCTACTTTTTTTTGAACTACAAAATAAGCATTTTTATCCATAATTCTACCTCCAAACTAAATTATCATAAACACCTACTTAAAGTATAAATTATAATAGTACTAACTTCAATGAAAACAAAAGTATATATATCATAAAAAAGAAGATTTTCAAAAGAAAATCTCCCTTAATGATTTAACCGATTATTTATTAGCACAACATTTTTTATATTTTTTACCACTTCCGCATGGACAAGGATCATTTCTTCCTACTTTAGGATCTCTAACAACCATTTTCGATGCTCTCCATGCTTTTGTTATTTCTTTTCTCTTCTCTTCTGAAAATATACCATTCCATTGAGATAAATTATATAAATATTCAGCTTTAGCATCTAGCATATTAAAATAAAGATTTTCATATTCTATCTCTAAAGTAATTTCTGTTTCTAATTCAAGATTTTCAACATCTATTTTTTGAACCAAACTTTCATTTATCCCATCTAAAAATCCCATAAAGAAATTAATTGGAGTTTCAAATCTTTCAGCTAACTCCCCAACTTTTCCTGAAATCACTTCTGTATAATCGTTTAAAACTCTTACATATACCTCTTTTTCTATTTCCTCATACTTACTCCAAAAAGCTGCTTCTCCTTTAGTTTTCACATAGTCTACAACCATTTCAGTCCAATCATTATATAAACTCATATTCAATTCTCCTTATGTTCTTAATTATCTAAATAATATATGTTTTTACTCTTTTTTTTCTTCAGCATCTTCAATATTATCTGTAGATTCTTCTTCTATCAACTTTATTGTATCAGCACAAAAAGGCTTTGATACATTATAATTCCCACCTAATGTATCCACATCTTTGTTTTGAATTAATATTTTAACATTTACAATAGATTCTAATTCACACAAAGATAATGCCAGGCTTTTTAAATATGCTTCTTCCTTAACTTTTGACATATTTGCCTTTGCTTCATTACTTAAATTTACATATGCTGTTCCATCATTAATAGAAAATGATAGCACCTTTGTATCTTTAGATAAAATTGGTTTTAATGAACTATCCATAGTAGGACCTTTAATAAGTTCTTGTACTATTATTTGTCCTAACATCTCTTCTTTTATTAATATTCTTTCTTCTTGACCTATTTCTAATTTGCTATCATCTTTAGAAGCATCAAAATATAGGTTAAGCTGAACATTATTTTCATCAGAATTTCCTATATTCCTCTGTTTTATCTTATCATTATTATTTACAGTTGTTGTAACTTGATTTGATTTACAACCAATCATTAATAACATTGATGATAGTACTAATAAAACTAAGAATATTATTTTTTTCATCTCAATTCCTTCTCTCATACTCAATACAATTATAATTCTATACATTTACTAGGCATGTCCCTTTTAGCCATATCTACCCATACATCTTTATTTAATTGGATATTATTTTCTCTCAAAACATTAACCACTGTTTCATATGCTAAATCAGGATAATTGTTAGTTTTGCTCAAATGTCCTAATACGAATCTTTTACAATTAAGCTTTACAATATCTACTATTGCTTTACCACAATCATCATTCGATAGATGTCCTATATCACTCAAAATTCTTCTTTTTAAATGATATGGATATGGACCAAATTTTAGCATTTCAACATCATGATTACTTTCTAATAAAACTACATCTGACCCTAAAAGTGCCTTTTTAACTTCATTAGAAAAATACCCTAAGTCTGTAGCTATGCAAACTTTTTTATTTTCAGCCTCTATTGAATACCCTACAGGCTCAACTGCATCATGAGAGATATTATATTTAGATATTTTCATATCCTTTATAGTTACATAATCATCTTTCATGATTTTAATATTCTCTTCTTTTATTTTCCCTATCTTTGAAAACATTTCTCTCCAAGTTGACTCATTTGCATATATTGGTATATTATATCTTCTAGACATAACACCTACCCCTTTAATATGATCACCATGCTCATGAGTAATAAAAATAGCATCTATTTTTGACGGCTCTTGATTTATTTGTTCTAAGGCACTTTCAATCCTTTTACCAGGTAAGCCAGCATCAATTAATACTTTTGTTTCTTCTGAAGAGACAAATATACTATTTCCGCTACTTCCACTATATAAAGGGCAAAAAATCATATAAATACTCCATTCTATAGATAAACCTTGTATAAACAAAATTTATTCAAACACAAAAACATAGGCATTAACAAGTTTTCACTTAAATAAATGAAAAGTTTAAGTGGTTTATCTCTATTCTTCAATTTTAACTCTTCTAATACATGCACCTAGTTTATTGAATTTTAATTCGATATTTGGATAACCTCTATCAATATGATGAAGTTCATAAACTTCGGTATTGCCTTCAGCTACCAATCCTGCAACTATCATTGCAGCACCTGCTCTTAAATCTGTTGATTCTACCTTAGCGCCTGAAAGTTTATGAATCCCTTCAATAACCGCTAGCGTATTTTCAACTTTTATTTTCGCTCCCATTTTCTTCAATTCATCAACATGTTTAAATCTACTTTCCCATATACTCTCATTAACTATACTGACTCCATTTGCAATTGATAACAATACAGACATAGGTTGCTGTAAATCCGTAGGAAACCCAGGGTATGGTAATGTTTTTATGTTTGCAGATTTTAAAACACCATTACTTTCAACAGTAATTGCATCTCCCTCTTCAATTACCTTTACTCCCATTTCAACTAACTTTGCAGTTATTGACTCCAAATGTTTAGGAATTACATTTTCTATTGTTACTCTACCACCGCATGCTGCTGTAGCAATCATATAAGTTCCCGCTTCAATCTGATCGGGAATAACACTATAATCGCATCCTATTAATTCTTTAACGCCATTTATCTTAATTACATCTGTTCCAGCACCTTTAATATCGGCTCCCATAGAATTTAAAAAGTTAGCAACATCAACTATATGTGGTTCCCTCGCTGCATTCTCAAGAATAGTTTTTCCCTCAGCTAAAGTTGCGGCCATCATAACATTAATAGTAGCTCCAACACTTACTACATCAAAATAAATATTTGTACCCACTAACCTTTCTGCTTCAGCAATTACTGCCCCATGTTCTATTGTTACTTTTGCTCCTAAAGCTTCAAATCCTTTTATATGCTGATCAATAGGTCTAACTCCAATAGAGCATCCACCTGGCATTTCTACTTTTGCTTTTTTGAATCTTCCTAATAGAGCTCCAATTAAATAATATGATGCTCTCATTTTCCTTACTTCTTCATTACAGGCATTTGTAGTTTCAATAGTTTTGCTATCAATTATAACTTTGTCATTATCTCTTGTAACACTGGCTCCTAAACACCCAATTATGCTAAGGATACAGTTAACGTCACTTATGTTGGGAATATTATCCAAATTACAAATTCCTCTACTTGCCATTATTGATGCAGGTAAAATTGCTACTGCTGCATTTTTAGCTCCATTTATATCAACAGAGCCTTCTAAACAATGCCCACCTTCAATAACTAATTTATCCATATACTTTACCATCCTCGCTGTGTAGTGTTATATAGAAATACAATTCTAAAAACCTTCATACAAAATAATAATTTATAATTTCAAAAATTATCTATATGTATAACTGAAGTTTATCAATGCATACTCTACAATTACAGACATAATCACATCATTTATTATACCACAATAAAACGAATTGTTAACACTTAAACTACATTAAATTTATATTACAATTTTATTCCTATGTGTATATTTTTATTATAAATATAAAAAATTATGTAATATTATGATAAAATTTACTTATTGTTATTATTTAATACTATTTTAGAGCGAAAAATAACTGCTGAAATTTGTTCAGCAGTTATTTCTAAATATTAACTTATTATTGTTTCTTTTCAAATGAAGCGCAGTCTGTAGCCTCTACAGAATTACACATTGATCCATGTTTGATTACATTAATTTGTTTTAGTGTACAATAATCTTCAGATTCACAATGGTTTTTACACTCTCTTACATTACAATGAATACTGTTATTATGTTTCACTTAACATACCTCCTATTATTGTTTAAATACTCTATATATTATTTGTTTTAGTTTTTTTTTTATTCAAATGCTATTATATCTCCTGAACCAAAGCATCTGTACAAATAGTGTAATTTTTGTGGTATAATAACTATTAAAATAATTAAAAATTCTAAGACAATAAACCAATAAACTATTTTGTGGAGGAAACTATGAAATATAATTTAGTTGCATTATTTGATAAAAATTCAAATGAATTAATTAATCTTGTCCAAAGAGATTTATGTAGAAAGTATAGAGTTTACAAATTAAAAACTGATTTTTATATTAAAATACAGACAATCAACGATTCCAATATTGAAGAATTTTCTAAAATAATATCTAAATCTTTATATCCATACAAAAAATTTAAAATACAAATAAATTCCGAACTTTTTTTGGATGATCATTTTAAACATATAGGATTGAAAGTAGACAAATCAGGTTACATAAAAAAGATTTCACGAAATTTGTCTGATACCTTATATCAGCATGGATATAACATAAGCAATCAAAAAAATAATTTTGGAATTCATATCGTTAGTTCCAATTATCAAGCAAGAAAAATGTTTAGAGATAAATCCAATTGTTCTATTCCTAACAAGACTGATTCTCCTTATTTAGGATTTGCAAAAATTAATAGATTAGAATTAAGAAAACCTGTTAATAATAAGAAAGAAATCTTGATTAAGTCGTTTCCTTTAAGAGATTATTAATTTCCCAATAAATCAACTTTATTTTTATGACTTTGTTAAAAAATAGTGATATTTTATGTATTATTTTGAAATTGTCACTTTTTTTTAAAAATTTTTTCATGTAAACGTTATGGTTTCTTTTTTTATTTTATAAAATATTATAAAATATATTATAAGGAAATCTTTACGAAAGGCGGAATAAGTGATGGATTTACAAAATCTATTCATATTACAAAAAGGTGTTGATAAAGGATTCAACAAAAATTGTAATATGGGAAAGAACTCTTTATTGCCTGAAAAAATTCTAGGATTACAAGTTAAAATTAGCGAACTAGTCAACCAAACCCAATGTTATAAATTTTGGGTGAAAGAAAACAATTTTAGTAACAACAAGGTTTTAAACGAATTTGTAGAAGGGATTCACTATATTCTAAGCATCGGTTTAGATGAAGATTATACTAATGTTCATTTAGATGTTCAAGAAACACAAAATGACTTAACTACTCAATTTATTAATTTGTACATAGACATTAACGATTTTGTTGTATGTCCTAACATTGACAACTACAAAACATTATTCGAGAACTTTCTTTCAATAGGTTTTTCATTAGGTTTTGAAAAAGAAACCATTGAAAAAGCTTATCTACAAAAAAATCTACTTCTTCATAAAAAGGAAACTATTGCGAAATCATAATTTAATTACTACTTATTTTTTTAATATCAACCTCCTATAATAGTTTATTGAAATTAGGTTAAACTATCATAGGAGGTTGATATTATGTTCGGTTTAATATCTTCAATAATTGCAGGAATAAGTATGAGTCTACAAGGAGTGTTTAATACTCGGTTAGGTGAGAAAATAGGCGTATGGGAAACAAATACTTTAGTTCAAGGAACTGGATTTGTTGTTACATTGATTATTTTATTTTTTGCTGGTAATGGTAATTTCAGCAATCTATCATCAACTAATAAGTTATACTTTTTAGGAGGACCTTTAGGTGTTATAATAATTTTTACCGTTATGAGTGGAATTGAAAACTTAGGGCCTACATATGCCATATCTACAATTTTAATTTCTCAATTACTAGCAGCTGGAATAATAGATTCTTTTGGTCTTTTTGGTGCAGAAAAAATTCATTTTGATATAACAAAATTTTTAGGAATTATTATTATGATTGTTGGGATAATAGTTTTTAAATGGAAGCATTAATTTATTTATCATGCCGCTTCAAATAATTAACATTAATATTTCTTAAGTACTATATTATATAATATAGAGTTCTTAAGGAGGTCTTTATGTTATCTTTCAAAAAAAAATTAGATCCCAATCTAATAACAGCTATAAAAGGACATAACTCTAAAAATCATAGAGTTATTATCCATTGTAAATATTTGCCTGAAAAGATAAAACAAAAATTAAAGTCAAACAAAATAGAAATTATACATTCAATTTCTTTAATTAATTGTATTTGTGCAAATATCTCAAAGAAAATGATTGAAAGATTAATTGAGTATCCTGAAATTGATTATATTAGTTTTGATACTCAAGCTTTTCTCTGCGCATCAAGTGTAACGTCTGCTAATGGTATTTACCATGATAATCGTTATAAATTATCTGGAAAAGGAATAACTGTTGGTATAGTAGATAGTGGAGTTTATCCTCATCCTGACTTGAAAAATCCAAGAAATAAAATTAGCTGTTTTTTAGATATACTGAATAACTTGGAGTATCCTTATGATGATAATGGGCATGGTACATTCATTAGTGGTATTATCTCTTCTAGTGGCTATAACTCTAATGGACTGTACAAAGGCATAGCTGAAAACAGTAATATATATATGGTTAAAGCGTTTAATAAACTGGGAAGAGGTTTTATTTCAGATATACTTTTCTCAATTGAAACCCTATTATCTGAAAGTGAAAAATATAATATAAAAGTATTATGTCTTCCATTTGAATTAGTTGATTCTAACAAATTTATATTATTACTATTTGATAGTATATTTAAACACTCGATTTCGAAAAATATTATACCTATTGTACCTAGTGGACATAATGGAAATACAGAAAATTCTATGAGAGGAATAGCCACTTTAGAAAGTTGTATAACTGTTGGTGGTTTAGATTCTACTCATAGCTTAAAAGCGTATCCTTATTCTTCAGGTGGTTCTAGTATAAATAATGTAAAACCAGATTTATCTGCGTCATGTGTAAATATATATTCTTTAAATTCAGATAAAGAATATATCTCTCAACGTAATGGTAGAAAAATTTATCCTCATACATTAAAACAGTCTTATGTAGCCTATACAGGTACTTCCATTTCTTGTGCTTTTATTGCAGGAATTTGTACCTTATTATTTGAAAACAATAATGATTTGAAATTTGAAGATATTCTATCTCTTTTAAAATTATCCTGTAATATGATTAATGAATCCAAGTTTATCCAAGGGGCAGGTGCTATAGAATTTAATAATCTACTTCCATAAAATTTTCACTTCTTTGTTACCTATTTGTTACTAATTAATTATATTTCAGAGGTATAATTAAATTAAGATAAAGATTAGGACTATTATTATGAGGTGAAGCTATTGGTTAAAAATATTAATTTATCAAAAGATTTGAAAAATTTTTCATTTAAAATAAAAGTTTATAAAACAATTGCAGCATTTTTCTTTTTATTAATTTTTAGTTTCAGCTATGGAACATATTTGTTTTAAATAGATGTATTCCTATTCACTTATACTCACAATACTCATATTAAGGGTTTTATCTCAAAAAGTTTTGATTAAATCTGCTTCTTGCGATTTACCCTCATTATATTTACTGCTTATTTTAGCAGTTTTTTTCTTTTGCAACTATATTAATTTAAATAAGTAAAAGGAGCTCAATAAAAGCTCCTTATTTATTATTCCTTAAATAATCCTTTCTTTTCCTATAAAACAAAGAGCAAGCATTCCTGCTCCAGTATGAGAAGCTATTACTGGCCCTACATGGTTGATCAAAACTTTTTTTGCTTTATATTTTTCTTGCAACATTTCTTTTAAATATAAAGCATCCTCTAAACAATCTCCATGACTTATACAAACTACTTCACAACTTTTATCTGTAATGTTTTGATCAAATCTTTCTATAATGGTTTTTATCGCTTTTTTTCTTCCTCTAATGCTGGCAATATTAATTAATTCACCTTTTTTATTCACATAAATCATAGGTTTTACATTCAATAATGTTCCAATTGCGGCTTTTGTTGATGATACTCTTCCACCTCTTCTTAAATGATTCAAATCCTCAACAATAAAAAAGTGGTGAATATTAAACTTATTATCTTCTACCCAATTTATTATCTTTTCTTTTGGTTCACCATTTTTCAACATTTCATATGCTTTATAAACTAATAAACCTTCCCCTATGCTTGCACTTCTTGTATCTATAATAGTTATATCTGCATCAGAAATTTCTTCTAAAACTTGCTCTCTAGCAATAACAGCACTATTGTACGTTCCACTAATAGATGAGTCAAAAGCTAAATATATAATTGCTTTATTTTCTAACAAGAGCTCTTTGAATTTCTCTACAAATGTAAAAACATTCACTTGTGAAGTTGTAGGCATCGCACCATTTCTTATTTCATTATAAAAATTTTCATATGACAATGTTTTACCAAAATCATCTACATAATCTACATCATGTAGATGACAAGTTAAGCCTACAATTGGTATATTGTTCTCATCTATAAAACTCCTTGGCAAATCACTACTTGAATCAACTAATATAACCGTATCCATAATAAAATCTCCTTTAAGAACAAATTATGTAATTTATGTTTAATTATAACATGACTAAAACAGAAAATGAAGTTTCATCTACCAATACATTCTTTACCCTATTTAACTTCATTTAATAATAATTTAAAAGCCTTAATACATCCCATTGCTTCTTCTGAGCTAGGGTCAATACTTGGTACATCTAATCCCATAGTAAGGGCCATTTTTAAATAAGATATATTACTTATTTCCAAAGTTGTTTTAACCCCAAATTTTTCTTTAATTATTTTAATAGCTTTCAATGTTTCCATAACTTGCTGCTCTTTATCTGATTCTATTGACACTAAACAATCTATCAAAATATTTTTCTTAGGAATACCATATTCTTCAGACTTTTTGATGATTCTTTTAGCAATTTCAACTCTTTCTTCTACTGTACTTGGAATTCCTTCTTCATCAACTGTTCCCGCAATTAAGCAAGCTCCATATTTTTTTGCAATAGGCAATATGGCATCCATTGTTTCTACATTGCCATTTACGTAATTAATTATAGGTTTACCATTATATACTCTTACTGCAGCCTCTATAACATTTTTATCTGAGCTATCTATTTGTAATGGTATAGCAGCAACAGCTTGAAGTTCTTTTATACAATCAATCATTACTTTTTTTTCGTCTATTTCTGGTAAACCAACATTCACCTTTAAAATATCTGCCTCATCATCTTTTTGAGTTAATGCTTCATCAAGAATATAACCAATATCATTATCTAAGATTGCCTCTTTTAGTTCATCTTTTTCAGCAGGATTAATTCTCTCTCCAATAATTTTTATTCCCTCATCTAAAATAACTGTTTTAGTTGCTGATGATACTACAGCAAATTCCTTAATATTTATAGATTTAGGTTTCACATTTGATAAAGTTTTTTTAACTTCATAAATAAACCTTTCATCTGTTCCACAACACCCACCTAATATGGATACCCCTTTTTCAGCTAAAGTTTTAATACTCTTTGCAAAATCTTTAGGATTTATATCATAAGTAACTATATTATTTTCTACTTTTGGCAGACCAGCATTAGGCTGAACCATAACAGGTATTGAAGAATATTTTAATACTTCATTAACGAAAGGCATAATTTGATCTGGACCTAAAGAACAGTTGATTCCCAATGCATCCACACCTAAAGCTTCTAACCCAACCACCATGGTTAACGGGTCAGTTCCATTTAAAGTTCTTCCATACTCACCAAAAGTCATTGTACAAAATATGGGCAAGTCCGAATTATCTTTAGCTGCTAATATGGCTGCTCTTGCTTCGTACATATCTGACATAGTTTCGATTAAAACTAAATCACAGCCAGCTTCTTTACCAGCAATTATTTGTCTTTTAAATACATCATATGCTTTCTCAAAGGTTAAATCCCCAAAAGGTGCCATAAGCTTTCCCGTAGGTCCAATATCTAGAGCTACAAACTTTTCTCCTGCAGCTTCTTTTGCAATTTCTACAGCACCTTTAACTATTTCTTCAACACTATGCTCAGTATCATTTAATTTGAACTCATTTGCTCCAAAAGTATTTGTTGTAATTATATCAGCCCCGGCATCAATATACTTTTTATGTATTTCAAATACTATTTGCTTTTTATGTAAATTATATAGTTCAGGTATTTCTCCTGTCTTAAGACCCCTATTCTGAAGCATTGTTCCCATAGCACCATCGAATACCAATATTTTTTTCCCCAATAAATCTTTTATACTCATATAATCCCCCTCTTCTAAAATTTTTTTGAATAGCATCAATTAAATTTTATTTATATATTTTATTACATTTTATATATAATACATACATAAATCAATAAAAAGAACCATAAGGCTCTTTTTATCTATTTCTAACTGTTAACTACCAATCGAATAATTTCTCTCCTTAACCATTCAATAGCTCGCATTACAGTTGTATATCTAATTTTTTCTCTATTTCCAACAAGGTGGAATTCTTTTGATTTTACTTCACCATTTATATATAAACCTACATAAACTAGTCCAACTGGTTTTTCTTTAGTTCCGCCCCCAGGCCCAGCAACTCCTGTTGTAGAAATTGCAATATTAGTTTCTGCTCGCTGAGCCATCCCTTTTGCCATTTCTTCTGCTGTCTCTCTACTTACAGCTCCATGTTCTTCTAATGTTTTTTTTGAAACGCCCAGTCTTTTCATTTTAGCATCATTTGAATAAGTGACTGCTCCTTCAAGAAAAACTTTAGAAATTCCCGGATAATTGATAATTGTTCCTGATAAAAGTCCACCAGTACAGGATTCTACTACGGATATAGTAAGATGATTTTTTACTAACATCTCTCCTACTGTAGTCTCCAAAGTAGTCTCTCCTTCTGCATATACAGCAATACCTAGTCTTTCTCTTATTTCTTTTTCTACAGGCTCGATTAATTTATAACCTTCTTCCTCACATTTTGCTTTAGCTGTAATTCTAAATATCATTTCCCCTTCTTTAGCATAAGGTGCTATTGTTGGATTTGATTGGCCATCTATAATATCCTTTATCATTTCTTCTGCTTTACTTTCACCTATGCCCATTACTCTTAATATCTTTGAAGTAAGAACATCTTCACTATATTTACTTAAATATGTAATTACGTGATTTTCAAACATTGGTTTCATCTCTCTTGGAGGACCAGGTAATAAAATAAGAATTTTACCCTTTTCATCAATAGCACAACCCGGTGCCGTACCAACATCGTTTGCCAATATTGTTACATCCTTTGGAAAATATGCTTGTTTTTTATTGCTATCTACCATATCTCTATTTAGTTTTTCAAAATATTTTTCAATCTTCTCTAATGATTCTTTATTTAAAACAGCTTTTTTATTGAAGTATTCAAAAGCTATTTCTTTTGTTAAATCATCTTTTGTTGGCCCAAGCCCTCCTGTAGTAATAACCAAATCAGCTCTCTCAAAAGCCTCTTTGATTGCATTCTTCAGTCTATCGGGATTGTCTCCAACAACCGTATGTCTATATACATCAATACCTAAGTCTGCAAGCCTTTGACTTAAAAATTGAGCATTTGTATTAACTATATTTCCTAATAACAATTCTGTACCTACTGCTAAAATTTCTGCTCTCATATTAAACTCCTTCCTCAAAAAAGATTTTAACTGTCTCTATGCTTATTATACCAAAATATGAAAATAACAACAGATTTTAATTTAATCTGTTGTTAGTATTTTAAGGATTTTATTAGATTTTATTCAATAATTATTAAGCAAGTAAATCATAAAAGTATTGTTTAACAAATACTTTTATGATTTTTTCTTACTATGTGTGAGTATTTATCTAAAAGCATTAAGCTTTTATGGGCTATGCGATTAAAGTTCTTTCATCCATTATCAACATTTCATATTTATAAGGCTTATTTTTAACAAATAAATTATTATCTGCTATTAATTTAGCTTCATTTAAGTCTCTAGCTTTAAAAGTAAAAGATCCTCCATACTTGTTGCAATATCCTCCACCAATTAGATATTTAGATATCTTTTCATTATTTGCTTTTATGATATGAAGTTTTTTCTGTCTATTTTCAGTGACATTATCTACTATACTATAATTAACTCTTACTATTAAAGTTCTTTTATCTTTCATGAATAAGCCTCCCATAAAGCATTTAATTTTTACTTTTCTCGACTTAATAATGCTTTATGTTTTCATTATAAAGAACTTATGTTCTCATGTCAACCTTTTCCCAGAAATTTTTTAAAAAAACATCAATATCTTGTCGTTTTTTGATTTTATAAAAATGATTCCATTCATAAGGAAATAATTTCGTATATTTATTACTTGTAAACCTATCATCAATTAATAAAGCTACACCTTTATCTTCTTCTGTCCTTATGACTCTTCCAACTGCTTGCATCACTTTATTCATTCCTGGATAAACATAGGAGTAATCAAATCCAAATCCGTTTTTCTCATTAAAATAATCTTTTATAATATCTCTCTCAAAACAAATTTGTGGAAGTGCTACCCCTACAATGATTGCACCTAACAATCTATCTCCTGCTAAATCAATACCTTCACCAAAAATCCCACCCATCACAGCAAAAGCAACTAAACTATTATCATTATCATTTTTAAATTTGTTTAAGAAGTTCTCTCTTTCCTCTTCACTCATTCCAATACTTTGACAAATTATATTTATTTTTTCATATCTTTCTTTAAAATTTAAAAATACATTATCCATATATTTATACGACGGAAAAAACACAAGATAATTTCCTTTTTTCTGTTTTATAACTGAAAAAATATTATCAGCAATTTTTCCATATGTATACTCTCTATTTCTATATTTTGTAGATGTTTTACCATCAATTAAAACACTTAAATTTTCTCTTTTAAAAGGTGATTTTAATTTTACTCTATATGAGTTTTCATTACCACCTAATAAATCAAGAAAATAATCCATAGGTGTTAAAGTTGCCGAGAAAAGTATAGTTGCTTTTCCTCTTCCCATAGCATCCTTAAGTAAAGTTGACGGATCCATACAATATAATTTTAATTTTACATCATTGTTTGGAATCAGTTCTTCGTAAGTAATAAATTTTTCATCATACATTTCTGAAGTTCTTATGAATGTAAGTGCATTAAAGTATATTTCTAATACTCCTTTTTTCAACTCTTCTTTACAATTGTTATTTTCAACCAACCACTTTTCTGCTTTGTTAGTAAATTTGATTAATAATGATATTAATTCTTTTGGGCATTCATTATCAGTAATATATTTACCCTTTTCTTCACATAATTTTCTCAATTTTACAAAATAACTATTTATCTTGTTTAAAATTGATGTTAATTCTTTAGCTTCTTCCTTACATAGCTTTTTTAATTCTAAAATTTCTTTTTTAAACAACTCAGCTGAAAACATTTCTCTAGCTCTGTCTACTAAATTATGTGCTTCGTCTACGAGAAATACATAATCACTACCATCGTCACCAAAAAGCCTTTTTAAATGAACCCTTGGATCAAATACATAATTGTAATCGCAGATTATTCCATCTGCCCAAAAAGCAAGATCAAGAGAAAATTCAAAAGGACAAACACAGTACTTTTTAGCATACTTTTCAATGTTTTCCCTGGAAATATTTTCTTCATTATATATTTCAAATATTGCTTCATTTACTCTATCAAAATGTCCCTTTGCATATTTACACTTTTCTGGATCACAATTTACTTCATCATTAAAACATATTTTTTCTTTCGCAGTAATTGTTAATACTTTAAATCGTAATCCATTTTCTTTCATCAGTTCATAAGCTTTTACTGCTGCAGTTCTAGTAATAGTCTTTGCTGTTAAATAAAACACTTTAGAAGTAAATCCCTTTTGCATAGCTTTTATTGATGGAAATATCGTTGCAACTGTTTTTCCTATACCTGTTGGTGCTTGTGCAAAAAGAGTTTCTCCCTCTTCTATTGTTTTATATGTACAAACTGATAATTTCCTTTGACCATCCCTAAAATCTTCAAATGGGAATTTTAGGATTTCAATTGATTTATCTCTTTTCTTCATCCACTCTTTTAAAGTTTTTGCCCACTTTATATATGAATTAATTAAATAGTCAAAGTCCTCTTTTAATGCATCTATAGAATACTCTTTTTTAAAATGCTTTATTCCTTTGGTCTCAATATTATAATATGTTATCTGAATACTTATTTTATCTAATTCATTATCTAAACAATAAAAATACCCATAACATTTAGCCTGAGCCCAGTGCTTGATGTTAAAATCTTCTTCCAAATATTCAAGTGGCTTAGTAGTACTTTTGATTTCATCAATTATTATCTCATCATCATTAATAATAATTCCATCTGCTCTTCCTGCAACTTCAATTTTTATATCATCTCTATTCAATATATGTTTTAAATGAACCTCTGATTTATAATTTTCACCTGCTGATTTCTGTATTTTTTGATGTGCTTTTGTTCCTTCAAGCATTCTACTACTACCAACAAATGTAGATGTTAAATCCCCAGATTTTAATATAAACTCCACTAAATTTCTTACAGATATTTTTATTGTATCATTAGAAACCACCATAGTATTCTCCTATTTTTAATTAGATACAGCATCAATATTAGCTTCTTTATTACCTTTAATTTCAACAACAACCTTGTGTGGCAAGCATACTATAATATCCCCTATTTTGCTCATAGGCTTTTCATTCACACAAATTTGGTCTCTACAATCAGCATCATACATTTCTACTATTCCTTTATGAATAATTATTGTATTATTTCCCAATTCTGTTTCTATTGATATAGTTTCTTCTGTTTCTTCTGTTAATTGTATTGTTTTATATATTTCACCTTTAACTTGAATTTCAACATATATACTCTTAGAATTTTTTATAGCATAGTACTTATTCAATCCTTTTACTCCAAAAAAAGTTATTGTTACAAATAATGCAATACCAATAATTATTAAATCTGCTTTTTTCATTTTATCACCTGTTTATTTTATAGTTTTATCAATCTTTATTTTATCTTTTATTAATGCTATAATCAAACACATATGAAATAAGTGTACAATTTTCAGTTGACAATTCACAGTTAATGATAATTTTCTTACAGAAATTTTTAAAATTAAGTTTTTTATGACCTTTTGCTTTGCAAAAGAAAAAGATTTAAATTAAAGCTTTCGATTTATCGAAAGGTATCTATAACTGGTCACTGTTAATTGCAAACTGTCAACTGATAAATAAGTTTATCTTATTTATGGTTTAGAATATCTATTTTATCGGAGGCATACATGAAAAATAAGAAATTAGTTATATTTATAATCTTTTTTGCAATTATTATATCATTAACAATAGTGTTTTTTAAAGTGAAACCTCAAGCCACCTCTGAAGAAAATACCCCTAAAGAGAAATCTAATTATTTTTTAGGCACATATATAAGCATTAAATTATACGATAAGTCTAGCGATGATATGTTTACTGATATGTTCAATATTTTAAATGATATTGAAGAAAAAATGAGTATAAATATAGAAGAAAGTGAAGTCTCAAAAATCAATAAAAATGCTGGGAAATCCCCTGTTATGGTTTCTCATGAAACTTTTGAAGTTATAAAAAGAGGTGAATACTACTCCAATTTATCGGAGGGAAATTTTGATATTACAATCGGTCCATTGGTTCAACTATGGGGAATTGGAAGTGAATCTGCTAAAGTACCTTCTCAAAAAGAAATAGATAAAGCTACAAGTAAGATTGATTATACAAAAATCTTAATTGATGAAGAAAAACAAACTATACAACTAAGTGAAGAGGGAATGGTAATTGATTTAGGCGGTATAGCCAAAGGATATGCTGCTGACAAGATAGCCGAATATCTAGAATCAAAAGATGTTAACTCTGCAATTATAAACCTTGGTGGAAATATATTTGCTCTAGGTAATAAAACAACAGGTGAAAAGTGGGGTATAGGCGTGCAAAATCCTTTTGATTCAAGAGGCGATTATTTTGCAATTTTGAAAGTAAGCAATAAATCAATTGTCACATCTGGTGTTTATGAGCGTTTTTTAGAAGTAGACGGCAAAACTTATCACCATATACTTAGCCCATTTACTGGATATCCGGTAGATAATAAATTAATGAGTGTGACAATTATTGCGGATAATTCTATAGATGCTGATGGCTTATCAACAACTCTATTTACTTTAGGTATAGATAAAGGTATGAATTTAATAGAATCATTAAATGGTGTAGATGCTATTTTTGTAAATAGTGACAAAAAAGTTTTTATATCATCTGGTATAGATTCTTTACAAATTACAAATCCTGAATTTAAAAAATAAAAGAGCCCATGGCTCTTTTTTATTTTTTAAATTCAGCTACAAGCTTTTCAAAAGCTGGTATAGATCTTTCTATCATATCAAATTTCACACAATAAGACATTCTAAAATATCCTGGACATCCAAATCCTGAACCTGGCACTAATAAAAGATTATATTTCTGTGCTCTTCTAACAAATTCCACATCGTCCTCAATTAATGCTTTAGGGAATAAATAAAAAGCCCCTTCAGGTTTAACTATATCAAATCCTAATCTTGTAAGATTTTCATATAAATAATCTCTTCTTTTTTTATATTCATTAACATCAACAGCGGCATCTAAAGCATCACCTATAACTTTTTGAAATAATGCAGGAGCATTAACAAAACCTAATGTCCTATTGCAGTATGCTAGTGCTGTCATTAAAATATTTATATTTTCAATTTTACTGCTTGCTGCTATGTATCCAATTCTTTCTCCAGCAAGTCCTAAAGATTTACTATAAGAATTAACTACAATAGCATTATCAAAAATGCCAAGTACAGATGGTACTTTCACGTCATCATATACAATTCTGCTATACGGCTCATCAGATATAACATAAATCTTTATACCCAATTCTCTTTCTTTTTTTAGTAGAAGCTCAGCCATAGCTTTTAGTTTTTCTTCTTTATAAATAACTCCCGTTGGATTATTAGGAGAATTTATTATTATTGCTTTTGTTTTGCTATTAATTGATTTTTCTAATATTTCTAAATCAGGTTCAAAAGTTTTTTTATCTGTAGAAATAACAACAGCCTTACCGCCTACATTGTCAATATAAGTTCCATATTCCACGAAATAAGGCGAGAATAATATTACTTCCTCTTGAGGGTTTAAAATTGATTTTAATGTAACATTAAGCGCACCTGCAGCCCCTACAGTCATAACAACATTCTCATGTGATAACTCTACTCCGCTTTCTTCTGAAAGTTTATTAGCAAGTTTTTGTCTAACATCAACAAAACCCGCATTACTCATATATCTATGAAGTCCCTTTTCATCATCTGATGTATGCTTTTTCAAAGAATCAAAAACCTCTTTTGGTGGTTCAGCATACGGATTACCTATACTATAATCATAAACATTTTCAGGACCATATTTTTTAGCAAGTTTAGCCCCTTCTTCAAACATTGCTCTAATCCATGATGAATTTTCTAGATTTTTTACTATTTTGTCAGAAAACATTTTTAACACCCCTTTTTATTAATATACTACTCATTATACCATTATTTTTTAGCTATTTTATATAAATATACTCTCCTCAACTCTTTATCATTAAATTGATTTATATAGTCGTATAAAGAAATATAAATCCTATTCTCTGAATGTTGCGCCATAAATATATCCATCCTATTATTATGTCTGTTATATTTTTTATTAATAACTATTTGTGTATGACTAGGATTATATTCATCTTTGCGTTTTCCATATTGAATAACATCACCAATGTTTATCCAGGAATATATTTGATTTATATTTTCTAATACTTCATTATGCATTAGTTCTATATATTGATACGCTCTATTATTTCCTAAACCATTTTCATTTCCCCAATATCTTCTGAAATATCGCGCTGCTCTCCATGTTAGAGACACTCTTTTTAACTCTTTTGAATTATTTGATTTACAAAACCACGATTCTAAATCATCCCATCTATCACCAGTTTCATTAATACCACTTTCATATAAACATTGAGAAACAAAATTAGCACAATCTTTACCTTTATAATATGGGTATTTTATCGTATTAGGTTTTTTAGCATACTGAATAGCATATCTAACCGCTTTTTCTCTATTATACTGCATCAAATACCTTTTATTTTTAAAGCCTAATATCATTACTAACACTCCAATAATTCTTTATAATTTATTTTATTAATTCTATTTTATTGTGTTAAAGGAAATAATTATTTTATGATAATTGTTTTTTATATTTATGACTGACTTTATCTAAATCATGGTATAATATATATTAGGATTCTTGCAATAGGGAGGTTCAAATGAATAAAACAAAAGCAAAATTCAGTAAAAATAGAATATCATTTAAAATAGTATTCCTATACTTTATATTCGGAATTCTATGGATTTCACTTTCCGATCATCTACTAAATCTCTTAGTTAATGATATTAATACAGTAAATATAATACAAACTTTTAAAGGTATTCTTTTTATAATTATAACATCCATGCTTCTTTATTTAATAACTATAAATGTAGTAAATTCACTTGTTGAATCACATAATACACTTATTCTGAGTGAAGAATTCTATAGTAGCTTATTTAATAATAACCATCTTCCCTTTTTAATAATTGATCCTGATACCAAAAATATTGTCAAAGCAAATAAAGCAGCATTAGATTTTTATAAATATTCTCATGAAGAAATTATTCAATTAAAAATCAGCCAAATAAATATTTTGGATGATAATTCACTTATAAATAAAATAAACTTAGAAGTTAATGAAAGAACCCAGCGTTTTGAATTTAAACATAAGCTTTCAACTGGCGAAATAAAGGATGTTGAAGTTTTTAATGGCCCAATAAATATAGGTAATAAAGTATATCTATATTCTCTAATAATTGATGTAACAGAAAAAAATCTATCTAAACGTAAATTATTAGAATCAAACGAAAAGTTCACTTTATTTGCCAATCATTTAGAAGCAGGTTTATTTATAAAAAACTTAGATGGTAAATATATATTCGCTAACAAATTTTTAGAATCTTTTTTAGGTGAAAAAAATCTAACTAATAAATATTTTTCTACATATATGTCTAAAATTGAAACTTTAGAGACTATAAAGTACGATAAAAAAGTGTTAAACGAAGGTAAAATTTCTTACGAACAAATCTATACAGATGCTACTGGAAATAAAGTTAATTTTAAGTGTTTAAAATTTCCTATAATCCGCGAAAACAAAAAACCCTTAATTGGTGGCTTTCTTTTTGACATAACTGATTACAAAATAGCTGAGAACAAAATTAAAGACCTTGCATTTACTGATATTTTCACAGGTTTAAAAAATATCAATTATATAAAAGATAGATTTGATGACTCAATTAAAAACAATATAAAAAGAATGCCTATTCTATTCATAAAAATAAATAAGATTAAAGAACCATCTGAGATATTAGGATATGAGTTTGAAAGAAAGCTTATTATAAAAATTTCAGAAAGAATCAATAATGAGCTTTTTAATAATGATGCTTTAATTTTCTTAAATAAATATGAATTCGTCGTTTTTACAACGCAGATAGAAAAAGATAACATCATAAAAAATTTAGCACAACAAATTTTATTTGTATTATCACAGCCATTTATAATTGATAACTATGAAATATCTATAACATCAAATACTGGCATAAGTGTTTATCCAGATCATGGTGAAAATTTGAATCATTTAATTCAAAAAGCTCGTATTGCAATCACCAATAAAGATTACTCAATGAATGATTGTATTAATTTTTATACCAATAAACTCCAATCAGTTGTGAATAAAAATTTTGAGCTAGAAAACGAATTAAATAAAGCAATTAATAACAATGAACTAGCTTTAGCATACCAACCTATTATTGATATCCATAAAAAACAACTGATTAAAGCAGAAGCATTATTAAGATGGAAAAATAAAATCTTTGGACAAGTACCTCCATCTACATTTATTCCAATTGCTGAAAAATCTAATTTTATACTTAAAATTGGAGAATGGGTTTTAAGGCAAGCTTGTTTACAAATTAAATCTTGGGTTGATGCCGGAGAATCACCATTAATAATATCAATAAATATTTCATCTTTACAACTTGAACAAAAGGATTTTACAGAAATGGTGGAAAGTATTATATTAGAAACTGATATTAATCCTAGATATTTAGAATTTGAAATAACTGAAAGCATTGCAATAAGTGATACAGAAAACACTTTGAAAATACTAAAAATTATTACCGATATGGGTATAAGTGTTTCAATGGATGATTTTGGAACAGGATATTCTTCACTAGCTAAATTGAAACAATTACCTGTAAATACCCTTAAAATAGATCGTTCTTTTATAAATGACTTAAATAAAAATAATGATAGCAATTCCCTTGTCAATGCAATCCTTGCAATGGCCAAAAGCCTTAACCTTCATGTTATTGCTGAAGGTGTAGAAACACTTAGTCAGTTAGAATATTTAACAAATAATAATTGTGATATGGTACAAGGATATTTTATTTCTAAACCTGTCTATATTAAAGATTTTAATAATTTTATGAAAAAACCATTAGAAATTTATGATGAATCAAAATAGATACATATAATAAAAAGAACCATTAGGTTCTTTTTATTATATGTATCCTTCTTTATTTCTTACAGAAACTTCTCCTGATAATAATTCTTTTGTTTTACCTTCATTATCTATTATAACTAAATGTCCCTCTTCGTTTAATCCAGTTACTTTTGCATAATATTCCCTAGTTCTTTCTATAATTTTAACTTCTCTATTTATAAGAATTGAATTATCTCTACAAATATCAATTGATTTCCTTAAATCATTGTTTTGTGCAAAATCTCTATATAACTCTTCAAAAGTGTTCAATATCCTTGAAACAACTTCTTTTCTACTGATTTCAATTCCTTTTTCTATTTTAAGAGAAGTAGCTTTATACCTAATATCTTCTGGTATATCGTCTATATCTAAATTCACATTTATACCAATACCTACTACAATAAAATTAACTCTATTCATTTCTGCATTCATTTCAGTTAAAATTCCACAAACCTTTTTATTATTTACAATAATATCATTAGGCCATTTTATTTTGTTTTCAATTCCTAAATCTGAAAATGCCTTATTAACAGCTGCAGCTGCTACTTGTGTTATTTTAGAAACATAAATAGGATTTAAATCTGGTCTCAAGATTATAGACATCCATACTCCTTTATACATAGGTGAAACCCAATAGCGACCTAATCTACCTCTACCAGCTGTTTGTTCTTCACTTATAATAACAGTTCCATCCTCTAATCTACTAGCATTAGACTTTACAAAATTATTGGTTGAATCTAAGCTTTTATAATATTCAATTTTTCTACCTATACTTTCAGTTTTTAATAAATCTTCAATTTCATTATAGGTCAATACATCTGGTGTAGATATTATTCTATAACCTTTTCTTGATACTGATTCAATTTCATATCCATCCTCTTTTAAGGCATTCATGTGTTTCCACACAGCTGCTCTACTAATTCCAAGTTTCTCACTTATTATTTGACCTGAAATATATTCTCCAAAATGTCTTTTTAATAACTCTAGTATTTTCTGCTTCATATTTTAACCCCCTCGTATTGGATAAATACATATTTTTATAGAATAAATTATTAAATTTAATCATTAAAATTGTTACTCTGGAAATTATTGTTCTAAAAATGGTATAATATAGACAAACATTATGAAAATTGAAAATATCTATTAAAGGAGTTAACTATTATATATGAATAAATTGTTCAAACCATACTTTTATTCAATAGTTTCTATAAGTATAGCTTTGGCTATATATTCACTTTTTACTGAATCACTAATAGAATCTTTTGATTTATTATCTTTAATAATACTTCTTGTTACTATCTTTACAGAAATAATGCAATTAAATCATAAAAATTCCATTAGTATATCTTTAACTGGCCCATTCACAATTTTTGCTATAATTCACAAACCTTTAATATTTATATATTTAATGATTATATTCTATGTTCTATCATCAAAGCTTTACCTTAAATTTAAATCAAGAGAACATAATCGTATATTTGATATGAAATGTATTTATAACATAAGCCAATATATTATACTGGCTAAATTGGTATCTATTGGATTGAATCTTTTTACCATTGAATCATCAATTTTAACTATAATAAATATTTTACTACTTGTTATTTTTGATAATATTCTCAATATTATTTTAACACTTTCTATAATTAGCCTGTTTACGAATAGTAATGCTTTTAAAGAATATAAATATAGATATTTATTTACTTATTTATATTATTATAGCATAATATTAATTATTTTAATTTACTCATATAAATCCTATAACATATGGGGACTTATATTTATTTCATTATTAATACTTCCACTTCATGGCGCTATACTTTTAAAAACATCTTCACATGATATTAATAAAAAACTAATTACTGATACTATGACTGGTGCTTTTAACAGAAATTTTTTAGAATTAAAATTAAAAGAAAGCTTTCTTCAAGGAACTCCTTTTACTCTTTTATTCTTAGATTTAGATGAATTTAAAAAAATTAATGATTTATATGGTCATGTAATTGGTGATGCAGTTTTAATTGATTTTGTTTGCCAATTAAAAAAATATTTACGTAGAGATGATAATATTTTCAGGTACGGCGGTGATGAATTTTGCGTCATGCTAAGCAATAAGGGAACAACCTCAAATCTTATTGATAGCTTTAAAAATCAAAGTTTTAATTATAGAGACGCCTCATCTAATACAAAAATAAAATATTCTTTTTCTTATGGTTCATTCAATTATAGTGGTGAAGATAACATTGATTTTAATGAATTAATACACAAAGTTGATAAAAAAATGTATATGTGTAAAAAGAACAAATCTTCTAATTAACTCTAAAGGTATGCTATCATTGCATACCTTTATTTATTTTTCTGATTCTATTACAATCCTTAAAACTTTTTTATATCCACTTTCATTATCCTTTAGTATAAATCCAAAATTATTGTTATAAATTATTTGAATTATGAATATATATCTCCGTATTGGTAAGAATTAAAATATCTGGAGGTGAATCATAATGAATTATAAAGAGGACGAATTTATAAAAAATAGCATTTTTGATAATATTTCAGTAGATTTAATTATTAGTTCTACTATTGTTTTTTCATTTATGCTAATGTGTTTACTGTTATTTAGCTATTTTTTTTCTTGATAAATCATATTAGGTAAAACAACATCAGTTGATCTAATTTATTCTATGGTATTATCTTATTTTTGAATTTTCATAATCTCCCTTAAGAAGGAGTTCCGTTTTGGAACTCCTTTTTTTAGTTGACGGTTGTTAGTATTCAGTTTACCTTTAACCTATATATAAGATTCTCTCCAATTCTTTTAGTAAATTCAACATATCATCATCTTTTATATTATATTTTAATGTATTATATTCTTTCTTAAAATCTTCATTTTCACTTAATCTACTATTAACTAATAAACTTTTCATTATAGAAACAAAAGCGTTTTCCTCATTAGCATTAAATGTTTTATTGATAATATTTTTCAAATATTGAATTAAATTCACTTTATTCCCATTATAATATATTTTATAATCTTCCCGAGTTACAAGATTTAATGCCTCTTGATACTCCTTAAGATATAATTTTGTAATTATATTATCATCTGAAATATAAAAATTATCTTTTTCT
Organism: Clostridium sediminicola; assembly: GCF_050402865.1. Classification (NCBI taxonomy): domain Bacteria; kingdom Bacillati; phylum Bacillota; class Clostridia; order Eubacteriales; family Clostridiaceae; genus Clostridium; species Clostridium sediminicola. The sequence continues at coordinate 503,437 of NZ_BAABMF010000002.1, forward strand.
TTTGCCTTATTAAAATACTGATTTGCTTTCTCAAAATCACCTAATTTTATTTCAATATTAGCTAATGTTATATATATTGAGGCATCTTTAATTTCTTCAGGCAGCTTATTGATCTTATCTTTAGCCCAAATTAACTCATCTTTTTTATCTAAATCCCTATAGATACCATCGTAAATAGTCTTAAATATTGAAGGTTCATTGGTTAGTTTATATACTTTTTCTGCCATTTGAATCATCTTAACTTTATCTTGACCGATGTATGCATGTTTTTCTCTATCCCATCTATATCCTATATCATATATTTTTGTTAATATTGTAAGTACTCTAGTATCATCTGGATTATCTTCTAAATATTCTTCATACTCCTCTTTTGCTTCTTTTACTTTTCCTTCTAAAACTAACTTATCTGCATTTAAAATATTTTCATCATTGATTTTTATAGCAGAAATATCCTTAAAATTTGTTATCAAAGGCAAAGATGTACTAATTTGTTTATCCTTATCATTATATGCCGTTATAACTAATGGTAAAATACTTCCGGGATAAGTATAACCAAAGTAAGCTTGAGGACTTATTATACCATCTCCATCTGTTGAAAATCCTGTATTAGTATTTTTTATTTCATTCATTGAAATTTTATATTCATTAGTATAGATTTTATCACTAATTGGACTTTGAAATCTGGAACCAGTTAAATTTACTGGATCATCAAAACTTATTATTTCAACTTTATAATATGAAGCTTCTGGATAAGATAACCACTTAACTTCCACTTCTTCATTTAAATCCTCTACAATTCCTTTAGGTTGTGTTACATTAATAACTGAATTAAAAGAAACATCCAATTCTTTTGTTTCATCTACATCAATATTTACCCAACCATCATCAAAAATGGTTTTACTAACATTAACTTCATTATCCACAAAAAACAATGATGGTACTCTTACTTCTATGCTATATTCTCCTTTTGACAGATTATTAAATTCAAAATCTCCATTCTCATCAGTATAAACAAATTTACCGTCTACAAGAGAACTCCATTCATTTAAACTGTCCTTTCTACTATCCTTTAACTCTACAATAACATAGGGAATACCCTTATCAATGTTTTTCACCTTTCCTTTTATAGTACTATTTCCATTATAAAAATCTTCAGCAAAATCTATAGAATTTTTTTCATCAAAATAGTTAGATGATGATTCACCAGATAAAACTGGATATATGGAAACATTGTTATTAGTATTTCCTTCTTGACTCTTCTTTATATACTTTTTAGATTCATTAAAATTTCCTTGGAAATAATAAATATCTCTAAGCATTCTATAAATATCTGTATCAGTGCTATTATTTTCTAAGAGCTTAAAACACCCTTTTTCAGCACGATTATACTCTTTTCTAACTATTAGATTTAATAATTCATACTTTTTAGCTAATCTATTTATATCATCATTACTTGAATCCTTACCCTGAGTTATTAATTTATCAACATTTTTTATATCACATAGTGCAATTTTCGTATCAACAAGTTTTTTATATGCATTACTTGCATATTCTTCATTCTCATATTTATTTATAATCTCCCAATAATATTTTTCTCCTAGTTCAAGAGCCTGTTTATTTAATGGTATTCCTGTACTTCCAGATCCAAAGGAATGAAAACTATTAAAAGCAACTAATTTTTCATAAGGTGCTATATTTTCAGCAATACTATATAACGCCTTTGCTCTATTTTTTCCAAATGGTATTAGTTTTATATACTTTTCATAAAACAAATTTGCTGTAATTGGGTCTTTTTCTGAAATCATTTCTGCTCTTTTATAAATGACATGCGGTATTAATAATGCTATAGAAATAACACAGATAATTATAACAAATATTAAATTCTTTAACTTAATTCTTACTTTCAACAAAAGCTCCTCCTTTAAAAGAGTCATCTAAAAATATATACCCTGATCCATCTAAAGATATAACTCGAGTTTTACTAGTAACCATAAATCCACTAGTTTTTTTCATATTTTCTGTAATAATAAAAGGGTTTACTAAAATTATTGTAATAGCTAGCATTGATATCCCAATAATTGGTCCTGAAATTTCAATTTCTTTTTCGAAAACATTCTTTATTTTTTGCAAAAATGACGGTTTTTTATCTATTGTATTGTTCAAAATTCTATTTTCTAAATCAAATGATAGTTGTATATCTCTAAAATCCTCTTCCAACTTACAATAAATTTCTTCATCAAAATATTTATCTATTTTATTATCTATATTAGTTTTATTTTTCTTCATATATTCTTACCTCCTCTATAATTTCATCTTTAACAATATCTCTACCTCTTTTTAATCTACTTTTTATTGTAGACTCTTTTTCTCCCGTAATCCTACTAATATCTTTTACAGAAAAATCTGATATGTAATATAAGGTTAATATCTCTCTATAGATTGGTTTCAAAGAAAATATTATTTTACGTATTTTTGACCCTTCAATATTCTTTATTGTTTGTTCCTCAACATTATCTTTTGATTTAATCTCGGGAATCTTAAAAAATAGTTTCTCTTTTTTTTGTTTTCTTAGCCTCCCTCTACACTCATTCACTGCAATTTTGCAAATCCAAGTGTACAAAGAAGATCGTTCATTAAATTCCCCTATCTTGTTATATACCTTAACAAATGTTTCTTGTACAATATCTTCTGCTAAATGTATATCTTTTAAAATAGAAAAGCACAGCTTTAAGATACTACTTCCATAATTCTTTAGCAAAAATTTAAAAGCTTCATCATCTTTTTTTCTCAATGCCTGAATTAAACAATCTTCATTCAAGTATTCAATTTTCATATTTTTCTCCTTATTTATTCCTACAGAGCTTCTTATTAATTTTTATATTTAATAAATTTAATTAAGATTTATCTTATACATTATTATAGATGCTAATAATATAAAAAAGGTTGCAAAAAAAAATAAAAATATCTTAAACAAAAAGAAACTCCTAAGAGTTTCTTTTCATGAAAGATATTTTATAGTCAAATAAATCATTAATACTTATTCATCAAATTTTCCCATATTTCTAAATTTATCATATCGCTTTTGCGTTACATCATTAATATTATTTTTCATTTCACTAAAAGGTACTAGTAATAATTTTTCTTTTATAAGTTCTGCTACTTCATCAATATTAGTATGAGCACCACCAACAGGTTCTGTTATAACCTTATCTATTATATTATACTCTAATAGATCTTGTGCTGTTATTTTCATGATTTCTGCTGCTTCTTTTGCCCTTTTTGCGTCTTTCCATAATATACTGGCAAAGCCTTCTGGCGATAAAATAGAATATACCGCATGCTCTAGCATCCATATTTCATCAGCAACAGACATAGCAAGTGCTCCACCACTTCCACCTTCACCTATTACTATTGTGATAATTGGAACCTTTAGATTTGACATTTCCATTAGATTTCGAGCTATAGCTTCTCCTTGGCCTCTTTCTTCTGCTCCTATTCCTGGATAAGCACCTGGTGTATCAACAAAACATATTACTGGCCTATTAAATTTTTCTGCCTGTTTCATTAATCTTAATGCTTTTCTGTATCCTTCCGGATTTGGCATACCGAAATTTCTTTTTACATTTTCTTTTATGTTTCTACCTTTTTGCTGTCCTATAACAGTTACAGGCATACCATTTAATTTTGCAATTCCACCTATTATACATGGATCATCTCTAAACTGCCTATCTCCATGCAATTCAATAAATGAATCAAAAATTCTTTCTATATAATCTAATGCTGTTGGCCTTTCAATCATTCTAGATAAAGTTAGCTTATCCATTGGAGTTAGGCTTGAATAAACATTATTTTTGATATGTTCTAATTCACTCTCTAACTTTTTTACTTCTGAAGAAAAATCCACATTTTTTTCTACTGAAAATTTCTTTATATCATCAATCTTTTTTTGTAAGCTAAATATCTCTTTCTCACATTCCAACATCTAAATACACCTCCATCATCATTATTAAAATCACTATTGGTGTATTTCAATAATGCTCGCTAAAGTTTCCTTCATTTCAGTCCTAGGAATTATCTTATCGATAAAACCATGTTCTAATAAAAACTCTGCTGTTTGGAATCCTTCAGGTAATTTTTGTTTTATAGTTTGTTCTATAACTCTTTTTCCCGCGAATCCTATTAACGCATTTGGCTCAGATATTATTATATCCCCTAACATTGCAAAACTAGCAGTAACTCCACCTGTTGTTGGATCAGTTAAAACTGGGATATATAATAGTCCTGATTCTCCATGTTTTGCTATTGCTGCGCTTGTTTTAGCCATTTGCATTAAAGAAAAAATACCTTCCTGCATTCTTGCTCCACCTGATGCGGTAAATATTATAACTGGCAATCTACGTTGGGTAGCATATTCTATTGCTCTGGTAACTTTTTCACCAAGTACAGAACCCATACTTCCCATCATGAAATTGCTATCCATAACGCCAATTACAGCATTCTTACCATTTATCTTTCCACAACCAGTAACTACTGCTTCTTCTAGTTTGGATTTCTTTTTATAGTTATCAACTTTATTCTCATAACCTTCAAAGTTAAGTGGATTAACTGTCTTCATGTTTTTATCAAATTCTTCAAAGGTTCCTTCATCTATAATACTTGAAATTCTTTCTCTCGCATCCATTCGAAAATGTTTTCCACAATTAACACATATTTTTTTATCCACATCAAAGTCTTTTTTATATAAAACTTCTCCACAGTCATTACACTTTATCCATAGCCCATTGGGGATATTCGGCTTTGCATCTGTGTTTTTCTTTTCTTTTGTTATTACTTTGACTTCTGAATCTTGAGTATTCTCAATTTCATCTTTTTTAAGTGTAATATACTTAGTCTTTTTAAAAACCTTATCTATTCTAAACATTCTTCACCAACCCTAGAGTATTTTAAATTAATAATTAAACTCTTTTGCTATAAAGGATGTATCAAAATCCCCAGACACAAACTTTTCATTGCCTAAAATCTCATAAAGAAATTCAATATTAGTATCTATACCTTCTATAACAAATTCTCCAAGAGCTCTTCTCATTTTATTTATCGCATCTATTCTATCATTTCCATGAACAACTAGTTTTGCTACCATTGAGTCATAAGTTGGCGGAATCTTATATCCATTATATAATGCACTATCTATTCTTACTCCATTTCCACCTGGTATTACAACTACTGAAACTTTTCCTGGTGATGGTCTAAATCCTTTAGCTGGATTTTCAGCATTTATTCTACATTCAATTGCATGACCATTTATTAAAACATCTTCTTGAAGATTTTCTAATTTTTCTCCAAAAGCAATTTTAATTTGCTCTTTAATTATATCTACACCAGTAATATATTCTGTAACTGGATGTTCTACTTGAATACGTGTATTCATTTCCATGAAGTAAAATTCACCATTTTTATCAACTAAAAATTCAATAGTTCCAGCATTTTTATACCTTACTGCTTTTGCTGCATTAATAGCTGCCAGACCCATTCTACTTCTTAAATCATCAGATATTATTGTAGATGGTGCTTCTTCTATAACCTTTTGATTTCTTCGTTGAACAGAACAATCTCTTTCACCTAAATGAATCACATTACCATGATTATCTGCTAATATTTGAAATTCTATGTGCCTTGGATTTTCTATGAATTTTTCCATATACATAGTATCATCATTAAAAGAAACTTTTGCTTCAGTTTTGGCAGTTTCATATGCTTTCTTTAGTTCCTCTTTTTCATGAACTATTCTTATACCTCTTCCACCGCCACCAGCAGATGCTTTTAATATTACTGGATATCCTATTCTATCTGCTTCTTTTTCAGTATGTTCATAGCTATGTAGTACACCATCAACACCTGGTATAACTGGAACTTCTGCTTCTATCATAATTTGTCTAGCTCTTGCTTTATTACCCATTTTAGACATAACTTCAGCATCTGGTCCAATGAAGACTATATTACACTCATTACACATTTCTGCAAATTTACTATTCTCAGAAAGAAATCCAAAGCCAGGATGGATAGCTTCAGCACCTGTTAATACAGTTGCACTAATTATGTTTTGCATATTCAAATAACTATCTTTTGATTTTGGAGGTCCGATACATACAGCTTCATCTGCTAAATTTACATGTAGAGAATTCTTATCAATTTCAGAATAAACTGCTACTGTTGATATTCCCATTTCTCTACAAGCTCTTATGATTCTAACCGCAATTTCGCCACGATTAGCTATGAGTATTTTATTAAACAACACTACACCTACTCTCTAATTAATAAGGATTACTAATTATTTGCTATCTCCCACAAAGAAAATAATTTCAGCCTCAACTGCTTTTTTACCATCAACTGATGCTATTGCTTTACCTACACCTGCTGGCCCTTTTATTTTGATTATCTCAACTTCCAGTTTAAGTACATCTCCTGGAACAACTTTTTTCTTAAATCTTGCTTTATTTATTCCACCAAAATAAGCTATTTTACCTTTATATTTTTCCATACTTAAAATAGCAACTGCTCCAGCTTGTGCTAATGCTTCAATAATTAGTACCCCAGGCATTACTGGTTCTTGAGGAAAATGTCCTTGAAAAAAGTATTCATTCATTGTTACATTTTTATAAGCAACTATTTTCTTTCCTTCTTCAATTTCTTCAACTTTATCCAAAAGTAAAAATGGATATCTATGTGGAATAATCTCTTGAATTTCTTTTATTGTTAACATAAATTAATTCCCCCTGTACTTTTACAGTCTTTTAACTTTGAATAAAGGTTCACCATATTCAACCATACCTTCATTTTCAATTAATATTTCTACGATTTCCAAATCAAATTCTGCTTCAATTTCATTCATCAACTTCATAGCCTCAACTATGCAAATAACCTCTCCTTTTTTCACTTTACTTCCAACTGATACATACGCATCAGCATCAGGAGATGGAGATTCATAAAATGTACCCACAATCGGTGATTTTACTTTTTCAAGACCATCATCTTTAGTTACTACTGGTTGTGATAATGTGTCTTCTTGAACATCTGCAACACTAACTTCTGGTTGTTGAACAACAACGTTAGACACCATTCTAGTTTCTTCAGCTACTTCCATTACAGGTACTCTTTCTTTTTCTTTCTTCATTTTTATCTTTATATCATCACTATCAATTTCTAGTTCTGTTAAATCTGATTCGCTCATTATTTTTATCAACTTTTCTATATTTTTATATTCCATAATTTACACCTCTGACCATTTTTTTAGAACTATCGTTGCATTATGACCACCAAATCCTAAAGAATTAGATAGGGCATATTGAATATTTTCTGTTCTACCTTCGTTTGGCACATAGTCTAAATCACATTCTTCATCTGCTACCTTATATCCTAACGTTGCAGGTATAAAGCTTTCTTCTAAAGCTTTTGCGCAAATAATAGCCTCAATAGCACCAGCTGCACCTAATAAATGACCTGTCATAGATTTTGTTGAACTAACTGGAATATTATATGCTGCTTCACCAAAGACAGATTTAATTGCAGCAGTCTCAAATTTATCATTATAAGGAGTACTAGTTCCATGAGCATTAATATAAGAAATCTCTTTTGCTTCTATTGCCGCATCTTTGATTGCAATATTTATTGCTCTTGCTCCACCTTCGCCACCTGGTGCTGGTGAAGTCATATGATAAGCATCACAAGTTGCTCCATATCCAACAACTTCAGCATATATTTTTGCTCCTCTTTTTAATGCATGCTCTAAAGATTCTAAAACAACAATTCCAGCACCTTCACCCATTACAAATCCATCTCTTTCTTTATCAAAAGGAATTGATGCTCTTGATGAATCAGTACTGTTGCTTAATGCTGTTAATGAAGTAAATCCTGCCATAGATAATGGTGTTATTGAAGCTTCCGCTCCACCTGATAAAATAATATCTACTTCTCCATTTCTAATTTTATGAAAAGATTCACCTATTGAGTGTGTACCTGTTGCACATGCTGTTACAATTGTTGTACATATTCCTTTAGCACCATACTTAATAGCAATATTACCAGCTGCCATATTTCCTATAATCATAGGTATTAAAAATGGTGAAACTCTATTAGGTCCTTTATTTATTAACTTTTTATGTTGCTCTTCGATTGTACCTATTCCACCTATTCCTGAACCTACTATTACTCCAAATCTCTCAGCATCTATACTTTCAAGATCTAATTTAGAATCTTTCATAGCTTCTCCAGCAGCTACCATAGCAAACTGGCTATATCTATCCATTCTCTTTGCTGTTTTCTTATCCATATATTCATCAAATTTAAAATCTTTAACTTCAGCAGCTAAACTCACCTTATACTCTGAAGCATCAAAAGCCATAATTTCATTTACACCACATTTACCTTCTTTTATTCCATTCCAAAAACTTACTGTATCATTACCTATAGGAGTAACAGCTCCCATACCAGTTATTACAACTCTATTTTTCATAATTATCCTCCTTAAAATGCCATTCCACCATCAACACTTAATACTTGGCCTGTAATATAATCTCCCATACTAGATGCTAAGAAATAAACTGCATCAGCTACATTTTCAGGTTTTCCTAATTTTCTTAGTGCTGTACTACCAATTATTGCTTCTTTATACTTATCAGCCATAGCTCCAGTCATCTCTGTTTCAATAAATCCTGGTGCTATAGCATTTACTGTAATTCCTCTACCACCAATCTCTTTAGCAGTTGATTTTGTTAATCCAATAATTCCAGCTTTAGAAGCTGAATAGTTTGCTTGACCTGCATTACCAAGTATACCTACCACTGAAGTCATACTTATTATTTTCCCACTTCTTTGCTTCATCATTATAGGAACTACGTGTCTTATACAATTAAAAACACCTTTTAAGTTTATATCTATAACACTATCAAAATCTTCTTCTTTCATTCTAAGTAATACACCATCTTTTGTTACACCTGCATTATTAATAAGAATATCAACTGAACCTAATTCTTCTTTTGCTTTTAGAATCAAATCTTTAGCCTCATCGAATTTACTTACATCCGCTTGAATTGCCAAAGCTTTTACTCCCTTTTGCTCTATTTCAGAAACTACTGCTAATGCCGCCTCTTTACTATTTCTATAGTTAATAACAATATTTGCTCCGTGTTCTGCTAACTTCAATGCAACCGCTTTTCCAATACCTCTACTAGCACCAGTTACAATTGCAGTTTTACCATTTAACATATGTTTCCTCCTATTTAGCTTATATTTTATACTTTCAAACTTTCTAAAGTTTTATTCATTGATTTTATATCTTCAATATTATATAAGTTTAATTTTCTATTTATTTTTTTAGCAAATCCTCTTAGTGCTTTTCCAGGACCTACTTCTATAAAAGTATCTACTCCGTCTTCTATCATCCTTATTATAGTATCTTCCCATAATACAGAACTCATAACTTGTTTCTTTAGAATATTTTTTATTTCCTTAGTATCCTCTATATAATCTGCTGTAACATTTGTTATAACAGGTGTTTTCATTTCTTTAAGTTGAACTTTTTCAAGTTCTGAATATAATTTATCAGCTGCTGGTTTTAATAAAGGTGTATGGAAAGGTCCACTAACAGCTAGTTCTAATACTCTCTTAGCACCAAGTTCTCCAGCCTTTTCGCAAGCAAGTTTAAGAGCTTCATTTTCACCTGCTATTACTATTTGACCTGGGCAATTATAATTTGCAATTTTCACTAATCCCTTTTCTCCAGCAACATCACATGCTTCTTGAACTTTTTCTCTATCTAATCCTAATATAGCCGCCATTCCACCTACTCCTTGAGGAACGGCTTCTTGCATGAACTTACCTCTCTTCTTAACTACTTTAACAGCATCCTCAAAAGATATTACTCCACTACATACTAATGCTGAATACTCTCCTAAACTAAGACCTGCAACAATATCAGCTTTTATACCATTAATCTCAAGTGCTTTTAGTGCAGCTATACTAACAGTTAGAATAGCTGGTTGAGTATTTTCAGTACTATCTAACTCTTCTTTGCTTCCATTGAAACATATTTCACTTATTGAGTATCCTAACTCTCTATCCGCACTTTCGAACACTTCTCTACAAACATCTATATTGTCATATAAGTCCTTACCCATTCCAACATATTGAGCACCTTGTCCTGCAAATATCAACCCTATTTTTCCCATAGTAACCTCCACTTTATTACAAAATATTAAAAGATATTATCTATTGATTTTAATGTTTTTGTAGCCTCTTTAAACATTTCAGTAATTATTTCTTCACAATTTTGTTCTTTACATATCATTCCAGCAATTTGTCCTGCCATAACTGACCCATAGTCTACATCACCATCTCTTGCTGCTTTTGGCAATGTACCAGCTCCTAATTTTTCTAATTCCTCTATAGAAGCTCCATTTTTCTCTAACTCTTTGTATTGTCGAGTTAATCTATTTCTTAGAACTCTAACTGGATGACCTGTAGATCTACCCGTTGCAACAGTATCTATATCTTTTGCTTTTATCACTTTATTTTTATAATTCTGATGAACTACACATTCTTCAGCAACCAAAAATCTAGTTCCTACTTGAACTCCTGAAGCACCTAAAGTAAATGCTGCTGCTATACCTCTACCATCCCCAATGCCACCTGCACCAATTACTGGAATATTAACTGCATCAACTACTTGCGGTAATAGAGCCATTGTTGTTATTTCTCCAATATGTCCGCCTGCTTCTCCGCCTTCAGCAATTACAGCATCAGCCCCTGATTTTTCCATTCTTTTAGCAAGACCAACTGAAGCTACTACTGGAATTACAGTTATTCCATGCTCCTTCCACATACTCATATATTTTCCTGGACTACCTGCACCTGTTGTAACTACTTTTATTCCCTCTTCACAAACTAACTTTGCAATTTCATCTGCATTATCACTTAATAACATTATATTTACACCAAAAGTTTTATCAGTTAATTTCTTAGCTTTTCTTATTTCTTCCCTTATGTAATCAACTGGAGCATTAGCTGCTGCAATCAGACCTATTCCACCTGCATTTGATACTGCTGCTGCCAATGAACTCTCAGCTATCCATGCCATACCGCCTTGAATTATCGGGTATGTAGCTCCTAATTTTTTAAATAGTTCATTCATAAAATCACTCCTAGAAAACAAGACTGAAGGAATCCTACAGTCTCATATTTTGTTTTATTTAGTTTTAAGAGAAAATTATCAAAGTCTACGCTTGCTTTTCGTTTATATATTTTACTAAGTCTTCAATTTTTGTCATATCTTCTAAATCTTCAGTTGGAATTTCCATGTCAAACTCTTCTTCTAACTCCATAACAATTTCAAAAATGTCAAGAGAATCAATACCTAAATCTTCACTAAAAGTTGATTCTAACTTTATTTCTTCCACATCAATATCAACTTGTTCTGCAACTACTTTTCTTAATCTTTCAAATATCATAATACTACCTCCAAAGTTTAATTTATATTTTATTTTTGATTCTTTTTATATTAATTTATTTATTCCAATTAATCAATACTGCTCCATATGTTAAGCCTCCACCGAAACCTACCATTATAATTTTATCCCCTTTTTTTAGCATATTTGCTTTCTCCATTTCATCCAATGCAAGAGGGATACTTGCACCTGAAGTATTTCCATACTTACTAATATTCATAAAAAACTTTTCTTTATCTATACCTAACTTTTTTGCAGCTACATCAATAATTTTCATATTTGCTTGATGGGGTACTATATAGTCTATATCTTCAATACTATAGTCACTATCCTGTAATACCTTTTCAATACACTCTACAATAATTTTAACAGCAAATTTGAATACTTCTCCGCCTTGCATAGTTATAATAGAATTATTTTCTTCAACTTCTTCTACGAATGTGTTTTTTAAAGGTACTGCAGGATATTCTAAAAATTCTGCTCCATTTCCATCTGCACCCGTATATATTGAAATTACACCTTGCTCTTCATTTTCAGCTCTAGTTAGTATTGCTGCACCTGCTCCATCTCCAAAGAGTACACAAGTTCCTCTATCTGTCCAATCAACGCCTCTTGACAATGTCTCAGCACCTATTACTAAAACTGTTTTATTCTGACCAGTTCTTATAAATTGAGTGGCAACACTTATACCGTAAATAAATCCAGTACAAGCTGCACTAAGGTCAAAACAAGTTGAATTTACTGCTCCAATTTCTCTTTGAATAAGACAAGCAGTTGAAGGAATAAAATTATCAGGTGTACAAGTTCCTACTACAATTAAATCTATATCTTTTGGTGAAATATTTGCTGACTCAATAGCCGCCTTTGCTGCTTCAACAGAAAGATCTGTTGTTCCTTCACCAGTACTAATTCTTCTTTCCTTAATACCTATTCTATTAGAAATCCATTCATCGCTTGTTTCAACAAACTGAGTAATATCACTATTTTTCATAACATTTATTGGAGCATAACTTCCTGTGCCTATGATTTGAACATTATACATATTCTCATTCCTTCATTATTTTTTTAAATTATATTTAGATTTAAAAAATTTATTTAGTTTAGTTAATGCATTTTCAAGAATAGTTTCTTCTTCAACGGATAAACCTTCTATCGTTTCCTTAATCATATCCAAATGAAACTTTTCATGAACTCTATAGGCTAATTTACCTTTTCTAGTAAGTCCTATTTTAACAACTCTTCTATCTTTTTCATCTTTACTTCTAACAACATAGCCTTTTTTAACCAAATTATTTATTGCTGTAGTTAAAGTACCCACTGTAATGTTTAAATCAGCTGCAACTTCGGACATTGTTCTAGTAATATACATCCCTATTGCATCAATTGTATGTATTTCAGTAACAGATAAATCTTTAAGAATACCTTTTTTTATAGCTGACTGTTCTATTTCTAAAATATCATTGAAAGTAGTTACTAATAATTCATTTAACACAGCATTTATCGACTTATGCACTACATCACTTCCTATTAAACTATATTGTTTGACTCTCAAATATTTTGACAATCAAAGTATATATCATAATCACAATTCTGTCAACTATATTAAAATTTGTTCAAATATTATTAATAATTTATTTAAGGCACTTTCATATTTCAATTATACCCAAATTGAGTATTAATATTTATTCTGATATAATTAAATATAGACCAAGAATTAAATATGAATCATCCATTAAATAAATAACCAGAAAGGTGATGTAACATGAGTACATTCATGTTAAAAAATAAAATTAATACATATACATCAGTAAGTAACCAATTTATTGATAAATTTATGATCTCAGCTCCTGGTGAGTATGTGAAAGTTTATCTGCTTGGACTTCGTCATTGTTTATCAGGTGAAATTGGTATCAGTTCTTCAGAAATATCAAATCAGCTTAATTTATTAGAATCTGATGTTTTAAAAGCTTGGAATTATTGGAATGATATAGGTGTAGTTAGCTTTAAAAAATTAGATCAGATGAATAACTTTAGATTAGAATTTATTGATTTATATAATAATAATAAGGAAATTCCAGAAGAAGATATTAACTTATTACATGAATTAAGTAATAATTCAATAAAAGATATGATGAAGGATATTGAAAAATTATTAGGTAGAACATTATCAAATAAAGAAATTGCAATGTACCTTTCTTGGCAAAAAGATTATCAATTTTTGCCTGAAATGATTCTGTTATTGATTCAATATTGTATATCAAAAGGAAAAAATGATTATAGATATATTGAAAAAGTAGCTATTTCATGGCATGATGCCAATATAAAAAATATTGCAGAAGCTCAATCATTTATTAAAAAACGTGAAGATATTTGGGTGAAAATTAGAAAAGTTTTAAAATACTTAGGTTTTAACTCAAATGAGGTTATGAAACCACAAGAAGAAATGTTGATAAAATGGTTTAATATATATAATTTTCCGCTTGAAATTATTTATAAAGCATGTGATATTTGTTTTGAAAGGTTAAATAAAGCTGAATTTAAATATATAGATGGTATATTAAACAGTTGGTACAAAGATAATTTACGTACAATTGAAGATATTGAAAAAAAAGATAGACAAAGAACTAAATTTACTAATAAAAAAGCTAATAACTATAATTCTAGTGCTAAACCAGATTCTTTTAGTAATAGAAAACAACGTTCTTACGACTTAGATAAAATTGAAAAAACTTTATTAGGATGGGATGATAATGATTAAAGGCTATCAGGCTCAAGTATTAGAAATCTATGAAAAAATACGAAGTGCGAATAAATCAGAACAAAAGAAAAGAAAAGAAGAAATCCAAAAACTTATTCCAATAATACCAACCATACAACGTCAAATTGGAAAATTGTGTGTTAAATTAACTTTGAACACTATTAACAATATTGAGAATAGGGAAGATTCTTTAAATACAATAAAGAACGAAATTACGAATTTAAAAATCAAAAAATCCGAATTACTTGTAGAAAATGGATATCCAATTGATTATTTAGATGAAATATACTCCTGTAATAAATGTAAAGATACGGGCTTTATAGGTACAAGAAAATGTATATGCTTCAATAAAAAATTAGTTAAACTTTACTACAAGGATTCAGAACTTAGTAGTGTGTTAAAAAGAGAAAATTTCAATACTTTTACTTATGATTACTTTTCCAATAGAAGAGTAGAAAATAAACCAAAAACACCACGAAAAAACATGGAAGAAATATTCCCAAGAGCACTAAATTATGCGGAATCATTTAATGAAAAAAGTGAAAATCTTCTATTTTATGGTGAGCCCGGTACTGGGAAAACCTTTTTAACACATTGTATCGCTAAGGAACTTTTAGATAGAGGTTTTTTTGTGTTATATAGAACAGCAGAAAATTTATTTAGGGATTTACGTGACATTAGGTTAAATAATAATTCAAATCTTGAGAATTTACTTTTGAATTGTGATTTACTAATAATTGATGACTTAGGTACTGAACAAATTAGCCGTTTTACTAAAACTGAACTATTTAATTTATTGAATACAAAATTACTTTCAAACAAAAAAATGTTGGTTTCAACTAATTATTCTTTGGATGAGTTAATGTCTACATATACTGATAGAATAACATCCAGATTATTAGGAAATTTTCATATATTTAATTTTTATAATGATGATGATATAAGAGTAAAATTAAATTTAAATAAAATAAAAAATCAGTAGATACTATCTACTGATTTTTAAATTGAGTTCAGTTTATTTATAAAGTTTTGCAAAATAAAAATGAGCATATGCTCATATATTGGTGCTGGCACCAGGACTTGAACCCGGAACCTACTGATTACAAGTCAGTTGCTCTACCAGTTGAGCCATGCCAGCTCATATGTTTACTTATATAATTTATATTGAAATGGCGACCCAGAAGGGACTCGAACCCTCGACCTCCGGCGTGACAGGCCGGCACTCTAACCAACTGAGCCACTGGGCCACATTGAATATAGGTATTTCATGGTGGGCACAACAGGGCTCGAACCTGTGACCCCCTGCTTGTAAGGCAGGTGCTCTCCCAGCTGAGCTATGCGCCCATGAAAATGGTGACTCCTAGGGGAATCGAACCCCTGATACCGCCGTGAAAGGGCGATGTCTTAACCGCTTGACCAAGGAGCCATATTAAATTAATTAACAATTAATTTTAATGGTGCTGGCACCAGGACTTGAACCCGGAACCTACTGATTACAAGTCAGTTGCTCTACCAGTTGAGCCATGCCAGCTTATATGCTTGTTTAAATAATATATATTAAAATGGCGACCCAGAAGGGACTCGAACCCTCGACCTCCGGCGTGACAGGCCGGCACTCTAACCAACTGAGCCACTGGGCCACATTAAATATAGTATTTCATGGTGGGCACAACAGGGCTCGAACCTGTGACCCCCTGCTTGTAAGGCAGGTGCTCTCCCAGCTGAGCTATGCGCCCATGAAAATGGTGACTCCTAGGGGAATCGAACCCCTGATACCGCCGTGAAAGGGCGATGTCTTAACCGCTTGACCAAGGAGCCAAAAATATGTCGAATTTCAAACTGCTTCGTAACCCAACGAAGACTATAATACCGTATATCAAAACTTTTGTCAACATATTTTCAATATTTTTTTTAATATTTTTTTTATTAAGTCTAATACTCATAAATTATAGTCTTATATTTATTTTTATTTTTGAATTCTTTCCATTATTATTAGAGCCGTATCTTCTATCGCTCTCTTTGTAACATCAATCACTTTACATCCAAGTCTTTTCATTATTCTTTCTGCATAATCTAATTCATCAAGTACTCTTTTAGCATTGGCATATTGAATTTCTTTGTTAGAAGAAGTCTGAGCTTGCATTTTACCTATTCTATGTTTTCTAATTTCTATAAGCTGCATAGGATCTATTGTTAAGCCAATAACCTTTTTCCTATCGATTTTGAATACCTCTTCTGGTACAGGTACTTCTGGCATTAATGGTATATTTAAAGCTTTTATACCCTTATTAGCCAAATACATGCATAAAGGTGTTTTAGATGTTCTTGATAACCCTACCAATACTACATCAGCGAATTTTATACCACTATGATCTTTACTATCATCATATTGAATTGCAAATTCCATAGCTTCTATTTTTTTATGATATTCAGAATCCATATTCCATACAGCACCTGGTCTATAATTAGGAGTTGTCTTAATTATTCTTGCCGCAGTACTTATACTTGGGCCTAAAATATTAACTATATGAATTCCCTTTTCCACACATCTCTCTACTAAAAATTCTCTTATTTCTACTAAGATTATAGTGCTTATTACCATAGAATTTTCTGGTTTTGCAATAGAATTTATAAATGTGTTAACATCTTCTTGTGTTTTAATATACGGTACTCTCTTAACATTTATTCCCTCTGTAAATTGAGTAGCCGTTGCTTTTGCAACCATTTCAGACGTTTCACCTATTGAATCTGATACAGCAAATATTGTTAACATTTAGTTTGCCTCCTTTTTAAATTTTGATTAATAATCAATATTTTCATTTCACGAATATTATTTTCTAACTTTCTCAATGATATGCAACTAAATGACTAATTCTCTCAGTAATCATTCTATAATTCCCAGATACTTTCTCCTAATGTTAAAAGCATATCTTTATTATTTTTGATCTTATGTAAACAAATAATTTTATCATCCTTTTGAATTACTTCACTTAAGACTTTAATGTTTTCTCCATATTTAGTTTCTTTTTTGAAATGTATTTTAAGCTTTGTTAATCTATACCCCAAGACAATATCTTTTGGTACATTTTCGATCATCCACGCAGCATATTTTTCGTTATTAACATGTCCATTAGTATCAATATCACTATATCTGATTCTGAAGCTTGTACTATTATTTATTTTATCTTCACTAAAATCTAAAGCTTCTTCGATTTTATATTTTTGACCTTTTTCTTCTTTTATTTCATATCTTCCTAAAATTTCATCTGTTAATCTCACCGGTCTCATATTTTCTATATCTACTAATGACCATACTGATTTTGCAGATACCAATAAATTTCCCTGTAAATCAAGAATTTGAAAATTTCTATATGCAAATATCTTTCTTCCTGCCACTGGTTGAGTCCTCACAAGAACTTTATCCATATACAAAGGATATTTTTTTACATTTATTTCCCACTTTAAAATTACCCAACCTGACTTATTTTCTCTTAAGTAATCAATACCAATTCCTAATTTTTCACTTTGATAGGTTGCTATATCGTTTAAAAAATCAATAATTGATGTAAGTTTTGCTCTTTTATAATAGTCTACATGAGAATAGTGAACTTCAAATATTTTTTCAGTAACTATACCTCCCATATCATCACTTCCTATTAAAATTTATAAACAAAACAGCACAGTAATAGTGCTGTTTTATCTTTACTTATTTAAACTCTCTACGCATTTAATGCATCTAGTAATTTTTGTAAATCCATTCCATGAACCATAGCTGCTTCTTCAATTGTTTCTCCTTGAGCTGAAGGGCATCCAACACACATCATACCAAACTGCATAAGTACATCTGCTTTTTCTGGATTTGTTCTAACTAAATCTCCTATAGTCATATCTTTTGTAATCATCTTTTTACCTCCTCATATTATATAAATAAACATTACATATACTTAATTTATCGTTTAAATTGTTTATTTATACACAAAATAATAATAAAAAAATACTTTAAAATAGTTCTGTATTTTCTATTTTTATTATAATTATAAGCATCTCTTTTTTCAAGTTAATAATTTATGTATTTTTGTTTACAGGTCTACAACAATACTTTAAAATGGTGTTAATATATTCAATGCACATTATTCTACAATTGTGCATTTCTAATTTTAGATAAAGGGAGCGATTGCGTTGAAACATGATTTAATAATTATTGGAGGGGGGGCCTCCGGTTTATTTGCTGCAATTATTGCTAAAGATTGCGGAATGGATGTAGCTATTATTGAGTCAAATAATAGAATTGGCAAGAAAATTTTAGCTACTGGAAACGGTAGATGCAATATATCAAATACTGATATTAATTATAATAGATTTCATAGTAGTAATACTGGATTTCCAGATTTTATTTTATCAAAATTTACTTCAAAAGATACTGAAGAATTCTTTAAATCTCTTGGATTAAATCTTATAAATTTAGATAATGGTAAACTCTATCCCTTATCTCTACAGGCATCATCCGTTCTTGATATTTTTTTAATGGCTTTAGAAGATCGAAATATTCCAATTTATTTATCTACTAAAGTGAATACTATAAATCATAGTTCAAATGGATTTGAACTAAATACTTCTACTAACTGTACTTTTATCTCTAAAACTGTAATACTAGCTACAGGCGGTAATTCTGCGCCAAATACAGGCTCTGATGGTTCTGGGTATACCCTAGCTCAAAACCTTGGTCATTCAATCAATAAACCATTACCTGCTCTAGTTCAACTTAAATTAGACTATAAAAAATTAAAAGCTATATCTGGAGTTAAGTTTAATGGAAAAGCCACAGTACTTGTTGAGAATAAAGAAATTCAAACTGATTTTGGAGAAATTTTATTTACTGACTATGGTATTTCTGGTCCACCTATTCTTCAGCTAAGTCGAATTGCTTCACTAGCTCAATGGAATAAAAAAAATGTTCATATAAAAATAGATATGATGAATACTCTAACCTCCGATGAGTTAAAAGATATGTTAGAAAATCATTGGGGAATTCTATCCTATAGAAGTTTATACAATTCTCTAATTGGGATTATTAATAAAAAACTTATCCCTATTATTTTGAAAGAAGCTAATGTAGATAATATACATAAACCTTGTTGGGAAATTACTTGGAAAGAAAAAAATAGTATTCTTAAACTTTTAAAAGAGTGGACATTTAAAGTTACAGATACTAATGGATTTAAAAACTCTCAAGTAACTGCTGGTGGAGTAGATACAACTGAAGTGGATTCTCATACTCTACATTCAAAAATCATTTCTGGTCTCTATTTTGCTGGTGAAGTTTTAGATGTTGATGGCGATTGCGGTGGTTTTAATTTACAATGGGCTTGGTCTTCAGCTGCTATTGCTGCAAAATCTTGTTTTGACCAAACACAAAAATAATATTCATCTATAGTTGTTATTGGGGCTTTTGTTAAAGAAAAAGTTCCAATAGCTTAATACTTTCATCCTCAGAAAAATAATTAATATTATATAAAAATAAAGCTTCTCTTATATTATTCTGTTGTATATAATCATAAATATTTAATTTATAGTACCTTAAATCAATTATATGGATTTCCTCATAATGATTTACTAAAAATGGGATTAAACTATGCGCATATGAGTCTTTAAAAATGATTATTTTTTTTTCATTTTTAATTTCTGTATTAATTGTCGTTAGTGCATGGTTACCATCAAGAAAAATTGAATACTTATCTTTTTTCTCTAAATGTTTATATTCATAAAGTGAATCAGATGATTTTTCAATGTCTCTGTATTGTACCTTGCATTCATTTTCAAAATTTGGAGTAAATATTTCGATTGAATCAGGTAATATATGCCTATTATTAGCTTTTGAATAAAATGTACCATAAAAAGATGTATCAACTATTTTTGTGTTAAATTCATTAATACTATATGCCTTAATATCTATTTTATTACATAATTCCTTGTAAGCATAGTATGCCCCTCTCATAGTCCAATGGTGATCTGTCTTAAAGTAAATATATTCATCTTTTTTATCTATCATTTTAGGATATACATCAATAAAATTTACATTTTGATCTAATTGTTCCTCTACTATTTCGATAGTTTTTGATTGATTATATGGACTTGCAAACAATGGCAATTTATTTTCATATACTTTTACTGAATTAGGTGCCAATAAAAAATATGTTTTCACTTCAGGTACTGCCTTTGAAAATATTTTTATACTATTTATGTTTTTTAACAGTTGCTCATTAGGCTTTTTATAATCTTCTAATAAATATCCATCATCACCAAAATAAATTCCATTATTAGATGTTTTAAATGTCAATCTTTCCATATCACTCTTAATTGATACCCAAAAATCCCTAAAAGGAAATTGGTCTGTAATATATTCATCAAATTTACTCGTATATCTACCAGAAGTTAAATTTTTAAAATTAACTTTAGGTGCTTGAGCAAGAATACGATTTTCAAATTCAGAAAACACTCTATCTGGTATAGCAAAATTTAGAATATTTATAATTACTAAAAATGATATAAATAGTACTACTATTATTTTATTAGAACTTTTTTTCATATGAATCATCCTCTATATAAAAATTAAAATCTAAAATACAGAAATGGATTATAAGTTGAATCCACTAAATAAGAAGTGGAAACAAATAATATTGTGAAATACATTATAGGCATAACTAAATTATAATAAATATATAAGTATCTTTTATTTAGATTTTTCACTAATTTTATGTGCATGTTTTTAACAAACGGTGTTGAGGCTATACATAATATAATCAACAAGATTCCGTAATTATAAAGATAATATAAGAATTGTGAATCCAATAAAATAATATTTTTAAATCCAAACATTGTTTTTAAGTACAATACTCCATCATATAAATTGTCATATATAAATATTACCCATCCAATTAAGAGTATAAAAATAGTATAAATATGCCTAACTGAATTCCAAGTGTTCTCTAATACCTTTAAAAGAACAAGTTTTTCTATAGCTATTATAATACCAAAATAAAACCCCCAAATAACAAAATTCCATTCGGCTCCATGCCATAATCCTGTTAATATCCATACTATAAACAAATTTCTATACATTTTTATCTTACTTAATTTGCTACCTCCAAGAGGAAAGTATACATAGTCCTTAAACCATGTTGCAAGTGAAATATGCCACCTTCTCCAGAACTCTGTTATGCTTTTAGATATGTATGGATAATTAAAATTTTCTAAAAAATCAAATCCAAACATTTTTCCTAAACCAATTGCCATATCTGAATACCCACTAAAGTCAAAATATATTTGAAATGCAAAAGCTATTATTCCTAACCAACTAGTCAATATTGTTAAATCTTCAAAATGGGTGTTTTGTATTTGAGTCCACAAAAGTCCAATATTATTAGCAAGTAATACTTTTTTGCCTAATCCAATTATAAAACGCTTCACACCTTCACTAAACTTTTGAATTGTTACCTCTCTTTTATTGATTTGTAGCGCAACCGTTTGATACCGAACTATAGGCCCTGCAATCAATTGTGGAAATAAAGTAACATAAGTGGCTAAAGCAATTGGATTCTTTTGTACTGGTGCTTTTTTACGATATACATCAATGGTATAGGACATAGTTTGAAAGGTATAAAATGAAATCCCAATAGGTAGTGGTAAGTTAAGGGATACAAAGTCTGTTGAAAATAAAAAATTAATATTACTAATTAGAAAATCTGAATATTTAAAAAAAGATAATAACCCTAAATTTATAATTACAGATGATAGAACAACAATACGAGCTTTCTTATCATTTTGTCTAAATTTTTCTATAAGTAAACCATGTATATAATCCACTACTGATGAAAAAATCATTAAAAATATATAAGTCGGTTCTCCCCATGCATAAAAAATCAAACTAGCAGTCAATAACACTATATTTTTTATCTTCTTAGGTGCAATTATATATATAAATAAAACAATAGGTAAAAATATAAATAAAAATACTAAGCTACTAAATACCATGAATTTACTCCTTGTTAATTTTAAATTAAAAGCTTTCACAAAGTGAAAGCTTTCCTTTAACGTAAACCTTCAACTATTTCTCATTTAATGCATTATTGAAAGTAGTTTCAATTTTTTCTGGTGACTCATATGTTATATATACTAAATATTTTCCATTTGTTAAAATTAGATTGTTTTTTACTTTTTCATATTGATCTTGTAAATATGTTTCCCATATTTTAGTTTGTTGCTCTTTTATTTTTTCAAGTGAGGTTTTTAAACTTTCAACTTTAGTTTCATCCTTTGCTTTTAAAATTACTATCATATCTGATTTAACATTCATCATTTGTTGAATAGCAATACCTTCTTCTATATCTTCTTTATTTATAATTTCACTAAATGGATTTTGTGTTTCACCTGTTAAATCTATTTCCATGTACATAGGCAATTGTCCATCTTTAAAAGATTCTTCAGGAACACCCGCTTTTTTCAAATCTTCAGCAATTATTGATTTTACATCATTTGAAATATCACTTACAGCAATATTAACCTCTGGCGTTTTCTTGCCACAACCTATAAATACAAATAGTGTTACAAATACTGTCATTCCAATTAAAATTTTCTTCATTATTAATTCTCCTCTTTTTAGTATATTTTTTGTCACATTTTATAACTTGCAACTTAAATCTTACAACTACATATACGTTACTTAATTGGAAAAGTTCAAAAAAAGTTTAAAAAACTGCTGAAAAAATCAGCAGTTTTTATTTTATATTTCTGTAACTCTCATTGTTTGATCTCTCTTTGGTCCAACAGACACAATAGAAATCTTAATACCTGTAAATTCTTCTATCTTCTTTAAGTATATTTGTGCATTTTTAGGAATTTCTTCGTAACTTCTAGCATCAGCTATTGATTCATCCCATCCTTCAAACTCTTCATAGATAGGTTCACATCTAGCAACATCTTCTAAACTTGCTGGGAAATAATCTATAACTTTACCATCAAGTTTATATCCAACACATACCTTTAATTTATCTAATCCTGCTAAAGTATCAATTTTAGTAACAGCAAAACTTGTTAATCCAGAAATTCTAGCGGCACTCTTTAGTATAACTAAATCAAGCCATCCACATCTTCTAGCTCTTCCAGTTGTTACTCCGTATTCAAAACCTTTTGTTCTAATTAAGTCTCCCATTTCTCCAACTAATTCTGTTGGAAATGGTCCTTTACCTACTCTAGTTGTATAAGCTTTTGCTATACCCACAGCACTATCTATCATAGTTGGTCCAATACCAGCACCAGGACAAACTCCACCACCTGTAGTATTTGATGATGTTACATAAGGATATGATCCATGATCAATATCAAGTAATGTTCCTTGAGCACCTTCAAACAATATGTTTTTATTTTGCATTTTGCTATCATAAACTACAACTGAAGTATCTGTAATAAAGTCTTTTAACATTTTAGAATATCCTACATACTCTTCGTAAATAGCTTGAAAGTCAACTTTTTCTCCATTATACATCTCGATAATTTTATTCTTTTCTTCAACATTCATTTCTAATCTTTCTTTAAAAACATCTAAATGTAATAAATCACACATTCTTAAACCACTTCTTGAAGCTTTATCTGAATAACAAGGTCCAATTCCTTTTTTTGTAGTACCTATATCATTTTTTCCTCTAGCACTTTCCTTTAAACCATCTAAAACTCTATGATATGGCATAATTAAATGAGCTCTATCACTTATTTTTAATTTATCTGGAGTTATTTTTATACCAAGACCCTTAAGATAATTGATTTCGTCAAATAATGCTTTTGGATCTACTATTACTCCGTTACCAATTACGTTTAACTTATCGTCGTATAAAATTCCTGAAGGTATTAAATGAAGTTTATATTCTGCATCTCCTACTACCACCGTGTGACCAGCATTATTTCCTCCTTGGAATCTAACAACAACATCTGCATCTTCTGCAAGATAGTCAGTCATTTTTCCTTTTCCTTCATCTCCCCATTGGGCACCTAACACTATAAACGCTGACATACATATTCCTCGCTTTCATTATTCAATTTATTTATATAAATTTTTGTACTAGCAATTTTTAATATTTACTTACTAATGTAATAGCTTTTAAATTTATTATTGTCTCCACATAACATAGTAACAGACAGTATTATTAAAAGCAATACAAATACGAATATTTTTTTAAATATTTAATTTAAAATTCGTATCGTTAAGAAAAATAGAAGCTGTAGCCTGATATTATCAAGCTACAGCTTCTATTTAGACATTTTATCTGCTTTTTCTACGCACTTATTTATACTTTCAATTATAGTACCTCTAAAACCATTCTTCTCCAAAGAATACATTGCTTCTATTGTAGTTCCTCCTGGAGAACAAACCGCATCCTTTAATTCTCCTGGATGTTTCCTTGTTTCCAGCACCATCTTAGCTGATCCTAATACTGCTTGTGACGCCATTTTATAGGCTATATCACGTGATATTCCATTCAATACCGCTCCATCTGCTAATGCTTCAATAAATGTATATACTATTGCTGGAGATGAACCTGTTAACGCTGTTACAGCATTCATATATTTTTCTTCAACAATTTCTGATTTACCAAAACTATTAAATATATTTTTAACTTCATTAAGTTCTTCTTCATTCATCTTACTATTAGGACATAGTGCACTCATACCTTCCCCAACTAACGCAGGAGTGTTTGGCATAACCCTTACTAATTTAATATCCTTATCGAAGTTGTTCTCTGTCTTTTCTAATGTAACACCTGCTGCTATTGTTATAATGATTGAATTATTCTTTATTTCATTCTTTATTTGGCTTATAATTTTATTATACATATTAGGCTTTATTGATAATACTATGTAATCTGAATTACTTGCTACAAATACATTATTATTAGTAGTTTTTATCCCTAACTCTTTTTTTGTTTCTTCTAATTTATCAATATTAATGTCACTTGCTATAATATTTTCACCCTGAAAAATACCTGAATTAATTATGCCTTTGATAATTGCCTTTGCCATATTTCCACAACCAATAAATCCAATTTTTTTACTCATAAGTTCTCTCCTTTAATTGAATTTTTATACACTTATATGATATAATTTGCTAAATCAAATAATTACTAAAATAAAACTTTATATACTTAATTATAATATAGCACATATTATACTACTATATAAATAAAAAATACATTATAAGTATAAATATTCATTGATTAAGGGGGAAGCATAGTGGATATATCTACTAGAAATGATTATCTTTCTAATGTAAAACGAATAGTTATTAAAATTGGTTCTTCTACTTTAACATATCCCACTGGTTTATTAAACTTTTCAAGAATAGAAAAATTGGTAAGACAAATTGCCGATATAAATAATAGGGGTATTGAAGTAATATTAGTTAGTTCAGGAGCTGTTGCAGCTGGAATTGGTAAATTAGGTTTAAAATCTAGGCCTAAAACTATACCTGAAAAGCAAGCAGCTGCCGCTGTTGGTCAAGGTATTTTAATTCATATGTACGAAAAAATTTTATCTGAATACGGTAAAATTGCTGCCCAAATGCTTTTAACAAAAGATGATATGTCCGAAAGAAAAAGATTCTTGAATATAAGAAATGCATTCTTTTCTCTATTAGAATCTAATGTAATTCCTATTGTAAACGAGAATGACGCAGTAATTGTTGATGAAATCAAATTTGGTGATAATGATACTCTTTCTGCTATGGTAACTGGTTTAGTTGAAGCTGATTTACTTATAATATTATCGGATATTAAAGGATTATATGACTCTAATCCAAAGCTTAATCCTGATGCAAAACTTATTAATAACGTTTATGAAATTACAGATGAAATAATTTCTTGCGCAGGCGGTGCTGGATCTAATCTTGGAACAGGCGGAATGATTACGAAATTAAATGCTGCAAAAATTGCTTCAACTTCTGGTGCATCCATGATTATTGTTGATGGTTCTGAAGAGAATATACTTAGTAATGTTATTGAGGGTAATAATGTTGGAACATTCTTTTTCCCAGATTCTCATAAACTAAATGCAAGAAAGCATTGGATAGCATATAATACTAATCCTTCTGGGTATATTATAATTGATAATGGTGCTGAGAAAGCAATTATAAATAATCATAAAAGCTTGCTACCTAAAGGTATTACTAATATTGAAGGTGATTTTCAAGAAGGTGATGTAGTTTCAATATTAAATAGCAACAAACAATGTATTGCTAATGGAATAACTAATTTCAGCTCATTAGATATAAAAAATATTAAAGGATTAAACTCTAATGAAATTGAATTAAAACTAGGTTATAAAAGTTATCATGTAGTAGTACATACCAATAATATGGTTATCCTTTAAACTTATAATCTACAACTTATAACTAATATTTATTAGGAGGTATTAATTTGAATATTCATGAAATAATAATTGAAAAAGGTAAATTAGCTAAGTCTGCAAGTAGAATATTGTCTACAATAGATACTAATTTGAAAAATGCAGCACTTATTTCCATGTCAGATGCTTTACTAAAAAGAAAAGACGAAATATTTGAGGCAAATAAAATTGATATGGTTAATGGAAAAGAAAGCGGACTTTCAAAGGCTCTTCTAGATAGATTATTACTTACAGAAAAAAGAATCAAAGATATGGCCCAAGGTTTAATTGATGTTGCTGGTTTAGACGATCCTATTGGTGAAGTTATTAAGATGTGGAAAAGACCTAATAATCTTCAAATAGGTCAAATAAGAGTACCTCTAGGAGTTATAGGAATAATATATGAAGCTAGGCCTAATGTAACAGTTGATGCAGCAGCTTTGTGTATAAAAACAGGAAATTCTGTTATTCTTAAAGGCGGAAAAGAAGCTCTTAATTCAAATATTAAAGTATGTGAAATTATTTCTAAAGCTGCTGAAGATGCTGGTTTACCAAAAGGTAGTATAAATCTTATAGAAACAACAGACAGAGAAGCTGTAAATAAAATGATGACTCTTAATGAATATATAGATGTATTGATTCCAAGGGGTGGTGCTGGTTTAATAAATGCAGTAGTTAATAACGCAACTGTACCTGTAATTGAAACTGGAGTCGGTAATTGCCATGTTTTCGTTGATGAAACTGCCGATTTACAAAATGCAATAGATATTATTATCAATGCAAAAACACAAAGACCTGCTGTTTGTAATGCTTTAGAAACTGTTTTAATTCATAAAAACATTGCATCAGAATTTTTACCTAATCTTGCAAAAACACTTTCAGATTATAACGTAGAAATAAGAGGTTGTGAAAAAACGCTAAAAATAATTCCTAATGCAACAAAAGCCGAAGAACATGATTGGGCAAATGAGTTTTTAGATTTAATTTTAGCGATAAAAATAGTTGATACAATGGAAGAAGCTATTAACCATATATACAAATATGGAACTAAGCATTCAGAATCTATTTTAACTTCTAACTACATCAATGCACAAACCTTTCTAAATGAAGTAGATGCAGCTGCAGTTTATGTTAATGCTTCTACAAGATTTACAGATGGTAGTGAATTTGGATTTGGTGCAGAAATTGGAATCAGTACTCAAAAACTTCATGCTAGAGGTCCTATGGGAATCAAAGAATTGACATCAACTAAATATATTATTTATGGAAATGGCCAAATAAGATAATTAATAACTATACTTATTATAAAAAACTACTGAAAATTCAGTAGTTTTTATTCTTCCCATATATCTTTAGTTAGCTCTTCAATTTCTTTTCTTCTTTTTTCTGTTTCTATTTGATTAATAGTTATCTCTGTATCAATATTAAGTACATAACCTTCAACCGCTTCTTTAGGTACTCTTTTTCTTTCAACATTAATAATATCACCAGTATATAGTTCCACAACTGCTAAATCTTCTTCGAATCTATCTATTATACCTAACATAACAAATATCCAAGATTATTCTTTTATTTCAAAAGCGTTACTTTCAACTTGCTTTTCTTCATTAGCTGACTCTATAAGCTTTATATCTTCAGCAGCTTCTGATACCATTTTACAGTTTCCTTTAAATACAGCACCTTCATTTATAGCCATACTAGCTACCTCAATATCACCAAGCACTCTACCTGTTGGAAGTATTTCTAATAACTCGTGACATTTTATATTACCTTCTATTTTACCAGAAACACTAGCATTATTTACTATTATATTGCCTTCTATGTAACCTTGTTCACCTACAATTAAATCTGTCTTTGTTACTACATCTCCTTTAAATTTACCATCAATTCTTATAATACCATTAGAATTAATGTTACCTTCCATAGAAGATGATACCCCAATTATAGTATCGATTGTACCTACTGAACTCGAAACTGACTTATTTTTTTTAGCTGATGAAAACATACTATAAACCTCCCCATAACACCTTAAAAGGATCAACCGGTGTATTATTTTTTCTTATTTCAAAATGTACATGATTCCCTGTACTTCTCCCAGTACTACCCATCAAAGCTAATACTTCGCCTCTTTTAACATAATCTCCATTATCAACTAATATTTTTGAATTGTGCCCATAATAACTAACATATCCATTCTGATGATCAACAGCCACTAGATTTCCATATCCTCCACTATATTCCGCAATAATAACAACTCCATCTGCTGTCGCCGCTACCTTTGTTCCATAAGCATTGGCAATATCTACACCTGAATGAAATTCAGTTCCACCTCTACTAAAAGGATTTGATCTTTTTCCAAATTTACTTGTGTATCTTCCTGTACACGGTAATAACGTAGGAATTTTATTATTATACCTTTTTACAAGGTTAACATCTTTCTGAATATCATCTAATGTTTGTATTTTTTCATCTAGTGCTTGTGATAATTGAGTATAATTCAATTGTGCAATTTCTTCACTCATTTCTGAATATGATAATTGAGCAATTTCCACTGATTTTAAATCTTTAGTCTGCTTCATTGTATCTTGTATTTTATTTTCTAATTCTTCAATCTGTTGTAATTTTTCTTTTATTTCTTCTGTATATTGCTCATACTGATTTAATTGCTCATCTTGATTACTTTTTTTCTCATTTAAAATTTGAACACTATTTTTTAATGATTCCATATGTAACAGGTCATTATTAGCATTTTTTAATTGTAAATACATAGCGAGTACAAATGAAAAAAAAGCTACATTAAATGCTATCACCGCAGGTAATACCCATGCTGGAATGCTCCAATTCTTTGCTGTTCCATATTTTCCAGGAATAAGTATCACTGAGTACTTGCCAATTTTCTTCTTATTAATCATTTGTAATCCTCACCTACTAATCAATCATTTTGTAGTATTATACACATAGAATATCAAATCTTTAGTAATTAGATAAAAAATAACAATATACACTTCATTATATCATATTTAGAAAATTCACTCAACGAAAAAGGATTTTTAAAACTAATCAACGTTTATAATATTTTATCCATTTCTGTTTTAAAAGATTTTATTATTCTTTTTAGCTTTTTAGGAAAGTTAGTAATTATTCCATCAACGTTGTTTTTTACAAAAAACTCCATATCACTCTCATTGTTAACTGTAAAAATATTTACTTTTATTCCCTTTGCCTTTATCCCTTTTAAAATCTGTTCATTATAAACAGCATAATAATAAGGGTGTAAATTTTTAGAACCAACATATTCCGCATAAAATTCTGGTTTATATAGTCCTGTAGTATATAATAACCCAGTTTCAATATTTTTATTTATTTCAATGCATTTTTTTATTGCATAATGATTAAAGCTAGAAATTATAACTCTATTGGTCATATTATACTTTTCTATCATATGTATTACTTTTTGTTCTAAATTTTTATAAATAATAATGTTATTTTTAAGTTCAATATTTATAACAACATTACTGTCTTTAACTAATTCAAAAAGATCTTCTAGCCTTGGGATTTTAGCATCTCTATATCTTTCGTCTAACCAAGACCCTGCATCCAATTTTTCTAATTCACAATAACGATAGTCTTTTATTAGACCTTTTCCATTTGTAGTTCTATTTACAGTTTCATCATGTATTAGGACAAGTTCACCATCTTTTGTCATTTGTACATCAGTTTCTATACCATCTGCACCAAGTTCTATAGCCTTTTTGAAAGCTATCATTGTATTTTCTGGATATTCCCCACTGGCACCTCTGTGAGCATAAATTTTAACCATTAAATCATCTCCTAAAAAATGCATGTGTTTTTATTATAACAAATATTACTAATAAACTATATGCTCATATTTAAAATATATTATTTTCTTTTAAATATTAGGTTTTTATAATATAATATGGGTAAAATATATATTCAAACACAATTGAGTATTCTAAATTGTGCATTATAAGAATGAAACTTAGAAATAGTTCATCTTAATGATATGGAGGTATTAGAATGGATATTAAAGAATTATTTAATTACAAAAATTGGGTTGTTATCGGTAGTACTACAAAACCCGATAAATTCGCTTATAAAGTATCAAAAGTACTAAACGCTAGTAACTTTAACGTTGCAGATGTTTATCCAACTGATAAAACTGGAAAGGCATATAAATCATTAGAGGAAGTCCCTTTTAAACCAGATTGTGTTGATTTATGTATAAATGCTAAGTTCGGTATCGATTTTGTTAAAAAAGCAAAAGAAATGGGTATAGATAAATTTTTAATCCAACCAGGAGCTGAAAGCGAAGAAATTTTAAACTATTGTAAAGAGAATAATTTAACTGCAATTGAAGGTTGTGCTTTAGTTCAAGCAAAACAACTTTTTGGTGTTGACCATAAAACCCTTATTTAAATTTTATGATAAAGTAAATCCCCCTTTTGGGACATCATAGGATATGATAAGGGGGATTTATCAAAATATAATAATATAAGAAGCTATTTATGAATACCTGTAGCATTATAAATAATCCAACCACAGATATTTGTTGCATGGTCTGCCATTCTTTCTAAATATTTAATAATGAACAATAAACATGTTCCTTGATACACGAACTCTTTATCAGATTTCATTAAACCATTTATTTCTTCTACTAAATCTTCAAAATAAGTATCAACTATATCATCTTCTAATTTTACTTCTTTTGCTTTTTTTACATCTAATTCAATGTAACATTTAATAGTTTCACTTACCATTTTCTTTACTTGTTTTGCCATTCGAGGAATATCTATTAATGGTTTTTTGTATTTTTCGCCCGTAAGTTTAATTGTATACTCTGAAATATCTGCACAATGGTCTGCAATTCTCTCTAAATCAGTAATCATTTTAAGAATAGATGTTATCATTCTCAGATCACTTGCTATAGGCTGTTGTAATGCTATTATTTTTATACATTGTGCTTCCAAATCTAATTCCATATTATCTATAATATCATCTTTTACAATCACTTTATTTGCTAACTTAATATCTTGATTTACTAAAGCTTCTATTGTTTCATCAATGGATTCTTCAATAATCTTACCCATATCTAATAGTGAATTATGAATATTTTCTAATTCCCTTTCAAAACCAATTCTGATATTCATTTAATCTCTCCTTCCCTATTAACCGAATCTACCTGTTATATAGTCTTCTGTTCTTTTATCTTTTGGATTACTAAAAATTACATTTGTATCATCATATTCAACAATTTCTCCATGTAAAAAGAATGCTGTCCTATCAGATATTCTTCCAGCTTGTTGCATATTATGTGTTACCATTACTATTGTATATTTTTTCTTTAATTCCGCCGCTAAATCCTCTATCTTCAAAGTAGAAATAGGGTCTAATGCAGACGTTGGTTCATCCATGAGAAGTACTTCAGGCTCTGTTGCTAAAGCTCTCGCAATACAAATTCTTTGTTGCTGACCACCTGATAACCCTAGTGCATTTTTCTTTAGTCTATCCTTCACTTCTTCCCATATAGCAGCTGATCTAAGACTTTTTTCTACTATTTCATCTAGTTGTGACTTTTTCTTTATTCCATGAGTTCTTGGTCCATATGCAATGTTATCGTAAATACTCATTGGAAATGGATTTGGTTTTTGGAAAACCATTCCCACTCTTTTTCTTAACCTTATTACATCTATTCCTCCATAAATATCATCACCATCTAATCTTACATCACCTTCTATTTTTACTCCTTCAACTAAATCATTCATCCTGTTTAAAGTTTTTAAGAACGTTGATTTTCCACATCCTGATGGTCCAATTAATGCAGTAACTTTGTTTTCAGGAATATCTATATTAATTTTCTTAAGTGCTTGAAAATCACCATAATACAAATCTAAATCTTGTACCCTTAACTTAGAATCACTCATTAAACTTCCTCCATATTTCAAATTAATATTTATATTTATCTACGTATCAGTAGTAGTTTTCAATTATTTAAATTTATTTAATGCATTAGCAATTCTATTTGCAGCAAAATTTATGACTGCAACAAATATGATTAAAACTGTTGCTGTTGCAAATGATTTTTGAAATGATACTCCCTCTTTAGCCAATAAGTACATATGAATGGATAGTGTTCTTCCTGAATCCATTATCGATGTTGGCATTCTCGGAACCATCCCAGCTGTAAAGTATAGTGCCGCTGTTTCACCAACAACACGTCCAACACTAAGAATTACTGCTGCTAATATTCCTGGAATTGAGGAAGGTAAAATTATTTTGACTATAGTTCTTAGTTTTGAAGCACCTAATCCATAGCTACCTTCTCTAAAGGCGTTAGGAACTGACTTTAAAGATTCTTCTGTTGTTCTTATAATCGTAGGAAGAACCATCATACTAACAGTAAATGCTCCCGCCAAAAGCGAAAAACCGAGTTTTAATATTGTTACGAAGAATATCATACCAAATAAACCAAATATTATTGAAGGTATACCGGCTAAACTTTCTGTGCAAAATCTTATAGCTCTAACTAACTTTCCAGGTTTTGCATATTCAACAAGATATATTGCTGCACCTATACCAATAGGAGTAGCGATAAGCAATGATAATATTACAATGTAAAACGTACTTGCAATCATCGGTAATACTCCACCCTCTTCCCCTACAGGGTTAGTGGATAAAAATTCCCAATTAACCTGACTTAATCCATTAATCATAACATAACCTATTATCCAAACTAATATTCCTAGTGTTAAGAATGTTGCTATATATATTAATCCTAAAAGCGTATTATCTTTTATTTTTTGAAATGAATTCACTACCTATCACCTACCTTATGTGTTAAAGAGTTAAGTATAAGATTAAGAATCATAATAAAAATAAACAATATAACTCCTGTAGCAAGTAAAGCTTCTTGATGTAAACCAAACGCATAAGACATTTCTAAAGCTATATTTGCTGTCATTGGTCTAAATCTATCAAATATGCTTAGTGGTATTTTAACTGTATTACCACATACTAAAATAACTGCCATAGTTTCACCAATTGCTCTACCAATACCTAATATTACACCAGTTAAAATTCCTGACTTTGCTGCTGGTATCATTACTGTAAAAATTGTCTGCATATGTGAAGCTCCAATTGCTAAAGCTCCTTCTTTATACTCTTTAGGAACTGACCTTAAAGATGTTTCAGTAATACTAATTATCGTTGGAAGAATCATTATACCTAAAATTATGCAAGCTGCTAATAAACTGGACCCTGAACTACCACTACCGGGCATACTATCAATTATCGGAACTATAACTATAAGACCAAAAAATCCATATACAACTGATGGTATTCCAGCTAATAATTCAACCGATGGCCTCATTATTTTAGTCAACCAGTCAGGTGCAATTTCAGCTAAAAAGACTGCTGTAAAAATACCTATTGGAACCCCTATTGTTATAGCTCCTATAGTAGCATAGATAGAACCTATTATCATAGCAAAAATTCCATACTTTTCTGCTGAAGGCTTCCATTTAGCTGAAAATAAAAAATCAAAGACTCCAATTTCAAAAATTGCAGGACTTCCCTTTGCAAATATAAATATTGTGATTGTTATAATACTTAAAATTGCAATACTTGCGCAGCCTAAAAATATATATTTCCATAAATTTTCTATAAAGTCTTTGCTCTTATTTGAAGAAATAACGTTATGGGAATTACTCGAATCATTGTTTAAAGCATGCTTCTTTTTTGAAAATATTAAGGTATCCCCTTTAAACATATACCTTCCTCCTATATTATTAATTTAAATCATAATCAAACTTGTACTAATGGAAATTTATCTCCTCTTACTCTTTATAAACATGGTAAGTAGGATATATACTAAACCCAAAATTAGTATATATCCCTTAAATAGTTTTCTACTTTTTATACTTTTGTATATATTGTGTCTATTTTATTAATATTTTAGTATCTATTATTTCTCTCTAAAATTATTCAGTTACTGGGATGTATTTTTTAGCAACTATTGCTTGACCTTCTGCACCTAGAACAAAATCTAAGTATACTTTTGTTTCAGCAGATAATTCACCTTTAGTAATCATTAACAATGGTCTAAATATTGAGTAATCTCCAGCCTTTATATTTTCAACTGTTGCTTCAACACCATCTATTACTGCAGGTTTAACTGTATCATCAATATATCCTAAAGAAATATATCCTATAGAATTTTCATCTCCAGCAACAAAAGCTCTTACAGCACCGTTTCCATCTTTAATTTCAGCTTCTTCAGTTACTAATGAACCATCCGCACCATCTAGATCTGTTAATTCTTCAAAAGCGCCTCTAGTACCTGAACCAGCTTCTCTACTTACTACTAATATTTCAGCATCAGCTCCGCCTACTTCTTTCCAGTTTGTAATTTCACCCTTGAATATTTTAGTTACTTGATCTTTAGTTAAATCTGTAACTTCGTTAGTAGAATTGAATATAACAGCTATTCCATCATAAGCAATAATATGTTTATCTAATCCCCATTCTTCTTCTTTAGTTTTCAATTCTCTTGAAGCCATCCCAATATCAGCAGTGCCTTCGTTAGCGGCTTTAACACCAGCTGAAGAACCAACACCTTGGACATCAACTTTTATACCAGTTTCAACATTAGCAAACTCATCCGCAATTGCTTGTGCAACTGGTTGAACTGTAGTAGATCCTATTACTGCAACTGTTCCTTCTAATTTTGATTCTTCTTTTGTATCATCAGTAGTAGTATTGTTACCTGCATTATTTTTTGCACCACATCCAACAACTGTAAATGCTAAACTAATTCCCAAAATTACACTTAAAATTCTTTTTTTCATAGCTTGTAAATCCTCCTAAAATTAAATTTATTTTTGATTATTTCTTGTTAATCTTATTTCCTAAGTACATTTATAATTTATCATTTCTATGTTAAGGCTGTGTTATGATAATGTTAAATCGATGTTAAGTATATCTTGCCCCTTGTTCAATTATTTGTTTAACTATCATATGTAAATATAAAATAAAAAAGCCAAAGGATTATCCTTTGACTTTTAATTTAATCTTCAATTATTTCAAGTATTATTTATACCTATAATAATTTTATATTAACTTTTATATTATCATTTACTACACAATATGCAGTCTTATCTTCTACTTTATAATAAATACTTAAAGATTGAATGTCTGCTTCTTCATGGTTTTTATTCCATACCTCATAAAATTTTTCTGTAACTTTATCACTGTCAACTTTTGTATTTTCATATTCTACAAAAAATTTCTTTTCCGTTTCTTTTTTCTGTATTATTCTTTCTGCTTTTTTTAGAATTATTTCTCCCGTTTTTTGAGTGTTTTCCTTAAATGACTGAGCTGTACTCATCACACTCTCTATACCTTTTTCTAAATCATTGTTAATTATTTTTTTTGTAGTATTCTTTACTCCTTTTCTTACTCTCTTTCTACTTTTTTGTGTACTCATGCACGTCCCCCTCATACTATTAATTACGTTTTAATAATTACATTTATTATTGCAATTATTATGGTGCTTCTGACAGGAATCGAACCTGCGACCTTCTGATTACGAATCAGCTGCACTACCGACTGTGCTACAGAAGCATATTACAAATACTTTAAGTTACCAACCTTTATACTATTTTACTATAGCAAAGTATTTCTTGCAATGCTATTTAATGTAATTTATTGATTAATATGTTTTATTAACTCCCTATAATAATCTATATTTTCTTAAATATTATCAAAATTTATTTTTATAATTAAATAAGTTCAAAAAATAAAGGTTTTCTTTATTTGTCTTTGACTTTCTTTGACTTTTTAACTTTGACTTTCTTTGACCTTAGTATTACAATATAGTTACAAAATAAATATACAAAATGTGTAGGAGGTTTTTATATGTTTAACTTAATTCCTTATAGAAAAAACTCTATAAACTCTTTCGGTTCATTTGATACTTTAATTGATAACTTCTTTAATGATGATTTTTTCGTAACATCTAAACTCAGTAATAACTTCAACGTTGATGTAAAAGAAACTGATACTTCATATGCTATTTCAGCTGATTTGCCTGGCTTTAAAAAGGACTCAATAATGATTAACTTTGAAAATAATTACGTAACTTTATCTGCCAAACGAGAAGATGATATTGAAACCAAAGGCTCAGATTTTATTAGAAAAGAAAGACATTTTGGTGAATTTAAAAGAAGTTTTTATTTCAGTAATATAAAAAAAGATGACATTAAAGCTTCATTTAAAGATGGCGTATTAACTATCAATCTACCTAAAGAAAAAAAAGATTTAGATACTAAAAAAAGAATTGAAATTGAATAAAGAGCTGAAATATCAGCTCTTTATTCTTGGTGTATAACATCCAATCTACCGAATTTACTATATTGACCAATCCATGCCAATTTTGCAGTTCCTGTTGGACCATTTCTTTGCTTAGCTATAATTACTTCAGCTACATTCTTATCTTCAGTCTCTTTATCATAATACTCATCTCTATATAGAAACATAACTAAGTCAGCATCCTGTTCAATAGATCCAGATTCTCTAAGGTCGGATAACATAGGTCTATGATCCGCTCTTTGCTCTGGTGCACGTGATAACTGTGAAAGTGCTATTACAGGGCATTCCATCTCCTTAGCTAGTGCTTTTATTGACCTTGAGATTTCAGATACCTCTTGTTGTCTACTCTCAGATCTAGCACTACCAGACATTAACTGAAGATAATCTATTAGTATCATATCTATGCCATGCTCAATTTTAATCCTTCTGCACTTAGATCTCATTTCCATTACTGTAACTCCTGCAGTATCATCTATATATATTCTTGACGAAGCTATTGGACCAGCTACTTTACCTATGTTTGCCCAGTCTTCTTCTGATAATTCTCCTGTTCTAAGTTTTAACATATCTACATTAGCCTCAGCACTTAGTATTTTATTTGCTAACTGCTCTTTTGACATTTCCAGAGAAAAAACTACAACACTTTTTCCATCTCTTAGTGCCGCATTCTGAGCTATGTTTATTGAAAATGTTGTTTTACCCATGGAAGGTCTTGCTGCTACTAGTACCATATCTCCAGGCTGAAATCCTGATGTCATTTCATCTAATTCTGGGAAACCTGAGCTTACTCCAGTAGTTACACCTGATTGATTAAAAATATTTTCTACATTTGTAATACTTCTTTCAAGTACTGTACTTATAGCTTCATAATCATTTGTTGCTCTATTTTGTGCTATATCAAAAATTCTTTTTTCTGCTGTATCAAGTACATCAGGAACATCATCTTGTTTTGTATAACACTCTTCTATTATTTCCGTAGATGATTTTATTAGATTTCTTAAAATTGATTTATCTTTAACTATCTTTACATATGAATTTAAATTAGACGTTATTATTACTGAATTTGAAATCTCAGTAATATACGTGATACCTCCGACAGAATCTAACACATTAATAGACTTTAAATGCTCAATCAAAGTTATCATATCGACTGGAATATCTTTCATAAATAAATCAATAATTGCTTTGAATAAAATTTTATGTGAACCTCTATAAAAATCTTCTTCATTTAAAGTTTCTGCCGCATTTACTATAGATGTCTTATCTTTAAGCATACACCCAAGTATAGTTTGCTCAGCTTGTATATTATGCGGTAAACTTTTCATTGGTGCATCCATATATATCTCTCCTACTTCAAGATTAAAACACAAAAGTATATTTAAATAAAATACTCTTGTGTTTTAACTATTTTATTATCATTAGAATACAAATTTTATGAGTTCTTCAATGTTTTCAATTGTTTCAACATTTATGTCATTAAGGCCTTGTGGAATTTCTCTTTCATTATCCTTTGGAATAATAACAGTTTTAATTCCCTTTCTTCTTGCGCCATAAATTTTTTCAAAAACTCCTCCAACAGGTTTAATTTTACCTCTTAGAGATATTTCACCTGTTATAGCAATGTCTTGTTTTAATGGTTTATCTGTTAAAGCACTTATTATACATACTGTAATAGCAGCACCTGCAGAAGGACCATCTATTTTGCCTCCACCAATAACATTTACATGAACGTCAAAATCTCTTATATCCTTATCTGTTATCTTTCTTATTACTGAAGCTGCATTGAATACTGAATCTTTAGCCATACTACCTGCTGTATCATTAAATCTTACAGTTCCTTTGCCTTTTTCTTTAGCTTCAAATATTGTGGTTTCTATCTCTATTGTAGAACCAATGTATCCGCTTACTCCTAGCCCATATATATGGCCTACTTCAGAGTTTGCTTTTTTAATTTCTTTTTCATAAGGAATTAATCTACTAATACTTACAGTTTCTTCAACATCCTTTAGGGTTATTAATATTTCTCTATCTTGTAAAGAATTATTTTTATAAATAACATATCCATACACATCTGCTAAAATATTTACTGCTTTTCTACCCTCAATGGTATATCTACTAATTAATTCAGGTACCCCATCTTCTATATTTATATTAAGTTTATTTGCTGCTTTAACAACAATATTTCTAATATCTGTTGAAGACAGTGGTTCAAAATATACTTCTGTACATCTTGATCTTAGTGCTGGATTAATATCTTTAGGTTCTCTAGTAGTTGCACCAATTAAAGCAAAATCTGCTGGAGCGCCATTTTCAAATAAATATTTAATATATTTTGGAGTACTTTCATCATCTGGATCATAGTATGATGATGAAAACTCTACTCTTTTATCCTCTAATACTTTTAATAATTTATTTTGAAGGATATTATCTAATTCCCCTATTTCGTCAATAAATAGAACCCCACAGTGCGCTTCAGTTACAAGACCAGGTTTTGGTTCTGGAACTCCAATTTCCGCTAAATCTCTTTTACTTCCTTGATAAATAGGATCATGTACAGAACCTAATAGTGGATTTGTGATTTCTCTTGGATCCCATCTTAGTGTTGTTCCATTTACCTCCACAAATTTTGATTCTTCAAAAAACGGAGTGTATGACAATTTTTTTGCTTCTTCTAAAGCTAATCTAGCAGCAGTAGTTTTTCCTACTCCTGGAGGTCCATATAATATTATATGTTGAGGATATGGAGATGCTATTTTAGAAATCAATGATTTAATAGCTCTCTCCTGACCAACTATTTCATCAAAATTCTGTGGTCTTAATAATGCTTGAATATTTTTAGAAAGTTTTCTTGAATCTAAAAGTTCTAGCTCAGATAATTTCTTTAGAGTTTTTCTGTTCTCTATTCCCTTTTTCTTCTTAATTATTCCTAAGCGAACTTCATCAATATATTTTTCTTGTTTATCCATCACTGTTTTCTCTACTTCTTTTTCAATGGAAGACTCAATGTATCTTTTGGCAACAACATCAGCAATCCATTTTTTTGTATCTTCATAAGCAGCTTCTAGATTTTGTTTATCTGGAACTATAACCAAACCTTTACTATCTGATACAATTTTATTTAATGCATATACTTTCTTACATGGATCAGCTGAATTCATATATTTTGATAGTTTATACTTCACTATTCTTGTACTAATGATTTTCGGATCAATAATACTTTTAATTATCTCTTCAAGTTTTTCTATTTTATTTTCAATTGTAAGCGAGTTATCTATAAACTCTAAAAATGCTTTTTCTATTAATTCTTTTGATGATTTCAAATATATACTAGCTCTAATAATTCTAGAGCGTTCCCCCAATCTAGTTTTTAGTTTTCCTTAATAACAACCTTTATTTTTGTTGCTATTTCTGGATATACTTTTACTTCAACTTCATATGTTCCTAACTGCTTTATAGTATCTGATACAATTTTTTTCTTATCTATTTCTACACTATGCTGATTTTTTAATTCTTTTGAAATATCTTTATTTGTTATAGCTCCAAACAATCTTCCACTTTCTCCAGCTTTTGTTTTGATTATAACTTCCTTATCTCTCAAAGAATCTGCTAGTTTTTGAGCCTTTTCTATTTCCTCTAATTTCAACTTTCTTTCTGTTTCCTTTTGTTTAGTTAAAATATGGACATTATTATCTGAAGCCTCTTCTGCTAATTTCCTAGGAAATAAAAAATTTCTCGCATATCCATCAGAAACGTTAACAACATCTCCTTTTTTACCTTTACCTTTTACATTTTTTAATAAAATAACTTTCATTAGTCTCCACCTTCCTTTAAATAGTTCTCTATAGCATTCTTTAATATTTCTTCTGCTTTTTCTAAAGAGATATTACTCAATTTTGCACCTGCAATTGTCAAATGTCCTCCTCCACCAAGAGATTCTAGTATAATTTGTACATTAATATCTCCATAGGACCTTGCACTAATTAGAATATCATCTTCGATTTTAATCAAAACAAAAGACGCTTTTATATCAGTAATACTTAAAAGGTCATCAGCAGCTTGTGCCGCTATAGTATTATCGCTTATTTCATCTGAGCATTTAGAAAAAGCAATATTATTTTCAATTTCTGCAGTACTAATTATTTTTGCTTTACTTTTATAAGATTCTAAATTTCTTGATAGAATTTTTTTTACTTCTGATGAATTAGCTCCTAGACCTTTTAAATAAGCTGCTGCTTGAAAAGTTCGTATTCCTGTTTTAAAATAAAAGTTTTTTGTATCTACGTTAATACCTGCTAATAAAAGATTCACTTCCTCATGCCGTATATAATCTTTTATATCATCTACTATATATTGAAGCATTTCTGTAATTAATTCGCAAGTAGATGATGCATACGGCTCTATATAGAAAAGTATACTGTCTTCTATATAATTAGGAGCTTTTCTATGATGATCTATAATAACTTTTCTTTCAAATGAAGATGCTAATTCTAAGTTTCCAACATGATTTTTATTATTTACATCTAATATTAATAATAAACTATCTTTGTCTTTACTTCTATAGCATTTTTCTGTCGTTACTATTAAATTATTATATTCTTCTTCTAATCTAAGGAGATCAGCAGCAGATTTTAAACTATTATTTATTTCATCTATTATAATATAACACTTTTTGCCTAAAATTTTAACCGCTCTACTTAATCCTAATGCAGATCCTAAGAAGTCTAAATCTGGATTAGTGTGACCCATGATGTACACATTACTGCTTTCATTTATTATTGATTTCAATGCGTTTGACATAACTCGAACTTTTACTCTGCTTCTTTTTTCTACTTCTTTGGATTTTCCACCGAAAAATTCTAAATGATCATTAGTCTTAACAACTACTTGGTCTCCACCTCTGCTAAGTGCTAATTCCATAGCTGAATTTGCAAACTGGAAATTCTCTTCAGGATGTTCTCCACCCCTACCTACACCAATACTTAGAGTAGCATTTATTGTATTTCCATATTGTAATCCTTTAATTTCTTCTAGTATTTCAAACTTTGAATCCATTTCTTTTTTTATATATTTTTCTTCTGAAATAAGCAAATACTTTCTAGGTGAGTATTTAAGATTAACTGCATTTATTTTACTTGCATAATTCTTTATCGTTCTTTCAATTTCTGCTGTTAATAAAGGAATATTATCTTCATCAGTGACTTTTAAAACATCTTCTAGATTATCTACTTCTATCAATAATACTATACTCTTACTATCTTCTTTTTGTCTGTATAAATTTATTTCTTCAGTTTTATTATTTAAATAAAGAAGGAATAAATCTTCTTTATTACCTTTCACTTCATTTTCTAAGAGTTTAACTGTTACTTCATAGAACTCATTATCTATACTTACATATCTGTAAACTTTTTCTTTTGTGTGTAATATTTCTTTTGTAGAAAAATCTTTTATATATTTTTTTATATTATTTCCTAATAACTCCTCAGATTCGATTTTATTATTAAATTTTCCATTATACCATAATATACCACCCTCATTATTGCATATTATTAATGGAAAAGGCATATTTATCAATGTATTTTTAGTTGCTATATCCATTTTTGATGAAAAATCAGTAATAAATTTCAAAAAAGCTCTTTCTCTGTTCTTAAACTTATAAAAGTTATATACTATTAGTACAATAAAAAATAGTACTGATACAACTCCTATAACATAGTGACTTAATATAAATAATATTGTTATTAATACCGCTAAAAAAAATAAATATAATTTATTTGTTTCAAAGTAGAACTTATTGTCCATACCTACTCTCCTATTTCCTCTTTCTTGTTGAATACGGATCTAATTTTCTCAAGTCAATAATACTCTCTGCAAGACCTGTAAAAAAGAACATTTTTGCAAAAATATTATTCGTAAATCCTAAAAATGCTATTACTACAATTAGTATTTTTGAAATATTTTTATTACGGCGATTTCTAATATAATAAATTAATAACGCTAACCCATTTAACATAAATAGAATTTGCATCGTAAATACTGCAAATAGTTGTAAATACTCTCCTATATCTAGTTTATAATGTGTTAGTAAAATACCTGATAACCATATGATAATAAGCCCTGCAGTAAATATATTGGAAATATAAAAATATTGGAACTCACCAAATTTTTCAATCTTATTATATTTTAATTTGCAAAATACTCTTCTTGTAATTGTATAATTTAGCAATGCTGATACTATAGCGACAAATAAAATTGA
This sequence comes from Clostridium sediminicola, assembly GCF_050402865.1. Taxonomy (NCBI): domain Bacteria; kingdom Bacillati; phylum Bacillota; class Clostridia; order Eubacteriales; family Clostridiaceae; genus Clostridium; species Clostridium sediminicola. Next base: position 546,761 of record NZ_BAABMF010000002.1, read on the forward strand.
TGCAGGCAACATTTTTAAGATGAAGTCAGTTGAAAAGGATTCTTTTAACAAATCGAATGTCTTTAGTTGTTCTTCAGTCATTCCCAATGATTGATACATCCCTATAGTCATATCCATTGATTCATTAAACATATTACTCATAAACTGAATTTGTTCCACTAAACTTTGTTTTAAAATAAGTGAAAGTGTTATAACCATTTGAAAAATATATGCGATTAAATTAACTATTGTTAATATAAATAATGTTAGCTTTTTAGAAAAGTTTTTATTTATACAATACCCAAAACTAAGACCAATTAATCCGAATGTTACTGCAGCAATTAAAGCAGAAACAACATTCCACATCAAAGAAACAAGTATAAAACTTACAACTACTGATAGAATTGCTGTTTTAAAGTCATACCTTATATATAATATTGTTACTGGAATAGGTAGAATGAACGCTCCCACAGATGAAAGCATTGACGTATAAGCACTGATTAGGAATATCACAAAAATAAGCGCTGAAATTAAACCTGCTTCAACCATAGATTTTGTATTATGTTTTTTATTCTCCATAACTTCCTCCATTAATTTCTATCTGATATATGTGAATGTAGCCTACTTAAACTTTTATCATTTTTTTCTAATTTATCGTTTTCTTTTATTCCAACCTTAAGATTCTTTTTTATTGATTCATCTACTGTAATATATGAATAGCCTAACTTGTCTGCTAACATGTAAAATATAATTATTCCGCTAGAAATACAATGAAGCATAGTTTCCTGTGCTACATTACTTCCTTTAGTTAAAAGCCCAAAGAAGTCTGCTATTACATACAATAGCTGTGATTTTAAATTTTCTATAGTTTTAACATTTGACATTATACTAAAATCTTCTTTTTTCATATAAATCATTCCTTTTCAAAGAAATTCCCATATATATATTTTAAGTTTTTTATACATATCTTTCAACAAATATTTGATTATAGTTTAAAACAGCAGTGCCTAAAAAGACACTGCTGTTTATTAATCTGTTGTATATGGTAGTAATGCCATGTTTCTAGCTCTTTTGATAGCTAGAGTTAATTCTCTTTGATGTTTAGCACAGTTTCCAGAAATTCTTCTAGGTAATATTTTACCTCTTTCAGTAATGTACTTTTTTAATTTGTTAACATCTTTATAATCTATAGCTTTAGATTTATCTGCACAAAAAGAACAAACCTTTTTTCTTTTTTTTCTGTTATTTTTCTTATTATAAGCCATGATCGACCCTCCTTACCTAAATCTTTAGAACGGGATATCTCCATCATCCATAGGAGTTATATCCTCATCATAAGTATCTGAATTGAAATTACCGAAATTACTATTATTATCATTTGGTTGCGTAGCGCCACCTTGATACTGTTGAGTTTGTCTTTGATTGGAACTTCCGCCCCATTCTAAAAACTGAACTTCATCAGCTACTACTTCAGTAACATATCTTCTAGTTCCATCTTTTGCTTCGTAGCTTCTTGTTTGAATTCGTCCACTAACTGATATTAGTTTACCTTTGCTCATATAATTAGCAGTCGCCTCAGCTTGTTTTCCCCATACAACGACAGGAATAAAATCTGCTTCTGGCTGACCAGGTGTCTTAAATCTTCTGTCTACCGCAATAGTGAATGATGCCACTGCAGTACCTTTACCAGCAGTAAATCTCAAATCTGGATCTTTTGTTAATCTTCCAATTAATACAACTTTATTCATGTTTGCACCACCTATTTTTCAGGATTTACAACTATGAATCTAATAACAGCATCACTTATTCTGTAATTTCTTTCCAATTCTCTAGGTAAATCTGGGTTTGATTTGAAATTAATTAATGTATAGTAACCAGTGTTTTGTTTCTTAATCGGGTAAGCTAATTTTCTTTTACCCCATTCGTCAACATTCTCAATTACACCACCATTATTTTCTATAACACCTTTGAACTTTTCAATGCTTGACTTGATAGTCTCAGCATCTAAAGCTCCATTAAGAATAAAAAGAGTTTCGTAATTATTCATGTTTTCACCTCCTCCCTATGGACTAACGGCTGTTTAAGATAAAAATCTTTCTACAGCAGGGACCACATTTAACTATTTTATCACTTAATGTAAGTAAAATCAACACTTTTTTACTTTTCATCTATATTTTATTTTACAACTTTTTTTACTCTTTTTTCAAATTTACTTCTAGGTAACATGACAATTCTTCCACAACCTACACATTTCATTTTTATATCAGCGCCAAGTCTTATAACTTCCCATTCATTTGATCCACAAGGATGAGTTTTTTTAGTTTCAACTATATCTCCAATATTAAATTCCTTCATTTTACTACCTCACTTTAAACCAATATAAAAAGTTAATTACTTAATTTTTTATATTCTTTATCTTTTTTATAATAAATACTATCTATTCCAATTAAATTACTATCAATCATTTCTAAAATAATTTTAATATCATCTTCTTTAATACAAATACAAATTCCACAGCTTTTTGTTACTTCGGTTGGAGTTGGCATTATTTCTATATATATTCCCTTACATTCAATTGTTTTTTCTGCCTTTATTGCTTCATGAGTATTCTTAAAAGTTAAAAAATATTTATTATTCATACCTTTTATATTTTTAAGACCTTATCAGATTCATTCATTATTTCAACAATCGAATACATATTACTAATTTCTCCAACTTCTATGTTATCTTTAATATTATAAAATTCTATACATGTTCCACAAATAATTATTTCAACTCCACGTTGTATGAGTTTATTTATACTATTTATAGTGTTCGAATTTTTTTCTGTTAAATATACCCCACTATTTAAAAATATCAAATGTGAAGGAATTATTTCTGATTCAGAAAGAGCAAATAAATAACTCTTCATAAGTATTTTACCTAAATCATCATTACCCTCTCCCATTTTATCTGAACCTATAACAATAGCAAATTTTTCTGAATTAGGTAACTTATTTTCTTCTACTGATAAGTTCTCTTTTACTTGTTTTTCTTCTTTATTTAGTACTTCACTTATTTCTTCATAACCTTTTGTCAATTTTAGTTCATAAGAACTTCCTGATGATTTATTCATTTCACATGCAAGTCTTTGTTTTACAGCAAACTTTATTATATTGTTTCTCGCTATTTCATTATCTACTATAACAATAGCTTCTCCTGATTCTATATTATCAAAATATTTTTTTGTATTAACTACTGGCAATGGACAACTCATATTTTTACAATCTATTACCTTAGACATTTAAACACTCCTATTCTACAATTTAATTAATTTCGACTAATACTATTATACACTAATTTAATGTATAATAATAACTATAATATTACTTTAATATTACTACTATAGTTCAATGATTCCCAACCAAATTTTTAAATTTTCTAGGAGGCTTAAAATGAATTTATACTTTGATAATGCTGCAACTAGCTACCCTAAACCTAAAGAAGTTGTAACTTCTATGACTAACTATATGAATAATATTGGTTCAAGTCCCGGAAGAGGTGCATATAAAAAATCTTTAGCATCCTCTCGTATTGTCTTTGAATGTAGACAGGAAATTGCAAATTTTTTTAATTATGAGAATCCTAATAATGTTGTTTTTACTGGTGGCATAACTACATCTTTAAATATACTTTTAAAATCTTTTTTAAAAGATGGAGATCATATTATAACTACATCAATGGAGCATAATTCTGTATTAAGACCAATTTTTTCGTTAAGTTCTATTAAAAATGTGGAATATGATATTATTTCAGCAAATCAAGATGGTTTTATTAATACTGACGATATTATTCACTCAATTAAATCAAATACTATTGCAATTATTGTTAACCACTCATCTAACATAGTGGGAAGTATACAAAATTTAAAATCTATCGGTCAAATATGTAAAGATAATAATATTTTGTTTATTGTAGATACAGCCCAAAGTGCAGGAATAATTCCAATTAATTTTAAGGAAATCAATTGTAGTGCTTTAGCTTTTACGTCACATAAAGGATTACTTGGACCGCAAGGCTTAGGAGGATTTATAATAAGTGATGATCTTAATGAATTATGTACTACGTTTATAGAAGGTGGTACTGGTAGTTTATCTGAAAGTATTGTTCAACCAGATTTTCTCCCTGATAAGTTTGAAAGTGGAACGCTAAATACACCTGCCATTTATGGTTTATATGAGGGTATTAAATTTATTAATAAAGAAGGTATTTTAACCATTAAGGAAAAAGAAGAATATTTGACTTCTTTATTTATAAATGGTTTACAAAATACAGATGGTATTATTTTATATGGTTCGTCAGATACCAGTAAGAAAACTGCTGTTATATCCATTACATCAAACAAATTTAGTAATTCAGAACTATCTTATGTTTTAGATAAGGATTATGGTATTATGACTCGTACTGGACTTCATTGTGCTCCTTTAGCTCATAAAACTATTGGATCATACCCTACTGGTACAACTCGTTTTGGTATTGGTTACTTTCAAAATGAAGATGATATAAAGTATACTTTAAATGTTTTGAAAAAATTGCATAAATAAAAATATATATTGTAATATATCTAGAATAAAAATACTCTTATTAGTAAATAATGCTAATAGGAGGTTTTTTATGAAATCATCTTGTATAATAACATATAAAGAAAAAAATGCAGTTTATAAAATTAGAGATACTCTTTCTGCTAATATTAAAAAAAATTTAACTAAACAAATTGTATTAATTTGTATTGGTTCAGATAGATCAACTGGAGATAGTCTGGGACCTATAGTTGGTGAAAAGTTGAAATTCTTAAGAAGATCAAATTTTTCTCTTTTTGGAACACTAGAAGATCCTGTTCATGCTAAAAATCTATGTGAAACTCTATCGATTATCAAAAAAAAATATAAAGACCCATATATTATAGCAGTCGATGCTTCTTTGGGTAGTATAGACGATGTTGGAAATATTATTATCAAAAATACACCCTTAATGCCTGGATCAGCATTGGAAAAAAAGTTACCCCCTGTTGGTGATTTAAGTATAAAAGGAATTGTGAATGTGTCTGGAACTCTTGATTTCATGGTACTTCAAAATACTAGACTCTATACTGTAATGATGTTAGCAGAGATAATTTCTAGTGGAATTTACCATTCGGTAATTCAAACTATGGGAAGTAGAAAAGCACCTCAGAATATTTTAAAAGCTTCATGCGAAAGAATTAGTAATAATAATAAAAAGAGGTCAGTATAATTCACTAACCTCTTTTTATTGCTTCCTCTATTACATCTTTTTCTTCTTGAGAAAGTTCATATGTAGACTTTCCATTTTCTATTGTCTTGCCATAAACAGTACTTTCAGACCTACTGTATAAACTAGTTATAACAACACCATTTTTATTTTCATCTAATATAGCTAAAGAAAAACTCAAGTCACTACCTACATCTTCGAAAGCTCTATATCTCTTTAATGATATTTTGCTTGTTGTACTTTTTAATTTCATATTTAGTGTTTTGATATTTTCTCTTATTAGATCATTTTCTTGTATTTGATATTCAATTTTATCATAATAATTATCAATTACTTCTTCTAAATTAGCGCTATTCACTCCTCTTAGCAATCTTTTGTGTTTTTTTTGCATTTTATTAACATTGAATTTTAAAGCTATTATCATAAAAAACATTATCAAAATCAATCCACTCATAATAGCTATTATTAATACAACATTCTGTTTAATAAATTCTTCAATAGCAAACATTACTTTTTCCTCCTATGTTTCACGTGAAACATTAAATATTTAAAATATCAATAATCCTTTGTAAATCATTTTCTGAATAATAATCAATTTGAATTTTTCCTTTACCCTTATTTTTAGATTTGATTATAACTTTTGTATCAAATAAACTTTCTAGTTTATCTTTTAAGTCATTATAATAAATATTGACTTCATCTTTAGGCTTCTTGTTTTCAACTTCATTCTTTTTTAACTGTTTTATCAAAATTTCTACTTGTCTAACACTTAATCTTTCATCTATTATTTTTTGTGACATCTTATATTGAATATCATTATCTTCAATACCTAGCAAAGCTCTTCCATGCCCTTCTGAAATAATCTCTTCAATAATATATTCTTTTACTCTCTCATCCAAGTTTAGTAATCGCATTGTGTTTGTAATTGCAGTTCTTGATTTTCCCACTCTTTTACTTAATTCTTCTTGAGTAATATCAAATTCTTTTAAAAGTTTTTTATATGCTTGTCCTTCTTCAATAGGATTTAAATCTTCCCTTTGAATATTTTCTATAAGAGAAATCTCAAGTAATTCTCTATCAGTAGTATCTAATATTACTGCTGGAACTTCTTTTAACCCAGCTAATTTTGATGCCCTCCATCTTCTTTCACCTGCAACAATTGTATAAGTAGAGCCTTCTTTTTTTAGTATTAAAGGTTGAATAACTCCATATATTTTAATAGATTCTGAGAGTTCGAGGATTTTTTCTTCGTCGAAATATTTTCTAGGTTGCTCTTTATTAGCTTTAATTAGATTAAGCAGAATTTTAGTTACACCTTCCTCTGTTTGACTTTCTTCAGGTATCAAAGCTCCAAGACCCTTTCCTAATCCAAACTTTTTACTCAATTATTTCACTCCATTCTGTTTGTTTAAAAATTCTTCTGCTAATGTTTCGTAAGATTTAGCACCTTTACATTTTTCATCATATAACATTATAGGCAACCCAAAACTAGGTGCTTCAGCAAGCCTTATATTCCTTGGAATAGTAGTATCATATACTGCTCCTTTGAAATAATTCTTAACTTCACGTACTACTTCGCTAGATAACTTAGTTCTAGCATCATACATACTCATGACTACACCTTCAATTGCTAAATTTTTATTTAAAGATTTTTTTACTAACTGAATTGTATTAATTAATTGGCTAACTCCCTCTAAAGCGTAAAATTCACATTGAATTGGTATTAAAACACTATTAGAGGCTGTTAAAGCATTAACTGTAAGGAAACCTAATGATGGTGGACAATCAATAAATATATAATCAAACTCTTTTTCAAGTTTTGCAATTTTTTCTTTTAGAATACCTTCTCTTTTCTTAGAATTTATTAATTCAATTTCCGCTCCAACTAATTCCATGTCTGATGGTGCAATATAAAAATTACTTACTAATTCACTTTCGATAATCACATCTTCTATTTTATTGTTTGTAACTAAAATATTATACATAGAACCAGAAAGATTTGCTTTATCGATTCCCATTCCACTAGTAGTATTTCCCTGTGGATCTATATCAATTGCCAAAACTTTTTTGCCTTTCATTGCTAAGTAAGAACATAAGTTAATACATGTCGTTGTTTTTCCTACTCCACCCTTTTGATTAAATATAGAAATTACTTTCATTTTTTCACCATCCCTGAAATTTATTTTTCTATTAAGTTTCCTGAAATTATACTTTTCTCTGTAGCTCGTTTATTGAATTTCAATATTATGTCATTCTATAAATGTTTCACGTGAAACATATTAAGTCTACTCTTTTGGAATTCTTACTACAACTTCTATATAGTCATCCCTATCAATAGATTTATATATAGCATTTATACCATATTTATCAAAAACCTGCTTGATAGTGTTTATATAAATTTGGGGACTGAATATACCTTTTATCTTTTTCTTCCCATCAGCAGCAACAGTATCACCTTTTAATTTATTTAATTCTTTATCTATTAAGAGTTCTGATTTTTTAACATTTAAAGAATCTTTTTTGATTTTATTGATAATTTTTATCTGAATTTCTTTAGAAGGAAGTTTTAATAAAGCTCTAGCATGCCTCTCTGATAATTTACTCTCAACCACAAGACTTCTAACTTCTCTATCCAGTTTTAGAAGTCTAATCTTATTAGCTATAGTTGATTGTTTCTTTCCAATTTTCTCTGCTAAATCCTTTTGCGTATAATTATGTTCTTTTAATAAATCATGGTAAGCTTCAGCTTCTTCAAGAAAATTTAAATTCTCCCTCTGAATGTTTTCTAATAAAGCTATTGCAGCAGATTGTTTATCAGTAACTTCTATGATAATAGCTGGGATCTCGTTCAATCCTAATTTCTTAGCAGCTCTGTATCTTCTCTCTCCAGCTACTATTTCATAAACTTTATCTTTCATTTTTCTAACAGATAGTGGTTGAATTATACCATAAGTATTTATGGATTGAGCCAACTCTTCTATTGTGTTATCATTGAAAGTTTTTCTGGGCTGATATGCATTAGGAATTATCTGCTCTAAAGGTATGTACTCTATATCTTTTTTCATCTTACCTCATCCTCTTCTTAAAATGTTATATACTAAATAGACTTAATTCTTTTTTAAAAAAATAACACAAATATATTATACTATAAATAAATATAAACTCCTTTATTTTATTGAAAATTAATGAAAAAAAGCACTAAAAAAGTGCTTTTATAGTATTGGTTTATTATTTATTTGTTTCCATTTCCTTGGATATTTCAAATCAGTCTCTTTAACTTTCTTAATAATGACAAGATTATGTTTTAAATCTGAATCCTCAATGTTAATAGGTACTACTTTCATTATTTTTCCACCTAAAGTACCAATACAATTTCGAGCAATATCTATTTCTTCGTCAACTCCTGGACCTTTTAATGCAATAAAAAATCCACCTACTTTTACATACGGTATACATATTTCACTTAAAGTTGTTAAATTCGCAACTGCTCGAGAAATAGCAATATCATAACTTTCTCTTATACCTTTATTCCTTACATATTCTTCCGCTCTACCATGTACAAGATTTACAGACTCTAGTTCTAATTTATTTACAATATCATTTAATACATTAATTCTTTTATTTAAAGAATCCAGTAAAGTAATATTCAATTTATCATTCATAATCTTAATAGGTAACCCTGGAAAACCAGCTCCTGTACCAATATCTATTATTCTTTTGGCATTGATTAAAGGCTTAAATTCATAGACTTTAATAGAATCAATAAAGTGCTTTTTAAAAATCTCATCATCATCAAGAATAGCTGTTAAATTGACTTTTTCGTTCCATTCTTTAACTAGATCTTTATACAGATTGAATTTCTCATATTTATCATCAGTAAAATTTAATTCCATTTTTTTACATGTATCTTTTAATAAATTATAGTGAGTTTTATTATATTCCATTATATTATTCCTCCTTTGATATTTGTTTTCTATTCAATTGCTCTAAAGCAACTAACAAAACAGATATATCCGCAGGAGAAACTCCTGAAATTCTTGAAGCCTGACCGATATTTATTGGTCTAATACTATCAAGTTTTTCCTTAGCTTCTATTCTAAGTCCACTAATACTAAAGTAATCAATGTTATTTGGAATTATTTTTCTTTCTAATTTTTTAAATTGGTTCACTTGATCTTGTTGCTTTATTATATATCCTTCATATTTTGCTATAATATTAACTTCTTCTTGTACATCTATTGGTAACTCTGTTCTATTTTTATCTAACTCTTTTACTTTAAAATAATCTAACTCAGGTCTTTTAATTAATTCATATAACTTTATAGGCTTTTTTAAAGGTGTAGAGTTTAGTTGTAGTAAATATTCATTAACTCCATTGTTATTTGTTATTTGAATATTCTTTATCCTGTCAATTTCATTAAATATATTTTCTTTTCTTATTTTAAATCTTTCAAATCTTTTTTGTGATACAAGACCTATTTCATAACCTAATTCTGTTAATCTTAAATCTGCATTATCTTGGCGTAACAACAATCTATACTCTGATCTAGATGTCATCATCCTATAAGGCTCATTCGTTCCCTTTGTTACAAGATCATCAATTAAAACACCAATATAAGCATCTGATCTTTTCAATATAAAGGGTTCTCTTCCATTAACTTTCATGGCAGCATTTATTCCTGCAACCAAACCTTGAGCAGCAGCTTCTTCATAACCAGAACTTCCATTAACTTGACCAGCAGAAAATAAACCTGGTATTTTTTTAAATTCCAATGAAAGCTTTAATTGAGTTGGATCAAGGCAATCATATTCTATAGCATAAGCAGGTCTCATTAACTCTGCATTTTCTAAGCCAGGAACTGATCTCAACATTTGAATTTGTACATCCTCTGGAAGTGAACTAGACATACCATCAACATACATTTCAGCAGTATCTTCCCCTTCCGGTTCAACAAATATCTGATGCCTTCCTTTATCAGGAAAACGCATTACTTTTGTTTCGAAGGATGGACAATATCTTGGACCTGCACTTTTGATTGATCCATTATATAAAGGTGCTCTATCAATATTTTCTTTAACAATATTATGAGTCTCTTGATTTGAATACGTCAAATAGCATGATAATTGTTCTCTTTCGACATCATCCGACATAAATGAAAATGGTACTATTCTTTCATCTCCAGGTTGTTCGATCATTTTTGACAAATCAACGGATCTTTTATTAACCCTAGCTGGAGTACCCGTTTTAAATCTTCTCATTTTTACACCAATATTTATTAGACTTGTGGTAAGTCCTGCTTTCGCTGAAGATAAACCACTTGGTCCCTCATCAAAAATTAAGTTTCCTAATATAATTTGAGAATTTAGATAAGTACCCGTTGCGATTATTACAGCCCCAGTTTTAAAATAAGCATCAGTTTTTGTTAATACACCAATAATTTCTTCTCCATCATAATCAATGGCCGCAACTTCAGTTTGTCTTAGTACTAAATTCTCAGTGGATTCTACAATTCGTTTCATTCTAGCTGCATATTTAAATTTATCTGCTTGTGCTCTTAACGAGTGAACTGCAGGTCCCTTAGAAGTATTTAACATACGTGATTGAATAAATGTACTATCTATATTAATACCCATTTCTCCACCAAGAGCATCAATTTCTTTAACTAAATGCCCCTTAGCAGTTCCCCCGATATTAGGATTGCACGGCATCATTGCAACACTTTTTAAATCCGTTGCACATAATAAAGTCTTACATCCCATCCTTGCAGAAGCTAATGCTGCTTCACAACCAGCATGACCTGCTCCTATTACAACTACATCAAAATTTCCACCAAAATAGCTCATCTTTTCACCTACTTTCCTATACAGAATTTTTGGAAAATCTTATCTATTATATTTTCTTTTAGTGATTCCCCAGTTATTTCTCCTAAATATGACCAAGCATCTCTAATATCTATAGAAGCAAGATCAATAGCTAAAGTATTTTTAATTGCATCAAGTGAAGCAACTAAACTTTCTCTCGACCTTATTAATGCTTGTTTATGTCGTTGATTAGTGATCATTATAGTTTTTACATCAATATTTCCTGAAAAAAACAATTCCTTGATTTTAGACTTCAATTCACTTAAACCTTTTCCAGTTATCGTAGATGTTTCTATTATTTTTTTATTATCCAACATCTCTAATCCTTTATACAAAAATCTATTTTCTAAATCACTCTTATTTAATAGTACTATATATTTTTTATCTTTTATATACTCAATAATTTCCTTATCTTCTTCATCTATTATTCTACTTGTATCCAACATAAAAATTATCAAATCAGCTTCATTAATCTTTTCCTTTGATTTTTCAACCCCAATTTTTTCGACAATATCCTCTGTCTCTCTTATCCCTGCAGTGTCTACAATTTTTATTGGAATACCATCAACATTTATATACTCTTCTATTATATCCCTAGTTGTTCCAGGTATTTCTGTAACAATTGCTCTTTTTTCACTTAGCAAAGCATTCATAAGTGAAGATTTTCCTACATTAGGCTTTCCTACAATAACAGTATTTAGTCCTTCTCTAATTATCTTGCCTTCATCAGCACTATCTATTAAATTCTCAATTCTATAAAGTATTTCTTTAATATTTTTCTCTACTTTTTCTGCAGTAATTTCTTCTAAGTCCTCTTCAGGATAATCAACAGTAGCTTCAATATTTGCAATATTTTCTAATAACTCGTTTCTAAGTTTTGATATTTCTGTATAAAGTCTTCCTTGACTCTGCTTCAAAGCAGATTTAATCCCTAAATCTGTTTTAGCATTGATAATATCAATAACAGCTTCAGCTTGACTTAAATCTATTCTTCCATTTAAAAATGCTCTTTTTGTAAATTCACCAGGTTCTGCAATTCTAGCACCAGCTTTTATAACTTGTTCTAATATCTTATTTGTAACTACAACTCCGCCATGGCAATTTATCTCAATAGTATCTTCTGAAGTAAAACTTTTAGGGCCTTTCATATAACTAACAATAACTTCATCTAATTTTTCATTAGTATTATACTCTGTTATAAAACCATATCTCATAGTATATGATGTTATATCATCTAACTTTCTGTTATTTTTACCAACAAAAATTTTGCTAACTATTGATAATGATTTTTCCCCTGATATCCTAATAATAGAAATTCCACTTTGGCCAACACTAGTTGCAACAGCAGCAATAGTATCATATTCTTTCATTTTTTTCATCCCTTCTAGAAACTTAAGCAAAATCATACTTATTTCTTAAACAACTATTTCTTATTGTATAAGTGTGTAGATTTAAATACTATATTAAGTTTTCACCAAATATAGTATTTAAGAATAACATATAAATACTATACTTTCAAGCACAAAGGTATCTTAACTTAAATATTCAAAAAAAAAGCCTAAATGGCTTTCTTTTTTAAATCAATAACTACTCTTCTATACGGTTCATCACCTTCACTATATGTTACAATCCCTCTATCACTCTGTAGTGAAAAGTGAATAATTCTTCTCTCATATGGGTTCATAGGCTCTAACTTAATACTTTTACGAGTTTTCTTAACTTTTCTCGCTAATCTGTTTGCAAGTCTTTTGAGTGTTTCTTCTCTTTTAGCTCTATAATTTTCAGTATCTAATATTACTCTAATATGATTTCCTTCAATACCTTTATTAACTGCCAAATTAACTAAATATTGAATAGAGTCTAGAGTTTCACCTCTATGTCCAATGACAACTCCCATATTCGGGCCTATTAAATTAATCTTTAATGTATTTTTTTCTTCTTTTATTCTTATTTCAGCTAAAACATCCATACTATTTAATATTTTTCTTAACAAATTTTTTGCTTCATCAGCATAATTCTTTTTTAAAATTACTTTAACTTTAGCTTCTTTACTTTTAAAAATCTTAAAAAAACCTTTTGTTTCTTCTTCCAATATTTCAATTTCAACTTTATCTTTAGTAGTATTTAATTCCTTTAAAGCCTTTTCAATAGCTTCATCAACTGTTTTTCCTGTCATTTCTATAATTTTCATACTAGCACCTGCCTTCCAATTATTCTTTATAAGGCAATAATCGTAAATTAATTATTAAGCTTCTTGTATCTGTTTTGTAGAACTTCTTTTTATAACTAATGTTTGTGCCAATTGGAATAAATTATTAGTTACCCAATATAAAACTAACGCAGTTGTAAACTGAAAACTTAAATAAGTTATGAATAAACTCATACCGATACTCATTGTACCCGTTTGTTTAGATGTCTCAGAATTTTTAGGTGATAACATACTTGTAGATAGATATGTAGTGGCACCTGATACTAAAGGTAGTATCCAAGTTCCTACCAAAAGTGGGTTTCCCATAACTGCTTGTATTCCAGCAGGTGAATCTAATAGTCTCAATCCTAAAAAAGTTACTTCACTTATATTTGGATTTAAAGTAGCTAAATTCATAAATACTGAGTACATAGCAATTAATATTGGCCATTGTAATAATAATGGTAAACAGCCACCTAATGGATTAACCCCTTCTTCTTTATATAGTTTCATCGTTTCTTGATTTAATTTTTCCGGATTATTTTTATATTTTTTCTGTAATTCTTTTATTTTAGGTTGAATCTCGTTCATTTTACTAGTAGACTTTAACTGCTTTCTATTTAAAGGATATAACAATAGCCTTATAATAACCGTAAGTAAAATTATAGTTAATCCATATGAAATGTTAGGATTCTTAAATACAACTTCTACACCACTATGAAGTAAATTAAAAAAATCTACCAAAGCATTGTTCAACCAAGTAAAGCTTAAAAATTTTGCTGAAACTGTTGATATTGAATTTGCAATTAAAAAATGCAATACAATTACCTCCTAATGTTTATTTAACAGGATCATATCCTCCCCTACTATAAGGATTACATCTTGCAATTCTTTTAATAGACATAAAACCACCTCTTAACAAACCATATTTTTCAATAGCTTGAATAGCGTATTGCGAACAAGTGGGATAAAATCGACAAGATGGTGCCTTTAAAGGAGATATATATTTTCGATATATCTTTATAAAATAGATTATAATTTTTTTCAACATTAATTATAAAGACCTGCCTTTTTCAATAATTTTAAAACAGAACTTTCTATTTCTTTAAAACTTTTTTCTTTAGAACTATTTCGTGCAATAAAAACCAAATCATAGCCTTCAATTAGGCAATCTTTATTTATTCTATATGCTTCCGAAATTAATCTCTTTACTCTACTTCTTACAACACTATTTCCGACTTTTTTACTGACTGATATTCCTATTCGATTTAAATCTACATTTTGTTTATTCTTATAAATATACAGGACGAGTACATAGTTTGAAAAAGACTTACCTCTTTTATATACTCTTATAAAGTCTCTATTCTTTCTAATTTTTTCTTCCTTCTTCATTAACTAGGAACTCCTTATTTTCTGCAATTACAGAAAAGGCCACTTTTCTGCGGCCCTTATGCTGTCAAACTCTTTCTTCCTTTTCTTCTTCTTCTTTTAATTACGTTTCTACCAGAATGACTCTTCATTCTTTTTCTAAACCCATGTTCTTTCTTTCTTTGTCTTCTTTTAGGTTGATAAGTCATTTTCATTCAAAACACCTCCCTTTTACTAAATTAAGTCTATACTTAAAGCATAAGCATATTATCTAAGATATTTAAAGTAATTTTACCTTTTAATTATATATATACCTAAATATAATGTCAAGAAAATACCTACTTGTTGATTATTTTTTATTTATGTGTTTTTTTTGTGGATAAGTTCTTGAATAGGCATTATTCTTTTGTTATTATAAAACTAAACTGTTGAAAACATTCCACAGTATTTTTTATCCACAGCTTGTGGATTGTTTTGTGTATAACTTGTTTGCTTTTTCTTAATTTTTCGATAAATAAATAAAAAAACTATAATTTCAAGCCATTTATTGCACTATTTATTTTGTTAGTAACGTTTTATCTACATCTGTTGATAAAATAAATCTAATAAAATAATCAACATAATTATCAACATGTTATTTTTTTTATTATAATTGTCAACACTTAATGTTATGATACTTAATATTGTTAATAACTTGTTACTAATTTATACTTTGTAAATTAATTTATTTATTTTTTATAAATTTGTTATATTTATTTTTTATATTATAAAAGGTTAAACCACAACAATTTAGTTAAATTACTATATTTTGTGGCACGATCATGAAACTGGAGGATAAAATATGGCTACCCAACTAGATAAATTATGGGATGATACTCTAGGTATTGTAAAAAGAGAACTTAGCCAAGTAAGTTTTAATACTTGGATAAAAAGTATTACACCATTAAAAATCGAGAATGACACTATAAAACTAGAGGTTCCAAATGATTTTACAAGAGGAATATTAGAAAATCGATACAAAAATCTCATAATAAATGCAATTAATGTACTTACTTCAAAAAATTATGAAATAGAATTTTTAATTTTATCCGAAGATTCTAACCAAGCAGAAACATATGCTGAAAAAAATAAAAAGCAAAAAATTACTGTTTCGGAAGCAATGAATAGTACATTGAATCCTAAGTATACTTTTAATTCTTTTGTTATAGGAAATAGTAATAGGTTTGCTCATGCTGCTTCTCTTGCAGTAGCTGAAGCTCCAGCGCAAGCATACAATCCACTTTTTATTTATGGAGGAGTGGGTTTAGGTAAAACCCATCTTATGCATGCTATAGGTCATTATATATTAAAAAATAATCCTAAAGCTAAAGTTGTTTATGTTTCTTCTGAAAAGTTTACTAATGAATTAATAAACTCTATTAAAGATGATAAAAATGAAGAATTTAGAAATAAATATAGGCATGTAGATGTTTTATTAATAGATGATATTCAATTCATTGCAGGAAAAGAAAGAACTCAAGAAGAATTTTTCCATACTTTTAATGCTCTTCATGAAGCAGATAAACAAATTATTTTATCAAGTGACAGACCACCAAAAGAAATTCCAACTTTAGAAGATCGTTTACGCTCAAGATTCGAATGGGGGTTAATTGCTGATATTCAAGCTCCTGATTTTGAAACTAGAATTGCCATTCTTAAGAAAAAAGCTGATAATGAAAATTTAAATATACCAAATGAAGTCATGGTTTATATTGCTAATAAAATAAAATCTAATATTAGAGAATTAGAAGGCGCTCTAATAAGAATTGTTGCTTACTCTTCTTTAACAAATAAAGAAATAAGTGAAGAATTAGCAGCTGAAGCATTAAAAGATATTATATCTCACGATGCCAAAAAACAAATTACAATTAAATTTATTCAAGAAATAGTAGCAAATTATTTTAATATGAAAATTGAAGATCTAAAATCATCAAGAAGAACTAGGAATATTACATATCCACGACAAATAGCAATGTATTTGTCAAGAAAGTTAACTGATATGTCTTTACCTAAAATCGGAGAAGAGTTTGGAGGTAGAGATCATACCACTGTTATTCATGCATATGAGAAAATATCAATGAATTTAAAAAAGGATGATTCATTAAAAAATGTCATTTCAGAGTTAACTAAAAAGATTAATCAAAAATAATCACCATCTGTTTATAATATTATTAGGATATGTTGTGGAAAAACCTAAAAATCATAAAACATTAAAAATACTGTGGAAAAGGCTAAAAATCATGCATCACTTATCCACATTTATTTTTATGTAATTTTTGAGTGTATTACTTGGATACACCTACTTATCCACATACCCACAGCCCCTACTACTATTACTACTTTAAAAAGATTATTTACTATTCTATTATATAAAATTATCCTGTGTGGATAAAAGGAGGTTGCTTTAATGAAATTTAGATGTGAAAAAGGAAAATTACAAGAAGCTATTTCAATAGTTCAAAAAGCTGTTACTACTAAGTCACCAATGGAAATTCTTCATAGTATTCTTATTAAAGCTGAACAAAATAGTTTAACTTTTATTGGAACAGATATAGATTTAAGTATTGAAACCAAGATAGAAGCTGAAGTAATTGAAAATGGTATTATTGCAGTTGATTCAAAATTATTTGGAGACATTATCAGAAAATTACCAAATAGTTTTATAGAAATTGAAAAAACTGAAAATAATCTAAATATACGATGTGAAAAAAGTAAATTCACATTATTAGTTAATTTAAATGTTAATGAATTTCCTAGTTTACCAGAAATAGATGAAAATATTGTTTTTAATGTTAATCAAAAATTATTAAAACATATGATAAAAGGTTCAATATTCGCTATTGCTCAAGATGAAACAAGACCAATTTTAACAGGAATTTTATTTGAGGTAACAGATAATAACATAAATTTAGTTGCTTTAGATGGTTATAGGTTAGCTTTAAGAAGTGAATATATTGAAAATAATAATAATATTTCAGCAGTTATTCCAGGTAAAACTTTAAGTGAAGTATCTAAAATTTTAAGTGATGATGATAATGGGGTAAATATTACATTTACAGAGAACCATATATTGTTCAATTTAGGAGAAACTAAAATTATTTCGAGATTACTAGAAGGTGAATTTATTAAATATGATTCAATAATCCCTAAAGAATACAATTCAAAAGTAACAGTTAAAAGATCAGAACTATTGAATTGTATAGAGAGAGCTTCACTTGTAGCAAAAGATGGTAATACTAACTTGATAAAATTTAATATAAACAATGAAAATATAATTATAACTTCCAATTCTCAATTGGGAATGGTTAGAGAAGAATTAAATATTATTTTGCAAGGTGACGAACTAGAAATTGCATTTAACTCAAAATATCTAATTGATGTTTTAAAAATAATTGATGAAGATGAGATTTCTCTCGAATTTTCAAGTAGTGTAAGCCCTTGTCTAATTAAAAATAATAATGACACTAAATTTACTTACTTAGTTTTACCAGTAAGATTACTGAATTCAAATTAAAATATAATAAAAGGCAGGTGAAACCCGTTGACTTGTGTCAACGGGAAAAATAATGGAAGAAATAAAAATAAATAGTGAGTTTATAAAACTAGATGCATTTTTAAAATGGGCAAATATTGTTTCAAGTGGTTCAGATGCTAAATTTTTCATAAGAAATGGTGAAGTAAAAGTGAATGACGAAATTGAAGTTAGAAGGGGTAAAAAATTATATATTGGAGATATAATTGAATTTGAAGACAAAAAATATAAAATAATAGATTAATTGTTCATGAAGATTTATATGTGGTATAATAAAGAATAGGTGTTTTTTATGTATATAAAATATGTTGAACTTAAAAATTATAGAAATTACAAAAATTTATTTTTAGAGTTTGGAAAAGGTACTAATATTTTGGTAGGAGATAATGCTCAAGGGAAAACTAATATTCTTGAAAGCATATATTTCTGCAGTTTAGGAAAATCTCATAGAACGAATAAAGATAAAGAAGTAATTAACTGGGAAGAAAAAGAAGCATTTATTAGTGTTTATGCTGCTAAAGAGAGAATTGATAAGAAAATAAATATAAAAATTTTTAAAGAAGGTAAAAAAGGAGCAACAATCAATTCTATTAAAGTTAATAAACTATCTGATTTGGTTGGTACTTTTAATGCTGTTATGTTCTCGCCAGAAGATTTAAGAATAGTCAAAGAATCCCCGACGCATAGAAGAAAATTTATTGATATCGAGTTATGTAAGCTTAATAAGCGTTATTATCATGCACTTTCGCAGTACAATAAAGTTTTAAACCAGAGAAATATTGTACTTAAAAAATGGAATAATAATGACGAAATACTTGATGTTTATGATTCTCAATTAAGTAAGTATGGAGCTTATATCATTAATAAAAGAGTAGATTTTATTAATAGATTAAGTGAAAAATCAAATATTATTCATAAAGAAATTACAATGAATAAAGAAATAATGAGTTTGAAATATTTAACTTTTGTCAAGAATTTAAATAACATTGAAAATGATTTGTATTTACAGCTTAAAAATAATAGGCAAAAAGACATTAATAAACGTGCAACGTCAATAGGACCGCATAGAGATGATTTTTCAATTAGTATAAATTCTATAGATACAAGAACATATGGTTCACAAGGACAGCAAAGAACCGCAGTATTATCAATTAAATTTGCATCACTTGAAATTATTAAAGATATTTATGGGGAATATCCTGTTTTACTTTTAGATGATGTATTATCAGAACTTGATATAAAAAGACAAAAATACATTTTAAATTCCATAAATAAATTTCAGACACTAATTACATGTACAGGTATTATAGATATTAAAAAATATTTACATGATAAAGTTAATGTCTACTATGTAAAAGAAGGATCAATAAAAAAAGAAATACTTTTATAGAACGCTTATATAGATCTAGGAGGTAAATGTATGTTTTTGCATTTAGGAGAAAATGTGGTAGTCCCGTTAAAAGATGTTATAGGTATCTTTGATGTAGAAACGACCATGTATAGTTCTGACACAAGACAATTTTTAAGATTAGCAGAAGAAGACGGCTTCGTTGAGAAAATAACGGAGGAAAGACCTAAGTCATTTATTATAGCTGAAGTTGAAAAGAAAAGTAAAGTTTATCTTTCACCTATATCTTCTGCTACGCTGACAAAACGAAGTGATATTAATTATTATGAGCCATAGATTTTAGTTAGGAGGATATACATGGAAAATAAACAAAATTATGATGCATCACAGATTCAAGTACTTGAAGGATTAGAAGCTGTTAGAAAAAGACCAGGTATGTATATCGGTAGTACAGGGCTTAGAGGACTACATCATCTTGTTTATGAGATAGTAGATAACAGTATAGACGAAGCTTTGGGTGGATATTGTAAAAATATCAAAGTTTTAATTGATAAAAATAACTGTATAAGAGTTGATGATGATGGTAGAGGTATGCCTGTAGGAATCCATCCAAAAATGAAAAAGCCAACAGTTGAAGTTATTATGACAGTACTTCATGCAGGTGGTAAATTTGGTGGAGGTGGATACAAAGTATCTGGTGGATTACATGGTGTTGGAGCTTCGGTTGTAAATGCCTTATCAGAATATTGTAAAGTAACCGTTAAAAGAGAAGGCCATATATGGGAACAAGAATATTCAAAAGGAAAAGTTGTAGGAGAATTAAAGAAAGTTGGAAACACTGAAGAACAAGGTACAAGTGTATTTTTTAAACCTGATGCTAATATATTTGAATCTGTTGAATTCGAATATGAAACATTAGAGCAAAGACTTAGAGAACTTGCATTTTTAAATAAAGGAATAAGAATAATTTTAGAGGATGAAAGAACTGATAAATCAAAAGAGTTTCATTATGAAGGTGGAATAAAATCTTTTGTATCATACTTAAACCGAAATAAGCAAAAATTACACCAAGATCCTATTTATGTTGAAGGTAGAAAAGAGGATTATGCTGTAGAAGTTGCTATTCAATACAATGATTCATACTCTGAGAATATCTTTTCATTTGCAAATAACATAGATACTGTAGAGGGGGGAACCCATCTATCAGGATTTAAGTCTTCTTTAACAAGAGTCTTGAATGATTATGCAAGAAAATTTGGATTTGTTAAAGAAAATGATAAAAATTTATCTGGAGATGATACAAGAGAAGGAATAACAGCTGTTATATCTATTAAGCTTACAGATCCTCAATTTGAAGGCCAAACTAAAACAAAGCTTGGAAATACAGAAGTTAGAGGAATTGTTGATAGTATTGTAAGTGAAGCAGTTGGTGTATTTTTCGAAGAAAACCCTAAAATAACTAAGATAATAATAGATAAAGCGCTTGTGGCTTCAAGAGCTAGGGAAGCTGCAAGGAAAGCAAGAGAGTTAACTAGAAGAAAAACTGCTCTTGACAGCACATCATTGCCTGGGAAATTATCAGACTGTCAATCCAAAGATCCGTCTGAATGTGAGATTTATCTTGTTGAGGGAGACTCAGCTGGAGGGTCTGCTAAACAAGGTAGAGATAGAAAATTTCAAGCTATTTTACCACTTAAAGGCAAAATAATGAATGTTGAAAAACAAAGATTAGATAAAATCTTAAACTATGAAGCAATTAGATCTATGATAACTGCCTTTGGTGCAGGAATAGGTAAAGATTTTGAAATTGATAAGATTAGATACCATAAAATAATTATCATGACTGATGCAGACGTTGATGGAGCACATATTAGAACATTATTGTTAACATTTTTCTATAGATATATGAAACCACTAGTAGATCAAGGTTATATTTATATTGCACAACCACCATTGTATAAAATACAAAAGGGCAAAAAAATAAAATATGCTTATTCTGACAAAGAGTTGAACTCGATTCTAAGTGAAGTTGGTGGGAAGGATAAAAATACAAACATACAAAGATATAAAGGTTTAGGTGAAATGGATGCTAACCAATTATGGGAAACAACTATGAATCCTGAAGATAGGACTTTGCTTAAAGTAGAAGTTGAAGATGCAATTCAAGCGGACGAAATGTTTACAATATTGATGGGCGATAAAGTTGAACCAAGAAGAGAGTTTATAGAAGATAATGCTAAAAAAGTAGTTAACTTAGATATTTAGCTAGTAAAGAGGTGTTTTTAATGGGTAACGATGGAAATATATTACCAATTGATATAAGTCGAGAAATGAAAAAAAGTTATATTGATTATGCCATGAGCGTAATAGTAGGTCGTGCATTACCTGATGTAAGAGATGGATTAAAGCCTGTACACAGAAGAATACTTTACTCTATGTATGAATTAGGTTTATCACCTGAAAAAGGCTATAGAAAATGTGCAAGAATAGTTGGAGATGTATTAGGTAAGTATCATCCACATGGTGATACAGCTGTTTATGATGCATTAGTAAGATTAGCACAAGATTTTTCTACGAGATATACATTAGTTAATGGTCATGGTAATTTTGGTTCAGTAGATGGAGATAGCGCGGCTGCTATGAGATATACTGAAGCAAAAATGGATAAAATAGCTACACAAATACTTAGAGATATAAATAAAAATACAGTTGACTTTGTACCTAACTTTGACGGAGAAGAGAAAGAACCATCAGTACTACCAGCTAGATATCCAAACTTACTAGTTAATGGATCTTCAGGTATTGCGGTGGGTATGGCAACGAATATACCTCCTCATAACTTAGTTGAAGTGATAAATGGAATTAATCTATTAATAGAAAACCCTGATATAACTATATTAGAACTTATGAGAGAAATAAAAGGACCAGATTTTCCTACGGCAGCAAATATTGTTGGTAGATCTGGAATAAGAAAAGCTTTTGAGACAGGTAGAGGAAGAATTGTAGTTCGAGCAACTACAAATATTGAAGAAGTTAAGGGTAGAGAAAAAATAGTTGTAACAGAAATTCCGTATCAAGTAAATAAAGCTAGACTAATAGAGAATATAGCTGAGCTTGTAAAGGATAAAAAGATTCTAGGTATTTCAGACCTTAGAGATGAATCAGATAGAGATGGTATGAGAATTGTAATCGAATTAAAAAAAGATACAAATTCGAATATTATTTTAAATCAGTTGTATAAGCATACTAAATTACAAGATTCTTTTGGAGTAAATATGCTTGCATTAGTAAATGGAGAACCTAAAACATTAAATTTGAAACAATGTTTAGTTTACTATTTAGACTTCCAAAAGGATATAATTAAAAGAAGAACAAAATTTGACCTCGATAAAGCATTAGCAAGAGCACATATCTTAGAAGGATTAAGAATTGCGTTAGATAATATAGACGAAGTTATTAATTTAATTAGATCTTCTAAAAATGCTGTTGAAGCTAAAGAAGGCTTGATGAATAAGTTTGGATTAAGTGATAAACAATCTCAGGCCATATTAGATATGAGACTTCAAAGGTTGACAGGATTAGAAAGACAAAAAATTGAAGATGAATATGCTAATCTACTAGAAGTAATTAGTAACTTAAAAGCAATATTAGAGAGTGAAGAATTAGTGTTAGATATTATCAAAAACGAATTGAATGAAATAAAAGAAAAATACGGCGATGTAAGAAGAACCCAGATTATTCAAGGCGAAGATTATGAAATAGATATTGAGGACTTGATTGATGAAAAAGATGTTGTTTTAACTTTAACACATTCTGGTTATATAAAGAGATTGCCAGTAGATACTTATAGTGCACAAAGACGTGGTGGTAGAGGAATACAAGCGATGTCTACTAAAGAAAATGATTTTGTAGAGCATATGTTTGTTACTACTACTCATAATAATGTAATATTCTTTACTAATAGGGGTAAGGCATATAGATTAAAAGCATATCAGATTCCAGAGGCAGGAAGAACTGCAAAAGGAACTAATATAATCAATCTAATACCTGTAGAAGGTAATGAAAGAATTCAAGCTGTAATATGTCTAAAAGAATTCAATGAAGATAACTTTTTAGTAATGGGAACAAAAGAAGGATTAATTAAAAAGACTTCTTTAGACAAATATTCGTCTATTAGAAAGAATGGCTTGAATGCCATTAATCTTAAAGAAGATGATGAATTAATAAGTGTAAGGGTAACAACAGGTGAAAGTGAAGTACTGTGTGTTACTAAAGATGGTTATGCTATCAGATTCCATGAGTCAGATGCTAGGCCGATAGGAAGAACAGCATCTGGAGTAAAATCAATAACATTAAGAGATGAAGATGAAGTTGTTTCTATGGAAATATCAAACGGAGAAGAAGAACTCCTTGTTGTAAGTGAATATGGATTTGGTAAAAGAACACCTGTAAACCAATATAGCCTTCAAAAGCGTGGAGGTAAAGGTGTAATTACGTATAAAATTTCTGATAAGACAGGTAAACTTATTGGTGCCAGAATAGTAGAAGACTCTGATGAAATAATGCTTATAAATAGTAATGACATCGCAATTAGGATAAATGTAGCAGATATTTCAACTACAAGCAGAAATACAATGGGAGTTACACTTATGAGAACATCTGACGAAGAAAGAATTATGACAATGACAAAAGTAGCAATTACTAAATGTGAAGAAGAATGTGAAGCAATAAGTCAAGATGAAATAGATGAATGTGAAGTGGCAACAGAACAAATAACAGAAAAAGTAAATGAAGAAGTAAATGAATAGAAAGCAGCTCTTAGGAGCTGTTTTTTTTATAGAAATAGATAATGCAGAATAGAAATAAATCGTTGAAGAATAACTTCTACTAATCCTTAAGCCGACTCTTAGGAAAATTTTCTTGCAGAAAATCTTTAAACTAAGTTTTTATCATCTTCAATGATTGAAATGGTGCATTTGATATGCAAAAGGATTCTTTTTATATTTTGGTTAATTAAAAGCTTTCGTTTACGAAAGGTATCAACAACTTGTTACTTACCACTTGTCACTATAAATTGCGAAGTGATTTTCTTCGCAATTTATAAATATCATGAAATATATTTATAAACTTATCCTAGTGTATCAATATAAGAATAATTGAGATAATTAAAGATTTAATAAGTAAATATGATATAATTGACTTATATGAATAAAATATATAAGCATACATATAATATATTTGATAAGATATTCCTTGTCGCCAAGAGAAACCAGGAAAATGGTCGAAAGAAAAAATAAAAAAAACTCTTGACAATAAAGAAGTAAAATGTTAAACTAATATAGCTGTCGAAAAAACAGCAAAACAGTTTTACAGATTTGATCTTTGAAAATTAAACAGAGAATGATAATAAATGCCAGTCAATGAATTTAAGTAATGAGTAAATGATTGAACTTTTCAAATTGAGAGTTTGATCCTGGCTCAGGACGAACGCTGGCGGCGTGCTTAACACATGCAAGTCGAGCGATGAAGCTTCCTTCGGGAAGTGGATTAGCGGCAGACGGGTGAGTAACACGTGGGCAACCTACCTCGAAGTGGGGGATAGCCTCTCGAAAGGGAGATTAATACCGCATAATATGTCTTTTGCGCATGTAAGAGATATTAAAGATTTATT